>VMGE01000002.1 GCA_007376395.1 Microgenomates group bacterium Gr01-1014_5 | reverse complement strand
GGCGCAAAGCGCTTACGAAGAATCAATTGTGCAAAAAGAAGTTAACTCCGAAAGGTCCCGGGAGCTTTTTTTACAAGCCAAACAGGTTGCGGACGAGCTCCTTCGCCGCGGGATAAAAGATGAAGAATTAAGCGATTTAATAGTTAAAATCCAAAACGAGACGCCAAACATTTTAGGTGAAGTAAGGCAAGAAGCAGTTGTATTTTTAGACTTGTCGCTCGTCCGCAAAGGCGTTTCTGCCAGCGAGCTTGCACTACACCAAGAAACCTTGGCGATTTTAGATAAAGGAGGACAGCGCATTATCTCGACTTCTTCGGCTAAAGAAACACTAGTCATTAGCGGTCCGGAAAAGCTTAAAAATCCGAAATCAATTGCGCTTTACGCCGGGCGTTATTTTTCTCTGGGAGACAATGGAATTACAGAGCTGGATAAAAAAGGGATAGTGGCGCGCGAAATAAAATCGGATGAGGAGTGGGTGGATCCGGCAAAAATAGGAGTTTTTGGCAGTAATGTTTACCTCTTGGACAAAAAGGGAGAAATTTGGCGTTATTCGGGGACAGAAGGAGATTTTAGCGCTAAACAGCGCTGGCTGGCTCCTGGAGTAACGCCTGACTTTTCCGGCGTTATTGATATATCAATTGACGGGTCGATCTGGACATTAAACCAAGATGGAACAATTTTAAGGTATACCAAGGGGGCTCCTAGTTTAATCAAGCCGTCAGGATTAGAAAAACCATTATCAGGGGCTTTAGCAATATACGCAGTCGAAGATTTAGACAGCCTTTATCTTTTAGACAAAAACAATTCAAGAATCGTCGAGTTGTCAAAAAGGGGTGTTTACCAAAAACAGTATCTTGCTCCCCAGATTGCCGAGACAGTAGACTTTGTAGTTTCTAAAAAATCAGAGAAAATCTTCCTTTTAACTAATGAAAAGGTGTTGGAACTTCCCTTGTAGTTGTACAATTAGGGTGTGAAAATTTTTAATCGCCGCGCAAAGCACGACTATTTTTTACTAGAGAGTATCGAGGCTGGAATCGCCTTAACAGGTAACGAGGCTAAATCCTTATTACTGGGTCGGGCTGAGCTCGGAAGCTCTTTTGTGCGTATTCGGGACGGTGAGGCTTGGCTGGTGGGTGTAAACATCCCTCCGCATGGCGGAATTCAAGGACATGATCCTTTGCGTCTGCGCAAACTTCTTTTAAACAAAGCTGAAATCACGTCTCTGGAGACAAAAATGAAACAGCAAAAGTTGACTCTTGTGCCTGTTTCGCTATATAATAAGGGGCGTTTGATCAAGGCAAAACTGGCTTTAGCGCGAGGCAAAAGACAGTTTGAAAAACGCGAAGCTACGCGGCGCAAAGATCTTGACCGCGAGGCAGAAATAGCCTTGAAAGACCGTTGACCCTCCAACGCTAAAACTTTGGAAGGGTACCATGGGGATGCTAGGTTTCGACGGGAAAGCACATTAACACGCAGCAAGCCGAGTTTGGTTAATACTCGTTAAACAGAACTAAAAACTAACTGGTACGGATGAATCCGTTCCATCAGGTTTAGCTTACGCATACGCGTAAACTAGTCTGCATCTGTATTTTGTGCGCTCAACCGCAAAGTACGGGTGTCAACCTTAGTTGAGATAGTTCAAAACATCGATCGAGTTTTGAACAAAATTTAGATCAGGCAAACACTAGCACTTTTGGTTTTTGAAGATGTGTTTGTTAAAAAATATCAATTACCTAAGCTTGTAGACGCGTTTAAGGTTGTTTTGCCGGATGAGGGTTCAACTCCCTCCGTCTCCACCACTCCGCTAAAGCTTCGCGGTGCGCAGCACCAAGAAGTAAAACAGCGTGGTGTCCCGCGAAGTCTTGACGAAGTGGGATGCTTTTATTGCTATGATAAAGTGTGTACTATGTTTACATCCTCGGACTTAAAGACGGCACTTATTACACAGGCTTTTCTTCAAACCTAAAACAGCGAATACAAACACATTTTAAAGGGCTGGTTGTTCATACGAGGACAACTAATAAAGAGTTGGTGTTCTATTGTGCTTTTAAGTCCAAGCCAAAAGCAATTTCCTTTGAAAAATACCTAAAATCTAGCTCTGGTTTTGCTTTCCGCAACAAACGTCTAATCAGTAAATACCCCTAACGAAACGAAGTGGAGTGGGGCTACAATGGGAATTGTGAGTCTTTTAGACTTTCTTTTTCCTAAAAAATGTGCCGGGTGCGGCAAGTTTGGAACTTATTTTTGTGTTTCTTGTATCCAGTCTTCAAAGCTGTATTTTCCTCAATCATGCCCTAGGTGCGAGCGTTCCTCGGTTGACGGAGCGATACACGTACAGTGCGGAAAAAGATTTTCCCCGGACGGACTCACTTCAATTTGGGCGTACGAGAAAGCTCCCAGGGAACTTATTTTGAAGCTAAAATACAAATACGTTACAGATGTAGGTTTAAGCCTAGCCGTCCCTGCGTCCGGCACACTCAAGAATATAAAAAGAAGCACCCCAGCCTCTCCAAAATGGACAGACAAATTGGTCTTGGTGCCTATCCCGCTTCACTGGACACGAAACAACTGGCGCGGTTTTAACCATGTGGAAGAGGTGGGTAAAATATTGGCTCAGCTTATGGGTTGGCAAATGACAAATCTATTAGTGCGCTCAAAGATGGCAAAACAGCAAGTCGGACTAAAAGGAAAAGAAAGGAAGGAAAATGTCCAAAACGTTTTTACTCTAATCTCTAATTCTCCAATCTCTAATCTCTCGACAATTGTTTTGTTCGACGATGTTTGGACAACCGGCGCAACAATGCTTGAGGCGGTAAAAGTGTTAAAAAAGGTGGGATTCAAACGCGTTTGGTGCCTGACTCTGGCTCGCTAACACTTTAAGCTTTTAATATAGAAAGTTTGTATTTCCAAATTTTTTCGTCAGAAGTAATTAAAGTTAATTTTTCGGCTTTGGCTTGGGAGATTAAAACTCTGTCAAACGGATCTCTGTGTCCAGAATGGAGAGGTAGCCGATTGAGCTCTAGTGCATGGCTAAGGCCAATATCCAACACTTCAAACTCAGAACCTTCAAATATTCTCTCAAGACTAGTTTTTAAAGGCAGTTTTCCTAAATTGTTTTTGATACTAATTTCTATAGCGCTGACCACGCTTACTAAGATTTGATTATTTTTGTCTTGTATTACTTTATAAATCGACCTTTTTAATCTTTTATTATCATCAACCCACCAAAGGAGAATATTAGTATCAAGAAGATAACTTGTGTTATTCACCATTAATTAGGTTACTTGCCATAAAAGAGGCTATTCGCCATAAAAGAGGCTACTCGCCATAAAAGAGCTTGTTTATTTCCTCGTCTTCATCATTGAAGTTATCCGGCACAAAAATTTTACCTTTCAATAATCCTGCTTTTCGTGGTTTAACGGCAGCTTTGTAGCCAACCAATTTTGCCACAGGTTTTCCAGCCTTGGCTATAATGACTTCCTCTCCATTTTGGGTTTTGACTATGAGCTTAGAGAGAGTAGTCTTCGCTTCGTGAATATTAACTGTGTGCATGGTGGTAATTAGCTAACTTAGCTAAGTTTATAAGATTTGGTAAAACATGTCAAGCAGTAGAGGTGTTGCAAGGATTGATGCCCAATCCTGGCTCATTAATCATTTTAATTGAGAAGTAAGATTAAAAATTGGTACCCAAGACATTTCCCAACTAGCGGAACGTAATCCCGTTTTGCGGGAAACGTTCCAGCAACGTTTAAATTGTGTAACAATTTATTACGTTGCGGAGAGGGTGGGATTCGAACCCACGAGTCCTTGCGGACGGAGGTTTTCAAAACCTCTGGAATGAACCGCTATCCGACCTCTCCTAATTCAAAGGAGGACAAGGTTCTGTGCATAGCGCAGGTTCTTATCCGACCCTCCGAATGTCTTAGCAACATAAAATCTTTGATTGGCGGAACGTAATCCCGTTTTGCGGGAAACGTTCCAGCAACGTTTAAATTGTGTAACAATTTATTACGTTGCGGTGAGGGCGGGATTCGAACCCGCGTGAGCTTGCGCTCGCGCGCTTTCCAAGCGCGTAGAATAAACCGCTATCTGACCTCACCAAGTTGTACGCGGAGAGAAAGACAAGGTTCTGCGCGCTAGCGCAGGTTCTTATCTGACCTCACCAAGTGTTTTTACTAACATTTTATTTATACTTCTAAACCCCCAACCGCTTTTTAAATACTCTTCTCTATTCTTGGCGTCAATTCTATTAATAAATCCTTCATAAAAGATTAGTTTGTATGGTCTTTTGTGTTTTGTCGCCAAGGATTTTCCTTGCGCATGTTCTTTTACTCGTTTTTTCAGATTAGAACTGTAACCTATATAAAAGCTTTTGTCCTTTAAGCTGAACAGAACGTACGTATAGTACATAAAACTCGTTTCAAAACTCACGCGTTAGCTTCTCTAACTTGTGCAAGGTGAGTTGAGAGAACCTGTTTAAAAACAGGTTCATAGGGCGAAACGAACAAATTATTTTGTAATTTTACGTTCCAGCAACGTTTAAATTGTGTAACAATTTATTACGTTGCGGTGAGGGCGGGATTCGAACCCGCGTGAGCCTATTCGACTCAGGGGATTAGCAATCCCCCGCAATGGACCAGCTATGCGACCTCACCATGAAATGGAAGGAAGCACAAGCTTTGCTTGTGCGACCTACCAAACCTAGCCATTATACCAGAAAAGTGGTATACTTAGAGCACAAAACCCTGCAATGGAGCCCGAAAAACAAGCCCATACTACCCTGCAAGATGACGCCGAGAGCACTTTGAAAAACGTTCGCGAAGAAGATCTTTTCACCTGGCGTGCCCCAGTTAGACCATTTAAGAGGCGCGACCGGCAGTTTTTTACGACTGTTGGAGCGATCGCTATTCTTGTTGGTTTAGTTATGTTCTTTTTGGAAGGGTTATTGCCGGTAGCGGTGATAGCGGCTTTATATTTTTTACTTTACGTGCTCTCGACAATTCCGCCTGAAGAGGTCGAACATAAGTTAACTAACAAGGGACTTTATTTTGCGGGTAAAAAGTATGGTTGGGATGAATTGACGAGATTTTGGTTTTCTGACCGTTTCGGAACGTTTGGGACAGAACTGTTAATTGTTGAGGCTGTAAGAGCTCCGTGGAGGCTGGAAATGGTTATCCAAAGCCAAGACAAAGAACGTTTGCGACGCGAGCTCGAGGAAAGGCTCGTTTATGAAGAAGCGGCGCCAAACTTTTTAGATAAAGCTGCCTCCTGGCTTTCAAAAAGAGTTCAACTCGAGGGTTAAAAATTAAAAACACTCATATGAACCTGGCTCGCCAGAACCATATGTGCGCTCACTACGTGAGCACCCATAGCTTAACGGATAAAGTAGCGGCTTGCGGAGTCGCTGATCCCAGTTCGATTCTGGGTGGGTGCACAAACTGCCAAATATAAACATGATCACTGATAAATTAATTGCTGGAGCATTAGCTTTTAGGGAGAGAAGCGGGGAGAACGAGTGGTTTTTGGTTAAATCTAAGGACAATAATAGCCTAGAAATTCCTAAAAGCGACGTTAGGCGAGGTGAATCCTCGGTTAGCGCTGCAATCCGTTACTTAAAAGAAAGTGCTGGTTTGCGCATTACTGTTCTTGAAGAGGCTGGGCGGATGAATGTGACTATTAAAAACAATGGGCAATCCCAAGACGCGCGGGTTATTGTTTATTTAATGCGCCAAGGAACAGGCAAACCTGAATTCCCAGCCACACTTCACGGATCGTGGCTTAAATATAGCAGCGCTCGCCGCAAATTAGAGCTTGCCCGTGAACAGAAAGTTTTAGGTCAGGCAAACGATGTCTTGCGTCAATGGCAAAAAGAAAAGAAAGCCAAATTAAAGTAATTCGCCACTTTTCCGCTGGAGGAGCAGTTTTCCGCAAAAATCACAACTTACGGGAGTGGTTGTTAATTAAACCCAAAGGGACAAAACGCTGGCAATTGCCAAAAGGAAAAATTGACCGAGGCGAAAAGTCAGCCGATACAGCAATCCGGGAAATTTTTGAAGAAACAGGAGTGCGTGCTCAGATATTGGAAAAGATAGAAGATATTAAGTATTTTTTCGTCCAGGACACAGAGAAAATATTTAAAGTGGTGGTTTTTTATTTAATGAAATCGACGGACGGCAAAGACACAAAAATAGAAAAGCAATGGGAGGACGAAATAGAAGAAGCGGTTTGGGTGCTGGAAGAAGAAGCATTAAAAAAATTATCTTTCAAGAGTGAAAAAGAAGTTTTAGAAAAAGGGATTGGGAGGGTTAGCCAAGTGGTCTAAGGCGATTGTTTCGAAAACAGTTGGGTCGCAAGACCCGCAGAGGTTCGAATCCTCTACCCTCCGCTTACGCGGCGTGGGTGAACAACCAATTTGTTTGCACAAATTGTCAAATCTCACCTCCTCCGCAAGATACAACCCTGCATCTTGCAGGCAGGTATAGTATTGTACTTGCCGCCAATTGAGAAATGATGAAAATTGCCAAGGGTTTGGGAATTACTATTGATGATTTTATGAAATAAAATTATGGAAACACCATTTGAAAAACCACCTACAGTACAGCCGGAAACGGACCTGAAAGATAAAATTAAATTATCAACCAGAATCTTACCACTAGAAAAAGGGGCTAACCTTGTTGATGATTACACCTTATCAACATTTGAAACGCCAGAGGAACGAGAAAGATATTTAAAAGTTTTAGAAGGTGCAAGAGAAACTGGGGATAATATACAACGCTTTTGGAATATGCTCGTTTCAACAGTTGAAAGAGCCGGATATAAACCGCCGCAAGAAAGGCAAACTACAATACTCGATCTTGGCTGTGGTGAGTGTGAGGAAGGAATAGTATTGAGTGCTTTTTTCGGCGGAGAAACTCTCGGCAGTAGTAGCAACAATGTAAAGTTAATTGGTGTAGACATTAGCGAGAAGGATATTTCAAGAGCTGTCAGTGGTTACTCAATCCCAGATTTCTCAGAGAGAGTTACTAAATATGTTTTGCCCCATAATTATGAATTTATTGTTGGCGATGCGACCAACTTAGACCAGTATCAACAAATCCCAAAGGAAGTCGATGTGGTTGTAATCCGACATGAGCAAATTTCTAATAATGAGCAAACTTGGGCAAAAATATTCCAGCAGGCCATTCAAAGAGTTGGAAAAGATGGAATTATTATCATTACTTCTTTTTCTGATATTGAACACAAGATGTTAATTGAGGCATTGCGACAACTTGATTGTGAAATAGCGATAGACGAAAGCAATCCATACGCTAAACCACTAGGTCATAAAGAAATCTCTCTAGATAGAAATATTACAATTATCAGAAAAAAGAATTTGCTGCCAAAGACAAACCTGAAATCACCGTTTCCGTTCTGATTCGGATATTTTCAAACAGACACCGCAACGTAATAAATTGTTACACAATTTAAACGTTGCTGGAACGTTTCCCGCAAAACGGGATTACGTTCCGCCAATCAAAGATTTGTAAAAACTCCATATTTGCCTTCCCGCGCTATACTTGTCTCGAGGAGTAGTACTACGAGAGATGGATCAAATTGAAGAAGTTAAAAGAAAAATTGATATTGTTGAGCTCATTTCAGAGTCTGTTGAGCTGAAGCGCGCAGGCCGCAACTTTAAAGGTATTTGTCCATTCCATGGCGAAAAAACGCCTTCTTTTATGGTTACTCCGGAATTGCAAATTTTCAAATGCTTTGGTTGCGGTTTGGGAGGCGATTGTTTTCGTTATGTCCAGGAATTTGAAAAAGTCGACTTTCCGCAAGCTTTAAAAATACTAGCAGACAGGGTTGGGGTTAAATTAAAGCCGTTAAAAGGCTTTACCGGCTACGAAGAAAGAGAGGAAATATACAGGATAAATTATACTGCAGGCGAGTTTTATAAGTACGTGTTAAATACACACAAAGCCGGAGAAAAGGCGAGAGTTTATTTAAAACAGCGCAAGGTAGACGCCGAGGCAATAAAAGCTTTTGGATTAGGATACTCTCCGGACCAACCCTCGGCGCTAGTTGATTATTTGACTAAAAAAAGAGGGTATAGCCCGAAAGTTATTGAAAATGCCGGTCTTGTTGTATTTCGGGGCAGTCAATATTTCGACCGCTTTCGAGGGAGGGTCATTTTTCCTCTAAAAGACCATTTGGGGAATGTTTTGGCGTTTGCCGGGCGAGTAATAGAAGACCGTGGTGAAGTAGCAAAATATATTAATGGTCCTGACACGCAAGTGTACAAAAAAGGCAGAACTCTTTACGGGCTTGATGTTGCGCGCAGTGAAATTAAAAAGGCCGGTCGGGCAATTATTGTCGAGGGCGAGCTGGATTGTATTTCTTGTTGGCAGGTGGGGATAAAAAACGTGGTTGCGATAAAAGGATCGGCTCTAACAGAAGACCAGGCGTCTCTCCTTTTCCGTTTTTGCTCGGAAGTTGTGCTTGCCCTGGACAGCGATTTTGCAGGTGACGCGGCCGCCAGGCGCGGTCTGGAAACAATGCGCGCCCAGGGATTTTCAGTCAAAGTTGCTGTTTTAGGTGAATACAAGGATCCGGATGAGATGGCGGATAAGGATCCAGAGGGTTTAAAAAAGGCTCTAGAGAACGCGGAAGAAGTGCACGACTTTTTAATCAATTCTGTGTTTAAAAGGTATGACGCCGAAACAACCGAAGGAAAGTCTAAAATAAGCCGCGAGATTGCCCCTATTTTGGCTTTGATAGAGGACGAGATTATCAAAAGCCATTGTGTGAAGATTGTGGCTCAAAGATTGCAGGTTCCGGAAGAAGCAGTGCTCTCGCAAGTTGCAAAAAGAGAGGTAAAACAGGCCGCTGTGCAATATTCCCAAGAGAAAAGTTCAGAGGTAAGAACAGGCAGGGTTATTACAGAAGAGCACCTTTTATCCTTATTGCTTAATTTTTCTCCAAGTACTCTGCAAGAGGAAGACACAACGGCCGTTTTCCAATCACCGGGAGCAAAAAGAATTATTAAGGAGTTGCAAAATCAATATAATGGCAAGATTGAAAACTTTGATCCCGTAGCCTTTGCTAAAAAACTCCCAGACGAATTGGTTGACTTGTTTGCCAGCCTTTTTCTTGCTTCTGGCGAACATAACGATCCTGAATTTGTTAAAAAAGAAATAGAATCCGCCAAAAGAAATTTGGCGGTGATGCAGATAAAAGAAGAGATAGAAAAACTAACGTTCAAAATCCGGGAGTTTGAATCCCAAGGAAAGCAGGAAGAGGTAGTTTCTTTTGAAGAAAAACTAACAGAACTATCCCGCCAACTGACCAAGCTTAGATCAGAAAGCTTGTAGTATGGTCAAAATAGGCTCGAGGGGGTATAATGTAGAACAGTACTCAGTAGTCAGTAACCAGTGCACAGGATTTTCCTGGGTATTTTTAATATATGGCTAAACTTCGAAAAAGCACGTTAGATCTTTTAAACAAAGGTAAATCGCAAGGATTCCTCACCCAGGATGAGATTCTTGAGGTCTTTCCGAACGCTGAAGACCGTATTGGGGAGCTTGACGAGCTTTATTTTCAACTAATTGGGGAAGGGGTCGATGTCTTTGAGTCGGTTACCGAATCAGACCTGGTTGACGAAACCAAATCTCTAGATGTACTCGAGCGCGAAATCGAAGCTTTAACCCGGCTTGACGCCGGAGCTTCAACAGACCCAGTCCGCCAATATCTGCGCGAAATTGGACGTTTCCGCCTCTTGACACCTGAAGAGGAAGTAGATCTGGCCAAAAAAAATGAAAACAGTGACCGCCGTGCTAAAGAAAAACTAACTCAGGCAAACCTGCGCTTGGTTGTTTCTATTGCTAAAAAGTATGTTGGCCGGGGATTGACTTTGCTTGATTTGATCCAAGAGGGAAACCAAGGGCTTATTCGTGCTGTAGAAAAGTACGACTGGCGCAAAGGATTTAAGTTTTCAACTTACGCTACTTGGTGGATTAGACAGGCAATTACCCGCGCCATTGCTGATCAAGCGCGCACTATCCGTATTCCGGTCCACATGGTTGAAACAATCAATAAACTTTTCCGCATCTCACGAAAGTTAATGCAGGAGCTTGGCCGCGAACCGGCTATTGAAGAGATTGCCACGGAAATGGAGATTGCACCAGACCGCGTGCGCGAAATCTTTAAAATCGCTCAAGAAGTTACTTCGATTGATGCCAAAGTTGGCGATGACGAAGACAGTTTTTTGGGGGATTTTATTGAAGACACAACCCAACCCTCACCGGTCGACCAGGCCTCCCGAGAACTCTTAAAAGAAAGCTTAGAAGAAGTATTTGCCACTTTGTCTGACCGTGAAGCAAAAGTATTGAGATTACGCTTTGGTTTAAACGGCAATAAACCGATGACTTTAGAAGAAGTCGGTAAAGAATTCGGAGTTACGCGCGAACGTATCCGCCAAATCGAAGCCAAGGCTTTAAGAAAATTGAAACACCCCTCAAGACGGAAGAAGCTTCAAGACTACTTGGAATAGAGCCGATATAATCATAGAAAATATAAATTTAGGCTTTTGGGGTTAAACAGTCTAGCGGTACAAAACCAACAAGGTCTTTGGTATCGTTTGGATCTGTTCTGTATTTAAACGCCACCCAGCTTAAAATTCCTTTCTCCGCTTGTCCACCTTGTCCTTTCCAGAGAACTCCTTTTATTAAATACCCGGCTGGAAGTTGTTTAATGTTGTTTTCTCCGGCACTTTGGGATTTTGGAAGCGGTCTTACAGCAAGACCGCCTTCCGGGATTTCAGGATGGTTGGAGACTATCCACTCTGTCTTGATAATTGTTGGATCTTCTAAAACGACCCGCGCCCTCTGCTGTTCTGTATTTTCTCTTTGCCCGGCAAGCTCTAAGAGTACGACTCCTGCCATGAGCGCACTGCCAAGGAAAGCGGCTCTGACGAGAAACGCTCTTCGCGCCGGATAATCTACCTCTGAAATGCTAGACATGGTCATTATTTTACCACTGAAAGAAAAGAAAATCTTCGCAGTATGTTATAGTAGTTGCGTGAGCGCAGAAGCAGTAACACATTCCACGGAAATTGAGAGATTGGGCAGTCCTGACCTTGTTGGATCATGGGAAGGGAATGGTTCAGGAAATTTCCAGCTGTGGATCCTTAGAAGAACATCACAAACGGTAGACTGTTCTGTAGTTCCGGGTCTTGGAATTATTGATGGTTATTTAATGGGAGTGGATGTAATCGAGGGTGTGATTCACGACAGAGTCGGATTTTCGGTGTTTTCGGGGGTAGCAACGTCTGAGGGTATTACCTTTATCAAAACTTATTCAGCTGCAGCAAGGAAAAGAGGAGGTTTTGGCAATATTAAATATGAAGGCCGGTACGTGAGAAGAGAATTTTGCTATAGAGGGAATTATTCTGTCGAAGGTACCGCGATTACCGGGCCTTTTGAAATCCACAGTCCGACCGTCTCCTTGCCTCAGGACCGATAAACAGTTTAACTAAAAACCAAGAGTTCTGGCATTTTTGAACCCGATTTATTTGGACTTGAGGAAGGATTATTGTTATCCCGCTATAATAAAATAAGGTATATGCTCAAACTAAATCCCAGGTTCCAGGCTGGTTTAGCCATAGCAATTTTAATTTCAGTCCTTTTGTATTTCTGGGGTAAGCAAATTCCGCAAGAAGAGATTGAGAATTTTGTGCAAAGTTCAGGACCTTGGGCTCCAATAGCTTGGATACTTCTCCATCAAGTCAGCTATGTGATAGCTCCGATCAGCGGATTACCCTTTTTAGTTAGCGGCTTCTATTTATTTGGGAAAACAGCAATTGTTTATACATATTTTGTGGTTCTTATAGGTGCAACAATTAACTTTTGGATAAGTAGGATTTGGGGAAGATCTTTAGTTAGTAAATTTGCAGGAAAAGATGCCATTGAAAAAATCGACAAGCTATCTAAAGAATATGGAGTGATAACTCTAATCGCCGCTAGGATGCTGCAAGGAGGAATTGGAGATTTTGTCTCATATGCTTACGGACTAACCCCTATGAAATTTTCTACCTATATACTTATTACGGCTCTCGCAATTATTCCGGGAAATGTAATCTGGTATTATGCTGTTTCTAAAACCAATAGTCCTGAAGGGTCGATAGTAGTTAGTATCTTGTTTGCTTTTTTTGCTGCCTTAATTTTTTTAATTGGAAACTTCTTGGTAAGAAAATTTAAGAAAAAAAACCGCCACGATATGTTATAGTAGTTGTGTATGGTAGAGAATGCTGTTGTTGAGGCTCCGTTTTACGAGAGATTGGCAGACGCCATGGAGAGAAGTTGGATAACTGGCGACCCGCGAGCCGACGTGCCTATAAATTTTAAGAGGTCAAACCCCTTTCGGTAAAGGTCAAACGGAGTTTTATTTAGGTATCTCTGGAGGAATTGGTGATCCTAGCGGAGATAAGGTTATACAAGGTATTTTAAGCTGGTGGGATGAAGTTTAAAGGTGAGAGGTTTACTTTTACCAATCTCCAGAAGAGCCGCCGCCGCCCGAGCTTCCTCCGCCAAACCCGCCGAATCCTCCGCCGCGTCCACCACCTGCGAAAAATCCGCCTGCAGAATGCCACCAGTCGGTTGGTTTCCCCTCTGTTTTACGCTTTTGATAAACTGTAGAGAGAATGTAGTCAAGAACTGTTCCCAAAACCCCAAGTATAACAAGGGAAATCAAGGCTATAATTACAGAAGCGGCTATAAGTCCAACAACCGCCCCGATTCCTCCGCCGACTATGCCTCCAAGCCAAATGCTCTTTGTTCTTGACATATAGGCAAAAAGATACAAGACTGCAATAAACAACAGGGGAAGGCCTATTTCAGCTAGAATGTTGACCCAGGGAGGAGTTTTTTTGTCGCTTGGCGCTTCTTTAGCAGGATCGGCAGAGAGTTGAATTTTTATGGATTCTGTTGCCCGTACAATTCCTGTAAAGTAATCACCTTTTTTAAATTCAGGAGCAACAATATCGCGGATGATACTTCCGGCTTCTGAATCGGTTAAATAGGGCTCTAAGCCGTAACCGGGTTCGATACGTATTTTGCGGTCTTCAATAGCGGCAAGAAGCAAGAGCCCGTTATCTTTTCCGGCATTACCAATTTTCCATTCTTCAAACGCCCGGACTGTAAAATCGTCGATATCTCCGCCGTCTAAGTTACTGACTAGAATGACGGCAATTTCGTTACCGGTCTGGCTTTTATAGTTTGCTAAATCGTTTTCAAGAGTTGTTTTTTGTTCATTCGTTAAAACACCTGCAAAGTCATTAACGTGACCAGAGGGGGACGGAATGTGCTTGGCAAAAGATAGAGTAAATGAAGAAAAGAGTGTAAGCGCAAAAATAGCTGTAATTACTGCGGACTTTAGCCTCTTACCCATTTACTAGAATTGTACCTTAGGAGGATTCTCACTGCCATCTGCAGCTTCGAAGTAGGTCTTGGAGCCAAAACCAAAAAGGCTGGCAAAGAATTTCCCCGGAAGGACGCTGGTTGCAGTGTTGTAGCTTTGCACGAATTCGTTATAGCGCCTGCGCTCGACAGAGACGCGGTTTTCGGTTCCTGAGAGCTCGTCCATAAGCTTAAGAACGGCTTGATCTGATTTGATTTGGGGATAGTTTTCAAAAATGGCAATAAGTCTGCCTAAACCAGATTCGAGCTGATTTGCCGCCTGGACCTTTGCGTCGGTTGTCTTTGCTCCAGTATAAGCAGTGCGCGCATTGGCAATATCGCCAAAGATTTTTTGCTCTTGAGCCTGTAAACCCTTGACCGACTCGACGAGGTTGGGAATTAAATCAAATCTTCTTTGGTATTGTACCTCGACTTGCTTCCATTGCCCTTCGATAGCGTTTGTTTGGGTAACAAATGAGTTGTACGAACTCCACCCCATTAAAAACAGAATCGCGACAGCGCCTAAAATCCAATGAATTGGTTTTAATGCCTTTAAAAAGTCCACGCTTTAGGTTATGTCTTTTGTTGGCCGTTGTCAACTTAAAATCTTTTTGCTATTCTGTTCAAATCCCGCTGAACGGGGCAAAACTTATAATGCAGAGAAAATGGATGTTAGTTATGGGGGTGATCTTAATGCTCTTGGGGGCTGGCGGGTTTTTACTATTTTCTAAACTTAGACCAGCTCAAGCGGGTTTACAAATTGAGACGACTCCTCAAGCCACAGTTTATATCGACGGTGATCAAATGGGAACGACCCCTTTTGAATTGGTGCAAAAACCAGGTGAAATTTCTATCCGCTTAGTGCCAATCGCAACAGAAACAAGCCTTGCTCCTTGGGGGACAAAAGTAACGCTAGTCCAAGGCGTTAAGACGGTAATTAGGCGAGATTTTGCTGAAATCGAGGAAGCCTCAGCAGGGGAAATCCTTTCCTTTGAGAAAAGGTCTGGAAACACTGCTACTTTGACTGTGGTTTCCACGCCTGACGCGGCGCAAGTTAATTTAGATGGTCAGAACAGAGGTTTTACTCCACTGCCGATAAACGACATTGCCGTCGGCGAGCATAAACTGATAATTTCCCAAGCAGGTTACAGCGAGAGACAGATTCAGGCGCGCGCCGGAGCAGGGTATAAACTGACGGTTGTTGCTATGCTTGCTAAACTTGATACGGTTGAAGCAAACGAAGAATCTGCCCTTGCGGAAGAGCCGCAGCGGGAAAAAGTTAAAATAGCTGATACGCCAACAGGGTTTTTAAGAGTACGCTCTGCACCCACTAAAAATGCCACAGAATCAGGACAAGTAAAGCCTGGAGAAGAGTATGTTTTACTTGAAGAAAAAGAAAGCTGGTATAAAATTGAATACCAGAAAGACAAAGAAGGCTGGGTTACTTCAGAATATGCCAAGAAGGTGGAATAAAATCGACAACTACTGTGTCTTGAAGACGTTTATCCCGTCTGAAAGACGTAGAGGACGAGAAAGATTAATGTAGTCCAAAGAGCAAAGGCGATAACAAGCGGCTTATCGGTCATTAAGACTCTTTCGGGCGTTTCTGCACGGGATCCTTCATAAACTATGCGCAAATAACGCATAACACCAAAAACAACTACCGGAATTGTCATCATTAATAACTTGCCTGAGCCAAGGATTGTTAGCGGGATAGTATCTAGTAAATTAGGGGATACGGCCTCGCTAAGATAAAACTTTGTCTCGTCTTCTTTGAAGAAAGTAAACAACGCCCAAGAAAGCCAGGAAGCAGTAGCAAACATGGAAAGATAGGCGTCTAAAAGGTCGGTGGAGTATAGGCTTAAAGTTTTTCTGTGCTCGGCCGCTTTTTCATGAAGAATAAAAAGCTCTGCGCGTCTTTTTCCCGCTGCTAAAAAGAGCGAAACAGAAATAACGCACAGCAAAAACCAAATTGAGAGATGGGCGTCAATTAAGAAGGCTCCGGCATATACGCGCATAATGAAACCCGTGGCAATGACTAAAATATCAATAACTACCATTTCCTTTAACCAAAAGGTGTAGGCAAGTTGTAAAAGAAGATAAGCAAGCAGAGTCAGAAAAAAGAAGTTGGAAAGTGAATTAGCAAGCCACAAACCAGCAAATACGCCTGCCCCGGCGATAATTAGAGCAATTGGAACAGGAATGTCTCCGCGGGCAATTGGACGGAATCTTTTAAAAGGATGAAGTTTGTCCGAGCGTACGTCTGCGATATCGTTGATAAAATAGATTGCAGAAACGACAAGCGTCAAAGCGATAAAGCCTTGTAAAGTCTTGTCGAAGAGTCCGGGATTATAGAATTGTCCTGTAAAGACTAACGCCGCGAAAATCGCAAGGTTTTTTATCCACTGGCGCGGTCTTGCGGTTTTGATGACTGCAACCAAGAATTTAAACATATAATCAGCGCTCCGACAAAGAGGGTGATACCTACAATTGTATAGAACTTATGCGTAGCATTCAAATTTAAAGCAAGAACTCCCAACACCATCGTTGAAATCCAATAAAAAACAGCCACTTTTTGCTTACTCCAACCTGCCGCAATGAGTCTGTGGTGTAAATGTTTTTTATCACCCCACACAGGCGACTTTCCGGACATTAGTCTTCTTACAATTGAATACCCGGCGTCTACTACCGGAATAGCCAAAACAACAAGCAAAATACCCACCTTGGCGGTTGTAAGTATGGAAAGCACGGCGAGCATGTACCCGGCAAGCGTTGCTCCTCCAAACCCGGGCATAATCTTTTGCGGATAAGCGTGCCAAGGTAAAAAACCGGCAAAAGCACCGAAGGTGATAGCCGCAAGAATAGTTACCGGCCATTGGGTAATATCGGCAGAGTATTGCAGAGAAAAGATAGCAATAACCAAGGCAGAAATTGCGGCAAAGCCAGAAAGTTGCCCGTCAACCCCAGACGACCAGCTGACAGCATTCATTAAGGCGACAATCCATGCTAGGCCAAAGAGTGCTGAAAAAATCCAAAGACTGTGTTCAGCTCCTAAGAGTGAAAAATTAATTTGAAAGCCTGAGAGGTCAATAATTCCCCCAAAAGGGTTTGAAATAAAAGAGATGCCGATTCCCGAAGCAACAACAATTCCGGCAGCCAAAAATTGGGCCACAAGTCTCATGTAAGGGCTTGAGTCGCGTTTGTCATCAAGAAAACCCACAACGACAACAACCAAACCTCCCAGCAAGATGGCAAGAAGCCGCCCGTCTTGCGGCAAGAAAATAAGACTTGTCGCGGCGATTGCTAAAAAGAGGGGAATTCCGCCACCGCGCGGTGTGGGCTTGGTGTGTAAAATTGCCGGATGGCGGCGAATTTTTGGATCATCAATGATTTTTAGAACAGGAGCCAATTTGATAATTAAAGGGGTAACCAAGAGAGAAATAATAAATGCGGCGCCTGCCGGAGAAAAAAAGAGAGTAGTAAGTTGGGTAAAATCAAACATATATTAAACGACGAGTAGAATTATTCGGATAACGGTAATTGCTGCCAAGACACAAACCGAAGCTGCGCCAAAGATAAGCATTCTTTTAATTAGCGGATAACCGTCTACTAATTGCGCAAAAATGGAATTAGCAAAAAGGAGAAGAGCTGATAGAATTATCGGTAAAGCTATGAAGTAGCTTGGCGCAAGCTGGCTTTCTCCCCAGGGTTTGCTGTAAAAAAGCGGAAGTTGGGGAGGTAGACTAGGCCAGAAGAAAGCAAGAAAAAACAAAGCGGCAACAAGACTTCCTAAACCAAAAAAGAATGGCTTTTTAATAGACAGCTCTTGTGGAATTATTTTAGGCCTACCAAATATCATTTGCTCAAAGCTCGAATCAGAGCAGGACCGATTTCTTTCCAAACCTCAATTTCGCCAAAGTTTTCAAGGTAAATATAGCGGCTATAGAGAAAAGGGCGCAGTCCCGGTAAAACCCGTTGTTCTTTTGTGTTAATTAAAATGTACTTTGGGGGATTGTTTTCTAGGGCGGCGAGCGTTTCTTCGCGACCGCCAAAATCATTGATATGAAAAGATGTGGTGTATCTGCCTGGCGGCAAACGACGGGAAAGGGCGTACAGCTCCGGTTCTGTTCCCCAGATAAAAATACGGTCCCTGGGGCTGGTTGAACGAGCGATGTATTGGGCTAGGCGATAAGTTCTGGGAATTCTTTGGTCAAAATAGGATAAATAATTGTCGTGAGTTTTGGCTCCTACCGCAAACGAGAGGAAGTTTTGGTAGTAAGATAACGTCGGATAAGTCGTGAATTTGTAAAAAACTAAACTTGCCAGGAAAATTAAAAAAAGCGGCGTAGTCCAAAACCTTTGCGAGTCTCGGCCATTAACCAGAATTGCAAGTAAAAGTCCTAAAGGCGCAATAATTTGGATGATGTAGTGAGGGTAGGGACGGCCAGATAAAAGCATGGCAAAAAGAGCAAAGATAAACCAAAGCGAAACAAAAAGTAAAGTTTGGTCAATTCGGCGTTTGAGAAGAAAAAGTGCACAAACAGTTAAAACTAAAACAAGCGCTCTGAAAGTAAAGTCACCGCTAAACGCTTGTGTTTGGGAAACTACAGGTGCGCTCCAGCTGGCAATATACCCAAAGTTTTGCAAAAGACCTGCTGATAAATAATCATTAAGCGCTCCTTGTGTAGCGTAGTAAACAATCGTAACTGCGATTGGAGTAAGTACGCCAAGACCCAAAGCAAAACTTTTAGAAAAAGCATGTTTAAGCTTTTCAATACTTCCCCAACTCGTAAGGAACCAAAATACAAACAGGGCGCCGATTTCTAAAGCCGCAGGAACTTTATAAAGTACTGCCGCTGAAAAAATAGTTCCTGCAACAAACAGAGCGCCAAACGTCTCTCTTTTTAAAGAAAAGACATAGAGTAATCCTGCAATTATCGGTAAACTCATAAATATCTCGGCATTGGCAATGTTGCCTTCGAGCATTGGCAAGGTAGTAAAGAGAGCAAAAAACCCTCCAGCTAAAAAGACAGCCCTTTTTTGACTCTTTTCTGGTATAGAACTTTGTTTAAAAAGTTTTTCTGCCAATTTCCAAAACATAAAGACTGAGGCAGTGTGACTCACAAGAAGTAGAAATTTGAACCAAAAAATAGACCCGGCAACGGCGGCCAGAAGATAAATTAACGGCGGTTTGTGATCAAAGATGTCTTTGTATAAAGTCAGGCCTTGTCTTACGCCTTCGCCAAGTGTTAGGTAAATTGCTTCGTCGCCATACCAATAAGGTTCAAAGAGGTTGGGAATTCTGAGTAAAATAACTAAGAAAACAACGAGAGTAATCGGAGTAGTCTTGATTTTTTTAGTAAACAGGCTGATTTGACCAAATATTTGCACCAGATTCGAGTATATCATTTCTTTTCTGTTACCCGGTATTCCATATATTTACCCAGCATTAACCTGGTGTGGGCGTCGAGTCCTGGAAGCGCAGAGAGAACAAAGCCAACGATTGGTAGAAGTAGAAATTCCAAAGGAGAGAGAAATACTTTCCACCGGGCATAGCCTTTAGGCGCTGCTGGTCTGTGGTAGCTCTCGATAATAATCATTACTATCAAGAAAGAAAGAGATACGGTTAAAATTATCGAGGATAGACCGGGAAGAGTATACCCAAGAGTAGTTCGTGCAAATTCGGGGTTTAAGAGTACTGGGACGGAAAGCCCTAAAGTGATAATAAACCAGTTGACTGGCCAAAGAAAATGATCTCGGAACAAAGCTAAAAGACGGTATGACTTAGTGAAAAAAGAGACACCGGGAGTTAAGAGATAGTTTTTAATAACATAGGGATCGTCTGAGACTCCCCAGGCCCAACGCTGATATTGGAGGTACTGATTTTTAATAGCTTGAATCCAATTATCACCTTCTGGTGCATCGGCAAGGAGTGGAAGGTAAAGCGCCTCGACTTCAACTTTCCCTCCAGATTTATAAAAAGCTTTAAAAAAGATGTGATAATCTTCTGGAATAAGATCAGCGTCCCAATAACCGGTTTCGTCTAAAAGCTTAAATGAAAGAGAGTAATTTTGGGCATTAACCAGCCTGTCACGCCTCGGAAGTTGTGCCAAATTCCAAATCGAGGACATGCGGTTGACAACTCTGGTTGGTGGAGGAAGCCGCCAGATATTAGAGTAAAAAAATACAGCACTTTGCCAGAATTTGTGGTATCTATCAGGATCGTCTAAAAACTTATAAGTTAAACAAGAGAAGTGTTTGGGGTGATAAGTGTGGTCTGCGTCACAAGAAGTGACGGTAGCGTATTTGATGTCTATCTTTTTTTTGACCAAAATCTCTCTTTTGGCTTCTAAAATAGCATAACGTTCGTTTGAGGATTTTCCGACAACCTCTCCGGGAACCAAGGTATGGACCGTAACTAAGAAACTGCCGAAAGCGTGCCCAAATTCCTTTTTTAAATGTTTAGCTTTCTCTGTTCTTACTCCCTCGTCTTCTTTCGTTTCCATGCCTAAAACAAGATGTATTTGTTTAGTTGGCAAGTCCTGGTTTGCTAAAGAGGTTAAAGTTCTTTGCAGAATATGAAGAGGTTCTTTGTAGGTTGAAATAACCACAAAATGCTGAACTTTATCCCAATCCTGGAATGATTTTGCCTCGCCCACCCAATCAAATTTTTTTGATGCTTGAACCCGCAGGTGGGCAATACTGGCTGTAATTGCCGTGGATCTCTCATATTAAATTCGCGGGCCTGCCCGCATTGCTACGCTCGCCCGAAACGCTGTAACTACTGCGAGCGGGCAAAGCGTTGCAGGCGGGGGAACAAGGGCTCACCCGATTTAATTTTTGGCCCTTTAAACTGGTTTTGAATTTTTTCAGCTGTTTCTGGGACGAATGGTCTAATTTCATAAGCAATTTGCCGTAATGTGTCTACGAGTTCAATTAACACATGGTGTTTGCTTTCTATATTTTCCCAAGGTTTGGTTTCATCTATTTGTTTGTTAACTTGATCAACATACCCAGTTGCCAGTTGTAAGACAGAATCAAATTCTAAGTTCTGGATATGTTTTTCTGTAAAGGGTAGATGGTGCTGAGAATTTGGCTGTTGTGGGCCAATATCAACATTGCCAGTTTCGCATAATTTAGCAACACGAGATACCAAATTTCCGAGATTATTTGCCAGTTCTGCATTAAATTTTGTATCGAGCTTTTCAAATGAGAAATCTCCATCATCGCCAAACGGAAAAGCAGACAGGAGGAGATAGCGTGCGCCATCTACACCGTATCTGTCTACTAATTCTTTTGGAGAGATAACATTACCCAACGATTTAGACATCTTTTGGCCATTAACAGTGAAGAATCCATGCGCAAAGACTTGTTTTGGAAGTTCAATCCCGGCGGCCTTGAGTAGAGCACACCAGATAATTGTATGGAACCATAAAATGTCTTTTCCCACGAGGTGTAAGTCTGCTGGCCAAAACTTTTCCTTACCTTCTAGGAATTTAGTTGCTGTGTGGTAATTAAGCAGTGCTTCTACCCAGACATAAATCGTTTGTGAATTATCCCAAGGTACAGGAATTCCCCAAGATACTTCGGCTCTGGAAACAGAAATATCTTGCAATCCCAGTTTAAGTTTTCCTAAAACCTCATTTTTGCGGCTTTCCGGAAGAATTTTGACTTCGTCTTTCTCAAAGATTTCAATAAGCCAACTTTGGAATTCTGAAAGTTTAAAAAAATAATTCTTTTCTTTTTGTTGGACGGGTTCTTTGTTCGGATGAAGGGGGCATTTACCATCGACTAAGTCTGCTTCTGTTAAAAACTTCTCACAGCCCTCGCAATATAAACCTTCGTATTCACCTTCATAGATATATCCATTGTCAAAAATCTTTTGTAAAACTTCTGAAGCAATTTTCTCATGCCTAGGGTCTGTTGTTCTTATAAAGTGATCGAAGTCGATATTAAGAAGTTTCCAGGCATCCTGAAATCCAGAAACAACTGAATCGGCATACTCTTTGGGCTCTTTCCCAGCATCTTTTGCTGCTTGAGCGACCTTGGCACCATGCTCGTCGGTACCAGTCAGAAAAAAGACGTCTTTACCAAGTTGCTTGTTGTAGCGCGCTAAAACATCGGCAGCAAGTGTGGTGTAGGCATGGCCAATATGCGGCACGTCGTTGACATAGTAGATTGGTGTTGAGACGTAGTATTTGTTCATGATAGTTGAATAATCCTCCTTCGCTAAAGCTTCGGAAGGATGCTTTGCTATTTGTAAAAAGGCTGTAGAAAAGCAAAAACCTCCTACTGGAGGTTAGTGTAATTAATTATTTTGATAACAACAACCTCCAGACCGCTTTAGGCGATCATCATCATGGCAGTCATGATTTTGGAGGCTTGATTCATATAGCGCTAAGTATACTCCTCGTGGCTATACTTTGACAAATTTGCGGATTTTTTGGGTCCAGACGTTGGCCCATTCTTCTGCTTTAATCTTTTGAAGCGCGAGCCTAACGCCAGGCTCTTTCATTGAATTTTGAATTACGGCGATTGTGGCGCTGGAAACTTTCAGGTTTTCGTGAATATTTTCATAGCTACGTTTTTTATCGAGCCAGTAAGAAACCGCGACTCTTTTTGCGACTTAATTGTTTGAAAGGTAATATTCAAGGCTTAAAAGGACGCCAGCAAGAAGTAACAAATTCAAATAGTTTCCGATTTCGTAGTAACGCAGTGCCATAAAGGCAACAGCTCCAAGTGCTACCAATAAACCCCGCCTTGTATTAGCAAAAAGTAAGGCAAAAGTAAAAAGAATTGCCAGGAAACTAATTAACAAAAAAACTAATGGCGTCAGGAAATATTCCGGAGGGGTAAAAAAGAATAAAATTGCCCAAATTGTCCAGAGAAGAAAGGTGAGTAAAAAAGTAGCAACGAAATTTTTTCTAATAATTTTCTGTCTAGGTTTGAGCATGTCGAACCCGCCTGCCGGCGGACAAGGCTGTGGTACAATATCATACCATGTCTGCTGAACTCTTCTTTATTCTTGGCGGTATAGCTTTTGCTTTCTTTTTTCTAGCCTGGTTTAATGCTCATGCAGACGACCAACTCCCGTCTTGAGGAACAAGCTAAAACTTTTAACGAACGTTTGGACAACGCCGCCCGTGTAATTATGGGCGTACAAAAATCAGTAGGCGAGATGAGTGAAATAGGGCGCAATATGCGTGATTTGCAAGAATTTCTGCGTTCCCCGAAGTTGCGGGGCAACATAGGAGAACAAGTCTTAAAAGAGCTTTTAACTCAAATGCTTCCCAAACAAAAATTTCACCTCCAATACGCTTTTAAATCTGGTGCCATAGTTGATGCCGCGGTTACAACCAGCGGTGGGGTAATCCCAATTGATTCAAAGTTTCCCATGGAGAATTTTAAGAAAATGATGGGAGCAGAAAACGAAGCAGACAAAAAGATGTACGAAAAAGAGTTCGCCCGGGATGTTAAAAAACATATGGACGATATTTCCAAGAAATATATTTTAACTGACGAAGGTACGATTGATTTTGCCTTAATGTATATTCCGTCAGAAAATGTATATTACGAGATTTGCAATGCAGAGGGACTTTGGGAGTATGGACAAGAGAAGCGGGTTTTACCTGTTTGCCCTTCGACTTTTTATGCTTTTTTACAATCGATTTTAATGTCATTTGAGGGACAAAAAATTGAATCCCAGGCGCGGGAAATTTTATCTGCTATCCGTGCCGTAGAAAAAGACTACTTTAAAGTAGAAGAAGGTTTAGGGGTTTTAGGCAAGCATCTAAACAACGCCTCAAACATGATGAGCCAAGTTTTTTCAAGTTTTAGCACTCTTGGTCAAAAGATTTCTACGACCCGCAGGTTGGGTAAAGAAACCCACGAAGATGTAAGCAAGCTTGCTTCTGACGAGCCAGAAGTTAAAGAGATCAGTATGCCAGTAAATTGATCATTCGCGTGGTAAAATGCTTGCATTATAGCTTACAGCAAACAGATAGCAGCACTCAGCTTTTTTTGAGAATTTGAAAAAACGTAAAAAGCAACTTGCTTAATTCCTCAGATTTAGACCAAATAATACGGTTTCCTTTTTCGCCACTTAATATTTTTGGGATAAGGTCCGTCTGGCATATTTCTTCTAAAATCAGCCCTTTCCCTTTCTGCGTTATCTCCTGCTCGTCTTAAAGCTGCTCTGATTTCTTCTATTGGAGGTGGAGTTATGGCTCTAGTCTGATTTTCTGTCTCTGTTGTTACATTACAAGGCACAACATCGAGTGCCTTTTCGCCTTCGTGACCCATATAGCTTTATACCACTCCCCGTTTCACAACGCAACACTCGTGGTAAAATGCTTACATGGCTTCAGATAAACTCCGGTTAAACAAACAACAAGTAGAGGCGATAGAGCATGGCGAAGGTCCTCTTCTAATAGTTGCAGGCGCAGGAACAGGTAAAACGACTGTTGTTACTGAGCGGATTAAACATTTAATTATTTCCGGCCGTGCTTTATCCCAAGAAATTTTAGCCTTAACTTTTACCGAAAAAGCCTCCCGCGAAATGGAGGAAAGAGTCGATGTCGCTATGCCGTATGGTTACACGCAAATGTGGATTTCAACCTTCCACTCTTTTTGTGACCGGGTTTTGCGCAATGAGGCTTTAAGTATCGGTCTTGACACAAAATTTCGTTTAATGACTGAGGCGGAATCAATCCGTTTTTTGCGCAAAAACCTGTTTAATCTTGATCTTTCTTACTTTCGTCCTCTTGGTAATCCAACTAGGTTTATTGCTGGGCTTTTGCAGCATTTTTCAAGACTTAAAGATGAAGATGTTTCGCCCAGCGAGTATCTCGCTTGGGCGAAGAACAAAGAACACAGAACAAAGAACATAGAAAAAGGGGAAGTAGAAAAGTGGGATGAATTGGCAAAGGCTTATGCCAAGTACGAAGAGATGAAAACTAAAGAAGGAGTAATGGATTATGCAGATTTGATTACAAACACAGTAAAGCTTTTCCGAGAGCGGAAAGATGTTCTAGCTCGTTACCATAAACAATTTAAATATGTTTTGGTAGATGAATTTCAAGATACCAATATCGCGCAAAACGTTCTAGTAAAGCTTTTGGTTAATGACAAACAGAATTTGACAGTTGTCTGCGACGATGATCAGAGCATCTACAAGTGGAGGGGAGCCGCAATTTCAAACGTAATTCAGTTTCGAGAGACTTATCCTAAAACAAAAATTGTTGCCCTGACCCAAAACTACCGCTCAACTCAAGTTATTTTGGATTTAGCCTATAAACTAATTCAAAATAATAACCCGGATCGGTTAGAAGTCGTAGAAAAAATCGACAAAAAACTCAAGGCGGTAAACCCCGATTTGGCTCCGATAGGATCGGAGTTGATCGGGGTAAATAAAGATAAAGGATTCGAGCCGGAATTTATTTATACAGAGAGAGTAGAAGATGAAGCAGATCAAGTAGCCAAAAAGGTACTTCATTTGATTGAAACAGAAAAACGGAATTATTCAGACTTTGCCGTTTTGGTTCGCGCTAATAATCACGCCGAACCTTTTTCGCGAGCTTTCTCCCGGCTTGGAATCCCATTTCAATTTTTAGGGCCAGGGAAACTTTTTAGCCAAGAAGAAGTGGGAGAGCTAATTGCTTATTTAAAAGTTTTATATAACTTTGAAGACTCTGCCGCGTTTTATAAGGTTTTGACCATGGATTGCGTAGGTATTCCAGCTCGTGATTTGGCTGTGATTGCAAATTATGCAAGGAAAAACAATCTTTCGTTTTTTGAAACCGTAGAAAAGATAGCAGACCCCCCTTCGCCAAAGGCTACGGGGGGGCAAGGCGTTCATGTTTCAAGCGACACTCAGATAAAAATGAAAAGCCTTGTTGAAATGATTCATAAACATTTAGAACTTGTGCCCAAGGAAACTGCAGGGCAGATTCTTTATAAATTTTTGGAAGAGAGCGGAATTTTACAAAAACTTGGAAGTTCTCAGACTCCTGGCGATGATAAACGAGCACAAAATATATCCAAACTTTTTGACCGGTTAAAAAGTTTTGAAGCACAAAATGAAGACGCCTCAATTTATGCAGTTATTGATTGGATTGATTTAAGTCTCGAGGTGGGTGAATCCCCGCGAGCTGCCGACTTTGATTGGGGAAGCGAGAATGCCGTTAATATTCTAACAATTCACTCGAGCAAAGGTTTAGAATTTCCAGTCGTTTTTGTCGTTAACCTAGTTGCCCAGCGTTTTCCTACCATCGAAAGAAAAGAGCAGATTCCAATCCCTGAAGAATTAATAAAAGAGATTTTACCCAACGGAGATTACCATTTACAAGAAGAACGGAGGCTTTTTTACGTTGCCTTGACCCGCGCCAAAGAAAGAGTTTTTGTGACTGCGGCAGACTACTATGGAGAAGGCAAGCGTGAGAAAAAACTTTCGCCATTTGTCGCAGAAACTTTTGGTCCAAAGTCTAAAGCTTCGGTCAAAAGTGTAGAAGTCGAACAGCTTTCTATTTTAGATTCGTTTTCTCCTTTCTCACCCCCTGCTTCTCAATCTAACCTCCAGCCTCTAATTTCTAAACTCCCACATACCATTAATTATTTAAGCTATTCCCAAATAGACTGTTTTAAGATTTGTCCTCTGCATTACAAACTGCGTTATGTTTTAGGAATTCCCACCCAAGCTTCTGCTCCTTTAAGCTTTGGAAGCTCTCTGCACTACACAATGCGCGACTTTAACCTCCACTTCGCCTCGTCGGACTCGGCTACGCGGGGCAAGCCAGACAAATATATTTTGGAGTTGCTGGACAAACACTGGATACCGGTAGGCTATGAAAACAAAAAACATGAACTTGAAATGAAGAAGCGGGGAAGGGAGTATTTAGTAAATTACTTAAAGAGCGATTTATTTAAACCCGATACCCCCCCGGTGCTTTTGGAACAAAAATTCACTTTCGGTCTAAATAGCGATTTAAAAATAGGGGGGGTAATCGATCGGGTGGACGAAACCAAGAATGGTATTGAGATTATTGATTACAAAACAACCGATTTTTCCCACAAGGAAGTGCCGACAGAACGCGAATTAAGAAAAGATTTACAGCTTTCTGTCTACGCTATGGCCGCCAACAAAGTACACGAAGCGCCTTTGGGACGGGATTTAGAGGAAATAACCCTCTCTTTGTATTATTTTGATTTGGGTAAAAAAGTTTCAACAACCAGAACAGTGGAGGAATTAGAGAATGCGGCTCAGGAAATAATGAAAGTTAAAGAGGCAATTGAAACTTCAGATTTTGCCTGCAACAAGGGCTTCTTCTGCCGCGAATGCGAATACAAGATGTTTTGCGGCGTTAACAGTTAAAAATTCAAAAACCTTAATAGAGGATTCTGAAAATAGACTAAAGTTTTTGGAAATTCGACTATTTTTCCGCCGAAGCCTTCCTTAAACTTTGTAAACCCGCGCCAGCTTTTTGTTGAAGAATAGCGGGGGTCATAAATCCCTTCGAAGTCAAAAGTTTTACAACGCAATTTTTTTGCCAGTCTTATTGCTTCCCAGGCAACAAGAGTTGGAGCAAAAAGCTTTTTACCCTCGCGAGTTGATCCGGCGTACATATAAAAGGCTGTGTCAGGGGATTTTACAGTTAGTACTCCTGCAACGAGGTCGTTGTCGTGGTAGGCCAAGAGTAAGCAGGCTTTTCCTGCAAACGCTTCCCAGAGGGCTCTTATCTCTTTGTCTTGAGGAAGCGCAAGGCGTCGTCTCGCTGAAGATTTCCATAGATTAGCGAAGGCCTCAATATCAGCAGATTCCTTAATGTCTACTCCACGCTTTTTGGCTACACCAATGTTATAGCGGGTTTTTGGCTTCATTTCCTTTAGTAACTGCTCTTCGGACTTTGTTAAATCAATTTGGATTGTTTTGGAGGGCAAGAACGCAGACCGAGCGTGCTTGAAACCAAGAATTTGGAATGATGAATTATGAATTAAGGGTTCTATATAAATTACAGCTAAATTATTATTTTTTTGAAATAGGAGTATTTGCTTTTGTGTTAGGTTATTTGGTCTCTGAATTTTTGCGATAGCACCGATAATTGGAATCTTTTTTAGATATGCGTAATTCGTAATTCCTAATTCTTTATTCAACAGAACAACTTCCCATCCAAGGATTTGCATATACTTGGCATATTGTGGAGTTTGGCGAAGGTCTGTCATACACTTAGCTTATCAAAGTACGAGATTCACAATAAACGTTTATAAGAGTTTGCGTATGTTTCTGGTCTAATTTTTCTAACACCGCTCTTGCGACAACCGCTTTCGCCACATTCTTGTTCATTTTGTGTCCAGATATCACCATTTTTCCGCTTCCTAGTAATTCTTTCTCATTTACTCCTAGCAAGCTTGCGGCATAACGTTCATTTACCTCTCCAATAAGAGACCTGCTTACCACAATTATTAATTTACCTTTCAGTGCTGCTTGAACACAAGCATGTTTGATGGGATTGTTTACATTACCTAAACTATGTGCGGCCACAATGACCGCCCTTGTTTTGTCATTCAATATTTCTGAGACATCCTCCTCTGTATTCTTTTGGTCACCTAAATCTACAATACTTGTTTTGGTAAGCGCTTGGTAGAGGTCAGCCGCCTTTATTTTTTGAGAAATATGACTCTTGGGAGCTGATGTCGCAAGGGGTGGGCGAAAGATGTGGTTTTCTTCAATAACTTTTTTAGTGTGTCGAGCTGTTAGACGAGGAGAAAAAAATGTCGTGTAGTTTTCAATCCTTCTGCTTTCTAGAGGGTCGATTTTAACAAAATCGCTAGCGCGATAAACATGAGAAGCGAAAATCCAATATGCCCCCGACGGAAGATTTGCCCCAACAACCTGTGTTAAATCGATAAAGTTTTTTGGAGCGTCAGAATTCCACTCACCATGAGACCGGTTAGAACCAGTAAAAAGGATTGGAAGAAGGCTTGTGTCAAAAGTAAAAGCATCAAGTAAGGTGAGAATAGAAATATCTGCAGAGTCAGTTCCTTGGGCACCTGTTATTTGGACAGACGGGTTGTCGTTTGCAAATTTTAAAAGATGGGACACGAAGGGTGCAATAAGAGAAGGGCGCAAATGAGCGCTGTCGCCACTGAATAAAGGTATGAATTTACCCTTAACTCTCTTGGCTATTCTAGGAACCCACCTAAGATGTTCTGTTATATCAAGCGAACGTTTGCCGTTAATTGTTGTTGCTTCTTCAATCTTCTTTGCTAAAGAAAGCTCAAGTTTTAAAAAATTTCTCTCTCTTTTTTTGTAATATCCGAGAGAGCTCTCTATCTTGTGCAAAGTTTCGTCATCTAAGATTCCTGAACCAATAAGTTTTCCATTTATCTTAACCATATCCCAAGTACCGCCAAGTTTAAAGAAAACTATATCCCGCGGCTCGTCTGGGAGAGGGCTCTTTGTTAACACCATTTCTTGGGTAGTCTAGCACAGGAAATAAGGCTAAGCAAATTTATAGCATAGCCACAATCTGTTTTTGGGGCTTAACGGAATGACGATAAAGGGATAAGGCGAGCCCTAAGTTTTAAGAATCTCCAGCGGATTTCTTCAGCCAGTCTGTAAAGATAATAGAGTTTGTTGTTAATCGGCAAGTCCCAAGTTCCTAAATATTCAATATTTTCCGGTCCAAAACCCTCTTTAAATCTGGTATAGCCCTTAGCCTCGTCGCTTCCCCAAAGATCAAACGTTTTAAGATTCAATCTTTTGCCGAATTTAATTGCTTGCCACATGATGGCGTATGGCGCCATGACGTTTCTATGTTCAGAGCTTGAGGCGCCATAGGGATAATACAACTTGTCTTTCCACACAAACAGAATCCAGCTGGCTAGGGTAGTTCCTTGATGAAGCTCCCGCGACCTGGCGGTCGGGGTATCTTCTCCCCACACTTCGTAGGGAGCGGAATCCCTCCGAAGCGAATAAGACTTCGCTCTGACCTGCGAGCTGACGCTCTCGGTTCGCGAAGGGGGATAAACAGCTTTCAATAAGTGAGCAATACCCCCAGTTCGCAGGGTTTTCCACATTAGTTTGTGATAGTGTTCAGAATGAGCAAAATAATTTTGTCTCTTGGTTGTTTCGTCCATTAGGTCAAGATAACGGGCAAAGGACTCTTCTGAATTGTCTTCCGCCACCTCGACGCCATATTTCTGGGCAAGGCGAATATTATAGCGGGTTTTAGGGTGCATTTTTTTCAACAGCTCTTCTTCGGATTGAGTCAGGTCGATTTCGGGTGTTTTTTTGTTAAAAAATGGCCGCCCTTGAAACATTTTGAAAGTTTTGAAAAGTTCAAATATTCGGCGGGAGCTTTTACTGGCAATACTTATATTTGGCTCAAGCCTGATAAAAATAATATTCTCCTGCTTTGCCCAATTCCTCAAATTCATAAGCATTTGTCGGGTTGGCGCGGGTATTTTGGCAAGCATGGCAACGTAGCGATTGGTATAAGGAAGGCGGTGCAGGGTTAAAAGATACCCTTCCACAAGTTTGTTTTTATCGTATAAACCAAGGCGCAGAATTTTATTACCTGTTTTTTCCCGAAATTCTCCCCATTCCCAAGTTTGCACAGGATGGTCAACAACACTGTTGTAGTCGCTGTGTTCTTCAGTCGTTACTTCGCGTATGGTCATATCTTATCCTCCTTCGCTAAAGCTACGGCGGACTTCGTATTATCTATATAGTATTTGTACTCAGAAATCGTAATCATTAAGATAATTCTTCAACTCGTTTTTTAAATAACTCGCGCCCTGAGACTTTTGAAAACTATTTTCCAACAAGTTTTCGGGAATTTCAGATAAAAAACGCGACGGAAGAGAAGATCCGCTTTGACCAAAGATAAGCCTGCGGCGGGCATAAGTTAAAAACAGCCTTTCTTTGGCCCGGGTTATGCCCACGTATGCCAGTCTTCGTTCCTCTTCCAATTCTTCATTGTCCAAGAGTGCTCTTGAGTGTGGAAATAACCCTTCTTCCAAGCCGACAATAAATACAACTTTAAATTCCAAGCCTTTAGCAGAGTGGGTAGTCATGAGCGTAACCCGCCCGCTATCGCTTACGCTCAGGCGTTGCGGGCGAGCAGCCTCTTTGTTATTTTGTACAGACTCAACTAGAGTGACTTGCTCTAAAAACTCATAAGGGTTGGGGAATTCGGTGGCGACAGAACGCAACTCTTTAATGTTTTCTATTCGTGCAAGATCTTCTTCGTTTTGCGCATCATACAACTCAAGGTAAGCGGTGTTTTCTAATACTTTATCGAGCAGTTCGCGGGTTGTAGCTTCACTGTTTTTTAAATATACCTTTCCCTCGTCTCTTTTAACTTCATCCTGCATGAACTGTTCTAACTTCTTGAGGCGTGTTTTGCCAAGTTTTTCTGCGCGGTTTCGCGAAACCTCGTTTTCAGGATTAATAAGAAGGCGAAGATAGGCTAAGACGTCTTTAACTTCCCGCCGCTCGTAAAATCTTGTACCGCCAAAAAGCACGTAGGGCGTTCCTTCGTGCAGTAAAGCTTCTTCCAAAACACGCGATTGCGCGTTAGTTCTGTAAAGCACTGCGACGTCGGATAGGTCTACTGTCGACTGACTACTGACTACTGCCGCTTTGTTGCTAGCCGTAGACTGTAGTCTGTGGTCTGTAAGCTGTTGTATCTGTGATACAACGAAACTTGCTTCGTCGATTTCTGAACTTGCCGGGTAGAGCACGATTTTTTCTCCTTGTAAATTATCGGTCCAAAGCTTGAGTATGGGGTGAGATTTGTTACGGCTTATCACGCCATAGGCCGCGTCTAAGATATTCTGGGTAGAGCGGTAATTTTGGTCTAAATTGGTTGTTTTTAGGTCTGGAAAATCCCGTTTGAGATATTCAATATTACGGTAGTCTGCACCTCTCCATCTATACACCGACTGGCTTGCGTCTCCTACGACAGTCAAGTTGTGGTCGCGTTGGACTAGCGCTTTGGTGATTTCGTATTGAGCCTTGTTTGTGTCTTGCCACTCGTCGACTAATACATATTGAAAATGGTTGCGGTATTTAATAAGTATTTGCTCCTCATTTTTTAAAAGTCTTACTGTTTCTCCCAGTAAATCATCAAAGTCCAGAGCATCGTTTCTTTTTAGCGCCTTTTGATACTCCAGATAAATATGACTCACATTTCTTTGGACGTCTCCGCGTGCGTATTCGGCGTATTCTAGGGGGTTTATCAGTTCATTTTTTGCTCCAGAGATCAGCGCCTTAGCAACTTGCGGCTTTAGAGACTTTGTTAAACCCAGTTTTGCTATAATGCTCTTCAAAACATCTTGCTGGTCTCCGTCATCAAAAATAACAAAACTTGGGCTAATGCCAATTGGTTTACCGCTTTGGCGCAATACACGTGCACAGAAAGAATGAAAAGTGCCAGCAAATGGCTGAGATGTTTGTGAAGCTGGGTGGGAAGCGAGGAGTTTGACAATCCGTTCTTTCATTTCTGCCGCAGCTTTATTGGTGAAAGTTAAAAGTAATAAACTGTTTGGCAAAAACCCTTTTTCCAAAACCAACCAAGCCGCACGGTGCGTCAAAGCCCGTGTTTTTCCGCTCCCTGCTCCTGCTAAAATTAACAAAGGAGACCCCCAGTGACTTACAGCCTCTTGCTGTTTAGGGTTAAGACCAGTTAAAATATCATTACTTCGCATGCTCAGATTTTACCATAGCTGGCTTCTTAGTATGTTTACCAAAAAATACACAAAATTGGTTGTTTTTTTAGTCCTCATGGGGTTGTTGGTCTTGTATATGGGGCCTTTGCTTGGATATTTACCGCGCGCTTTAGGCATTACCCGGGATTTTGTTATGGACGGGAAATATGTCCGGCAAGATAATGGGCGTACAAACGTGGTTATTCTGGGTTTGGGTGGCGCCAAAAATGAACCTTCGGGTCTAACAGACACGATACTTTTTGCTTCCTTAGATCGAAATACAAACCAAGCAGTGATGGTTTCTTTACCCCGGGATATTTGGATTCCTGAAATGCAGGCAAAGATTAACACGGCTTATCACTATGGCAATGAGCAAGACGGATTGGGGATTGAATGGGCGCGCCGTTGGGTATCGCAGATTTTGGGTGAGCCGGTCCACTATATGGTTGTTATCTCTTTTGACGGTTTTGTGCGGCTGATTGATCTATTGGGCGGGGTGGATGTAGGGATCGACAAAGCTTTTACAGACAATCAATATCCGCTTACAGGCCGCGAGGCTGATACTTGCGGAGGCGACCCCAAGACTTTATGCCGCTACGAGACAATTTCGTTTAACACAGGAGTACAACATATGGACGGAACACTTGCTCTTAAATATGCCCGCTCAAGGCATGCAGAAGGGGAAGAAGGGTCTGATTTTGCCAGAGCCCGCCGTCAACAAGAAATTATCTTAGCCGTCAAGGATAAAATTCTCTCGACCGATTTTTTACTCAATCCCAAACGGGTAAGCCAGGTGTTGCAAATAATTGAAGACTCGGTAGAGACAGATATTCCCGAATCACACATGGGCGGATTTGCCAAACTTGCCTTAAATGCCCGGGACTCAGGAGTTAAATCAGCGGTGTTAAAAGACGGATTTTTGGTTAATCCGCCTCTTTCAGCAAAATATGGCAACCAGTATGTTTTAATTCCTAGGGCAGATACCTGGCAACCAGCACAAGAATGGATTGAATGTTTGTTATCAAATAAAACTTGCCCCTTGGAAGACTTTACTAAAACAATAAAAGACTAAAGTCTTTGTAGCCTACGGCTGTAAAAGACTAACTTTATACACTTCCACTTCTTTGCTCTGGTAAATTAAGAGATAGTTTTGTTGGATTAACTCGGGTTTGAGATTTTTAAAAATATTCCTTTCCCATGGTCCGATAACGATATAGTCGATGTTTAGTTCGTTAATAAAACTGACCGAATTTGTGTCGCCGTTGTATATAGCCTCTACTTTTTGTCTGGTCTGCCCGGTATCAATGCCGTAAGTCCAAAGCCAGGCAGGATAGCCGTGAACAATACTTCTGCCGGTTAAAACCGGAACAGGATGGTCGTGATTATCAGCCGTTAAAAAAACAGAATCTTTAGGAGTGTTTTCCTTAATCCACTGGGCAAACTCGAGGCTTTGGTTGTCAAACATGCGGATTTTTTGGTGATCGTATTGGGTGACTCTTAAAACGTCCAAAGTACCTGAGAAAATAGATGTAATAAAAAGGATTAGACCAAGCAATTTGTAAAAGATACCTTTGGAAAAAAGTTTTTCTAAAAATATAGCGGCAAACAGCGAGCTTCCTAACCACCAGTAAGTAAGGTATTTAGTGTTATCCCAAACAAAGGGCTGAAACGAAAATAAATTAGCAAGAACAAACAAACTCCAAAAGGGAATAGACCAGACAAGATACCGCCTTTTAGCCAGGATAAGTCCAAAAAGAGGAAGAAAAAGCATCACCCCGGCGTTTTTTACCCAAAAAAAGAATGGATTGTCGCCTCGGTCCGGAGCAAGCCACCCTGGGCGAAATGTGATAAAGCTGCTACCCAGTTGCGGATAAAAGATAATGACGAGGATTAAAGCAAGTGTGGTTGCAGGTAATAAAAAATACAACCATTTACTAAAAAGCCCTTTCTTAAGTGTTAAAAGAAATGTCCAAATAAAAAACCCAAAAGTAACAGCAAGTGAATGCATATGGATGAGAGGTAAGAGTCCGGTCAGAAACCCTGCCGTAGTTAATTGCCAGAATTTTGTTTTTCTAGGTTCCTTGTATAATTTCCAAAAAAGAGCAAGATTTAACATGACAATAGGCAATCCAAGCAAGAACCCTCTTTGGGGAATTATTTCCCGAGTGATGATATTAGCCCATTCGATATTGGCAACAGTACTTAAGAGGGTGTATTCACGCGGTAAATTTTCAAAGACATTCCAACCCAGTCTTTGAAAATCCGCAAAAAACCAGAGAAAACCCAGGCCGCCATTAAATAAAAATAAAAACACAGCAATGGCCGAAGTCTTTGCGTTTTGGGTAATAGTTTTGAAGAACAAGAGAAGGCTGACGACAAGAAGCAGAGAAAGTAAAAAGCTAGGTAAAAGCATGGCCTCTCTTAAAGGGGCTCCGAATTTTAATAAGAGTGCTGAGATGTAATCTGTCCCGAACGGATAAGAAAACACGTGCCCTGCTAGAATGGGGAAACTTGGCGGGAATTTATCTTGGATAGACAAAGAAGTTGCATAAGACATGTGGGCTGACCAGTCTCCCCAAATACCAATCCAGCCGGCATAAAGTCCGTCGGGTTCATATTTCAGCATGTTTGGCCAGAAAGATAAGAAGACAATTAGCCAAAAAAGCAGGGTGATACCAAAAAATAAAAAAGCACCCCTTTCTTTTAAGAGTTTAAACATGTAAAAATTTTAACAGATGTCGCTACTACAATTGAAATGGCTCGGAAATCACAAGGCGCTGCTCGTTTTACTTTTACTTTTTTCTTTTATTGCGCGGGTTTGGAATCTTGAACACCCAAACTCATTTTATTTTGACGAGGTGTACCACGCCTATACAGCGGAGGCCTATGCCAGGAATGATCCTGCGGGTTACGAATGGTGGCACGACTCCCCGTCAGAGATTCCATATTGTACTGCTCCCAAATGTGCCGCCTATGAATGGTTGCACCCACCCTTGGCCAAACTGATCCAAGCAGGGTCGATAAAAATACTCGGAGATCAACCATTTGCCTGGCGTTATCCGGGAGTGTTGTTTGGTATGGGCATTATAATTTTACTCTACCTCTTCGGGGTAAAGATATTTAATTCTTCCCGCTTGGGTCTTCTGGCCGCCTTTATCTATGCGCTTGACGGATTAGCTTTTACTTCTTCGCGTATTACGATGAACGATACCTATTTAGCCTTTTGGGTGGTTCTTTCCCTCTATTTATTCTTAATTAAGAAACCCCTATGGTTGGTTGGTCTTGTTTTAGGGTTGGCCATAGCTACTAAATGGCCGGGTGTTTTTGCGATAGGGGTAATAGGGTTTTTATGGCTGGTAAAGGAAGTAAGGGGAATAAGGGAAATTAGAGTATTCCTGCAGAAGCTGGTATTTGCATTTTTTTGTTTCTTCGTTCTTCCGTCTATGGTTTATGTTGCCTCCTATGGACAGTTTTGGCTTCAAGGTCATACCCTGGAGCAGTTTGGCGAGCTGCACCAGCAAATTTGGTGGTATCAAACGAACTTGAAAGCAGAACACCCCTATTCTTCACGTCCTCACGAATGGGCTTTGTCATTAAGGCCTCTCTATGCCTACTCTCAGGGAGTGAATGACGGCAAGGAGGTGCAAAACATTTATTTAATGGGTAACCCGTTTGTCTTTTGGGGAGGATTGCTTGGTGTAGCTTACGCTCTTTGGTATTTATTCAAATCTAAACTATCTCAAGTTCGCTCCAAACACCACTTTTTTCTTTTTGCAGTTCTCGCAACATACTTAGTTATTTTTACCCCTTGGTTTTTATCTCCGAGAATAATGTTTATTTATCATTACGTTCCAGCAGTGCCATTTTTAGCCCTTATTCTTGCCTGGTTTTTTGATGGATTTTGGACTAAACAAAAATTACTTGTCACTTGTCACTTGTTACTTATTGCTTTTGCCTTTCTCTATTTCTACCCCCATTGGACAGGAATAACAGTCTCTGGTTGGTGGGATTTACAATACTACTGGCTCCCTACCTGGAGATGATTAAAGAGCAAGGGCGAGGCCGAGGAAGAGGAGGATTAAGCCGCCCATGATGGCAATTCCAGAAGGAAGATTAATTCCTGCCTCTGGCAGGGTTGCTTCTGGGGTGGGTGTTGGTGAGGCTTTTGCCTGAGCTACTGCTTTAGGTGTGCTCGATGCGGCGGCGCCTGCCGGGCATGTACAGTCTGTTTCGGTGGTACACGAAGCGTTGCGGCAAAATCCACCAGAACAAACAAGTCCGCTTGCGCAGTTTGCATTTGATCCGCAAGTTCCATTACAACTGTTTGGCGCTCCACCAACTGGCGCGGAAGAAGGTGAAGGACTAGGTGAAGGAGACGGCGACGGTGACGCTGATGGTGAAGGAGAAACAGATGGTGACGGGCTGGGTGACGCTGATGGGCTTGGTGAGGGTGACGTAACACTACCGCTTACGGTGAATGTAAGCTCGACAGGATTGCCTGGAAGAGTTTCAGTTTGCGCCTTTGGTTGAGATTTTGGTGCATTTGGTGCAACTGGTTCAGTTCCTGTCTCTTGAAGCTTCAGTGCTGTAAAAATTGCAATACCAGCAAGAACCAAAATAGAAAGACTTCCACCAATTGCGATAATTACTTTTTTGTTCATAGAATTATTCCTTTCCTTTCCAACCTTTAATCGGAGTATGTCCCCATGCTTTTATATTATAATTTCCAGAAGAGCCTGTTGTAAGATCAAATATTGCAAAGAATGCGCGTGAAGCGCCGCGATCTCTTTCTTGAAATCTAGAAGCAACTTTTTCTTGAGTAGAAGCGCCGCTTGGCGTAGTTATCTTGACCTGAATTTTATCAAAGTTGTCTGCTGGGTCAGTCAAAGTACACATAACTCTCACTTGAAAACTTTCTCCAGGATTAATTACAGGTTGGTTATTTCCAGGACTTGATTCAAAGACAATAGAATTAGCCTTGATGAGTTCAATTGTGCTGCAAAGAGTTGCGTTTGACCCTGCCCCGGCTCCAGAACCGGTTACGGTTAAAGTTTCATCTTGGGCAACATTAGGGATTAGATCTACGTTACTTGAATTTTGTAATTGAAATCTAACTTTTGCAGTTGTAGTTCCAGCAGGAAAACTTCCCGTATTAAAAGAAATCTCTTGACCACTTGTGGTAATTTTTCCTCCGTCCATGGCAATTACTCCAGCAGCATCGTTTGGCCAGATTCTAACATGGACTTTTGCTGCTTGTGGACCGGAGAAAGTCGCTTTAAATTTGACTGGTTGACCATAAACAACAGGATTCGGAGAGATATTGCTAACACTAATAATGTTTGTTCCTGGTGGGTTATACGGAGCTCCACAACGATTATTTTGAACAAGAATGCTTTCTGCCGGCTTGTTCTCAGGTGTATAACACACAGCATTAAAACCAATGTTTCTTGCCTCTTGTTTTTGTGTTTCATCCATACATTGGACTGTATCCCCGTATCCTGCACAGCCATCTAGGTGTTTATAAAGCGGACACCTATTTTCTGAAATTTTAACGCTTTCTGCCGGATTACCTGTTGTTGTATAACAGGCGGCATTAAAGCCTCGATTCCTCATCTCTTTTTGTTGATTACTGCTTAAACATTGCACTGTATCATCCGGTCTTGCGCATCCGTCAGGGTGGGTTGTGGTAGTTGGCGGAACATACGGCGCACCGCATCTGTTAACTGATATTAGAATGCTTTCTGCGGGATTTGCTCCAGCGTAGCAAACAGCATTAAAACCAATGTTTCTTGCCTCTTGTTTTTGTGTTTCATCCATACATTGGACAGTGTCGCTTACTCTTGCACATCCGTCTGGGTGGGTTGCTGGAGTGCAACTATCGTAATAATATGGATTTTCTAAATCTGCAGCACAGGAATTGTTAGTTTCTCTCCAGCCGGTACAGTTTCCAACAACTAGACCTTGGTTTCTTTGGGTTGAGTCAGAGGCTCCGCAGTGTAGAGGATCACCACCTGCTGCTTTTTCCCGGACATCCTGGTTGCGGCCGATAAGAAAAATTCCGGCAGGAATGGCAACGACTAATAAAATTATGGCAGCTATGGCGCCATAAAGCTTTGTTTTGTTTGAAGATCCTACGGGTAGCGGAGAAATTGATTCAGGGACAGAAACAGAAGCGGGGTTAAGATGTGCTTGTTCCTCTTTTACTGGTGCTTCGATGTCAGCGTTGTATGAAATCCCAGGAGGTGAAGTCGGTACTGGCGGTGGGGGAATATCTTGATGGGAATCGTTAACAGGTGAACTAGGAATTTGAGAATTGGCAGGGTTTTGTTTGTCGTTCATATGGCAGTTAAGCTGTCTGAGGTACAAACAGCCCAATAATAACTAGAACCATTCCCATTATGAAGATGAACATTGTAGCTGTCAAATTACCCGCTGATGGTAAGGTTCCTGTTACTGCAAGTGTCTCTGCTGACCCTGTGGCAGCTGCTGGTTTTGGGCTTGGTGATGGCGAGGCCATAGGTGAAGCCTTTGGGGAAGGCGAAGCGCTTGCTAGTCCACCCACGGCTTTTGGAGAGGGACTAGGTGAGGGCTTGGGACTTCCCTTGGGCGAGGGCGAAGGAGAGCGATTTCCCTGGGCTAAAGGTTGAGAAAAACCAGACTTGGGACTGGGGGAGGGAGAGGAAGAAGCGGCTGGTTCTACACGTGTTAAATCTAGTTCAGAAGCAGGTGTCTTTCCGTCAGATATCGGCTTAAGGTTGGTAAAATCGTGAATTTTTCCAAGGGTCAGCACCGGTACAGGACGTGCGGCTCCTGTTTTTATCTTTGCACTCGAGAACTTCTCGTTTCCTGCCTGTACAAAAACTTCGAGCAAAGTCTCGTTTTTATCATAAGTTGCGTAAGCCGAAAGGTCTGTCCGGCGTGCTGTCGAAAAAACATATGTCCATTTACCTTGTTTATCTGTTACCGTAGAAAGTGGAGTAACGCCAGGAGCCGTAAGATAGACAACACTGCCTGCAACTGGCTTGTTTTGAGCGTCAACAACGGTGCCAAAAATAATATCCGTAGTAAGTGAATTTTTTAGAGCAGGCCCAGATTTCACCGAATAGAGTTTACTTTTGTCTATTCCGGCTTTACCAAAACCAATTTTAAGCGAGTAAGTAGTATTGGCTTCTAGGTTGTCTGCCGTGACGTGATGAATATACGAGCTCTGCCCCTGGACGCTATCCTGGTTAATAACCGTTCCTGCTGATTTGTTTTTACCGTAAGAGATAAATCCGTTTGTGGGTTTATCGGTAAGCCAGGAAACACTAAATCCACGGTCTGTAATATTGGTAATGCGTACTTCTTTGGGAGCTTCTGAGGGAGCGGCGGATAAATTAAAAATATTTTCTCTTTGAACCAAAAACACGCCAATACTAACTCCGGCAAGCAGGAGAACAATCCCGAGGATGGTCGGTATTTTTGCAGTTTTATACATGACTTTATATTATTGCGTTTGGGCAGACGGGCTGGCCCCGATTTGATCGGGGCTGGCTTCACCACTAGGTTGTTGTGCACTTTCGGAACCTGCGGCTTGCGTTCGACCCGAGCCTTGAGCGGTTGGGACAAAGCTTGAAATTTGCTCTTCGTTTACGAGCTTTTTCTTTTCTAAAAGATCTAGTGTTGCCGTATCAAGGTTAGGGTTTACCGGCGTGAGCATTTTCTCCGGGATGACAGAAAGATCGATTTTTCTCAATCTTTCATAGGCGCCAAAAGCTGCCCAAGTTAAAAGGGTGAGTGTTGTCAAAATCGCAAAAACCGTAAAGCTGGATCCTTTTTGTTTAGGTTTCATTTAGTTAAAGGATAATTAGTTATTGCTCCGGATATAGTCAAAATAGTACTGTTGCCGCTACCAGCCTTGCCTGAGCCAAACGAAAACGTTTCGACAGTAAATATTTGGCGTAAGTTTTCAAGGTCTTGCAAAAATTCCATCGCGTTTTCAAAACTGCCATTGATAATAAAAGCAATTACTGTTTGTTTGGTTCCGGCAACTAAAGGTTTATTGCGTGGTTCTTTAATCTCTTTGGGAGCCTGTCCGTAAAGCAAGGATTCGCCGACCGAAAAAGATTTAAGGTTAAGGTTGTGTGTGGCGGCTAATCCTTCAAGTTGGCGCAAGAAAAAATCTGGTGCAGGATCACGAGGCAGAGCCTGGTCAACTAAAAAGAGCCGTTTTTCCTGTTGGGTGTAACCCTGTCTTGCGCGGGAAAGATCTGACAGTTTAGTTTCCAGTTTGTTTTGAATTTCTTTTTGTGAGTTAATGCTGGAAATCAACTCTGTGATTGTGTTGATGGTGGGTCTGAGCGCGAAGACGATAAAGAAAGAAATAGTCAAAAATGTAAGGAGCAGTTCAATACTCTCTTTAACCTCTGCTTTCTGTTCATATACCTGACGCAGATTTTGGAAGTACCTCGAATATTTCGCGTATTGTTCCCGGTAAGAAAGTCGTGACATATTAATTTTTCTTCTCCACCTCCATTATTAAAGAGAAATTGATGAGATTTGTCGTACCCCTTTCTAAAGCAATATTGACCAAACTAACGCTTGAAAATTTGTTAGACTCTTCTAACGATTTCATAAAACCAGCCAAACCTGCCTCGTTTAAGCTTAAGCCGGTAACCGATACCTTGTTTTCGTTGTAAGAAATGTCTGAAAGCACTACTTCTGCCGGGAGGAGCCGGGTTACTTCTTTTATGTATTCGCGGGGTAAGATTTTTGTGTTATCTATTAATTTTACCGCCGCGAGTCTTGTTTGTGTGTTTTGAAAGTCCGCTTCGAAATTGGTCGAGGCTTCGACCTGCGTTTTTTTGGAGCTATTACCCTCAATCAAATCTGTGAGCTGGCGGTCTAGCCAAAAACGGGAAAGGAAAGCGGTAATGACGATAAGTTCCGTAATAATAACAATTGCACGCCCGGCAGAGAGCAACCAGGCAAGCACTTTCCCTGTTGGGGAATGCTCAAAACCTTCCTGGATTAAAAGGTTAATTTTTTTAAGCCGGATTACCGGCGCATCTTGTTTAAAGGCAGCCATGTTGGGCACAAGCTTTCACTCTGCTGCATATTAGCATATGAAATACCGTGAAAGAAGAACTACAAGCGAGCAGTTTTTTTAGAAGTTTTTGAAGCTGGTTTTACTAATTTTGAAAAGCCGCTTTTAAGACGTGCCGCGCGGTTTTTGTGCATGACATATTTTTTCGCAGAACGGTCAAGTAGAGAGTAGACCTTTTTCAGGCTTGCAGTCGTTGGAGACGCACGCAAAGCCTTTACCGCGTTTCGTAAATTTTTACGCAGAATATCGTTTTCGTCTTTTCTTCTCCTCGAAACCTTTAAAGCTTTTTTGCTTGATTTAAGTACCGGCATATACTCTCCTATTAGTCGAATTTTATCATTTAAACATTTAACATTTGGTCAATTAATTGATAAATGGAGAAATGAAAAATGATAAATTACCTGTTGTGCGTATACACAGGGGCAATTATACTTGAAAACTGAGGGTTAGTGCAAACCCAAGCCTGCTGGTATGGTGAAAAAGCTTTTTGAGGAAGGTAAGAACTTTTTATACGCCAAGCAAACTAACATTCTTTCTGCAGCGGCAATTATTATGTTCATGGTTGCCGCCTCGCGTTTTTTGGGTCTTATCCGAAACCGCGTCTTTGTTCATTATTTTGCGCCAGAACAACTCGACTCTTTCTTAGCCGCTTTTCAGCTTCCGGACATGCTCTTTGACCTTTTAATCTTAGGAGCTATGTCTTCTGTTTTTATCCCGGTCTTTGGAAAATATTTAAGCCAAGACCGGAAAAAAGAAGCATGGCATGTAGCTTCTGTGACTCTAAGTATCTTACTCTTATTCTTTACTGTTTTATCTGTCCTGATTTTTATTTTTGCTGAACCCGTGTACAGCTTATTTGCACGGGGTTTTACCCCCGAGAAAATTGCCCAAACAGTCTACTTTACCCGCTGGCTGCTTGTTGCCCAGCTATTTTTCGTGGTGAGCTACCTCCTCACTGCCGTGCTTGAGGCACATCAGCGTTTTTTAGTTTCCGCGACCGCCCCTTTGTTTTATAACATTGGAATAATTTTAGCCACTGCCTTTCTGGCGCCATCCTTGGGTATGGGCGCGGCAGTTTTGGGAGTTATCTTGGGAAGTTTTTTACATTTAGCCATACAACTGCCGTTTGCCATTGGTCTAGGTTTTCGCCCCAAACTTCTTTTGGATTTTCGCGATCCGGCAGTAAGAGAAATTAGCAAGCTCGCGATTCCCAGAATTGTGGAACTATCCTTTTTCCAGGTTAAACGTTTAACCGACCTTTTTACCGCCTCGCTGGTTGTTGGGGGACTAACTTATTTTAAATTTGGCGATTCACTTGCTTCTTTACCGGTTGGCCTTTTTGGCCTTTCGATAGCAAAAGCCTCGTTCCCGCAATTATCACTTCAATCCACCCGCGATCTGGATAAATTTAAACAAACCTTTATCTCCTCGTTTAAAGAAATTCTCTTTTTGGTCGTTCCAACAACAATTTTCCTCGCAGTTTTGCGTTTACCTTTGGTGCGTTTGGCCTTTGGCGCCCAGTATTTTGATTGGCAAGACACGCTGGACACGGGATATGTCGTATCTGCTTTTTGTCTTGGCGGTTTTGCGTATGCTTTATCGCTTTTGCTTAACCGTGGTTTTTATGCGCTTCAAGATACCGCCACGCCCGTTAAGGTTTCTATTTTCACCATTTTTCTTAATGCGGTGTTGGGAATACTATTTGTAGTGGGTTTCAAGTTGCCTATTTGGAGCCTGGCTTTGGCTTATTCAATTGCCGGAATAGTCCAAATTATTATTCTTTACGCTTTGTTCGCGCGGCGCGTAGGAGGTTTTGCCGACTATAAAATAGGCCAAGTCTTTGTCAAAATTATCCTTGCTGCAGGGGTATCGGGCTTGTTAATGTATATCTTGCTCAAGGTTCTTGACCGTTCTGCTTGGGATCAAAAACTGTCCTTTTTTAGACACATTGGCCTTTCCTTGCCGACCACTTTTGATCTTTTTATTCTTGATACGCGCTATACAGTCAACCTGGTTGCGGTTACCTTCTTGGTTGCCTTGTTTGGCTTCTTGCTTTATTTAGCCTTGTCTTACATGCTTAGAATAGAAGAATTGCAGTTTGTATTACGGGCATTAAGAAAAATATCCAGAAACCGCCTGCCTGCCTTTTTGAAAGAATCTGAGAGTCAAAACACTGAGCCTATTGCTCCAACCCCCAATAACGGAGCTTAAAATGTTAGTGAACCAAATTAAAGACTTTCTAGGATCTAAAAAAATAATTGTTCTGGGTGCTGTATTGGGTTTCGGTATTCTCTGGGCTCAAGCGCACCACCCTTCTTGGTCTTACCATCTATCGGTTGATATAGGGACATTTTACCAGCGCGCTCTTGCTTTTTCCCGCGATAATTCTTGGAGTGGTGTAGGACCGAACGAATATCTACCAGGAGCTTTATATTTCTTCCTGGTACCGCTTTTATTTACTGTTGTAAACATCGGGTACACAGAGGGAATAATCTTGTTGAATTTAGCGCTCCTAGCGTTACATCTTGCACTCTTGTTTCGCCTGGGTGGCGCAAAAACTCTTTGGGTTGGTTTAGTGCTTATTGTCGCCGCAGGCCCGATTCTTCTTTATCGATTCGAGGCCGTAGTTTCGTTATTTGTTCTCGAAGCCTATTTTTTTTGGAAAAAAGGTATACCGGCTCTGGCGGGAGCGTTGTTGGGTTTTGCTACAGCCGTCAAACTTTACCCCTTGCTTTTAATTCCGTTATTTTTAATATCCTCAAAGGCGGGTGAGAGAAAACATTTTTCTCTGGAGTTAATCGCGGGATTTGTGTTCGGATTATTGTTCTTTCCGGGATTGTATCTTCTTTCTGGGGGTACAGCTCGCGAAATTATCCATTCGTTAGAGTTCCATTCACTAAAACCCGTAGGCATTGAGAGTTTTGCTGGAGTGTTGTTAATTTTGCAAAATCTTTTTCTGGGAACTGATTTAATTCCAATCAATGCTTATGGTGTCCATGGTCTGTCAGGAAATTTAATAAAAGAGCTCTTTGTATCAATCTTGGCAATTTCCGTTCTATTGGTTTGGGGAGTCTGTGCTACAGCAAGAAAGGCAGTAAACCCCGAAAAATTAGTAATTCTTTCGTCTTTGATGGTCTTGCTTTTTTTGCTCATTTTTTCAACAAACTTTCAGCCCCAGTATCTCTTTTGGCCTTTGATTTTTGTCTGCTTACTTTTAAGGGTTGGGGTTTTACCTATTCGCGTGTTACAGATCTCTGGATTGTATTCTATTATGTTGGTTTTGGAGCAATTCGTTTATCCTTTGGGGTATTCAGACTTTTTGACAATTTTTTATCAAGGAGCAAGCCAGCCCGGGCTGTTTGCTTTCGCGATTGCCGGGAAATTGATCCTAGTTATAATAACTTTATTGGTTTTAAGAGAGTTTGTTTCTGAGGTAAGACTGAGAAGTAAGTTGCCTCAAGAGCCCAACTTTAACAATGGGTCCTGACTGTAAGTTTTAGTGCAAATTTTCAAGTCTTAGCCTCAAAATTTACCTTAACCAAGGTTAGACTTCGTTCAAAGTTTAGTATAAACTGGAAAATATGGAGCGTTCTCCTGTATCGCGACTATCTTGTCAAGCTCTATTACAGCAGTTGCTAGAACAATCCCGTTCCCTTCCTCCTTTCGCAGAACTACAGCAAGCGAGAGACAATATAGAGCCACGGCAATTCTTTCCCAGCGGCCCTGGAGGCCCGGTGTTTGAATACCCAGGCTGTATGATAGATCCAGGATTTTTAGGGTGGACTCGCGGTCTTGATGAAGCTTCCCATCAGCGGTTACTTGATCAAATCGTTGAGTTGGAGATGGAGATAATTGGAGTAAGTGAGGAAGTTCGAGAGATAGTGCGAAAAGACGGAGAGATTATGAGTGCGACAGGATCCTTTCCCCCTTTACCTCATACAAACAGATATTGACCTCGTAAAATCCACAAAAGTATACGGGGTTGACAAACTTCTGGCACTCTAGTATATTAAGTGCTAATGGACGAGCTTACGCCAAGACAAATCCAAGTTCTGAAGTGTGTAGTAGAGGAATACACAGAAACTGCCATTCCTGTAGGTTCTGACGTTTTGGAGAAAAAATACAACGTTGGAGTTTCTCCTGCAACTATCCGCAACGAAATGTCGGCATTAACCAAAATGGGTTTTTTGCGCCAACCCCACACCTCGTCTGGTCGTGTTCCGTCTCCCAAGGCAATTAAACTTTACGTAAATCAATTGATGGAAGAGAAGAAACTCTCAGTTGCCGAAGAGGTGCAGGCTAGGGAACAAGTATCGCTTGGAAACGACAATTTTGACCATTTAATGCATGAAGTTACCCGTGCTCTTGCTAACAATACCCACAGTTTGGCAATTGCCGCAACCGACAATGGACAAGTTTGGCACTCAGGATATGCTAATATCTTAGATATTCCTGAGTTTTACAATATCGACGTGACGATTCGGGTATTAGCCATGATTGAAGAAGCGCGTCGTTTACAGGAATTGTTCTTTGGAAGAGCAGTACGAGAAGAACCCATAGAAGTGCTCTTTGGCGAAGAACTTGGTTGGCCGAATTTTGAACCTGTGGGAATAATTTCTTGTCAATTTACAGGACCGGAAGGACGCGGTTCGTTAGGAGTAATTGGCCCGACCCGATTTAATTATCCGGCAATAATTCCAATCGTGCGTTATTTTGGAAGTCTCGTTTCTCAATCCAGTGAAATATGGCAAAAACAAAAATAGGATATAGCGCACAGGACACCCCGAACGACAAGTTAACGGGGCAGGCAACGTACAAGGAAGAAACGGAAGATTTGAAAAATCGTTTGGCAAGGGCTTTGGCAGATTATCAAAATTTGGTTAAAAGGCTGGAAAGGGAGCAGGGCGAGATTTACCTGAGAGCAACAAGAAATTTTGTCGAAGATTTATTACCAGTGTTTGACGACTTAGAACGTGCTCAAGTTCATTTGCAAGACCAGGGTTTGGGAATGGGGATGGAACATTTACAGCGGGTATTGGACAGCCATGGCGTAGCGGAAATTACAGCCAAAACCGGTGACGAATTCGATAGTGGAATTCATGAGGCAATAGACAGTGTTAGTCCGCCAGCTGGCGGAGGCGGAAGCAAAAACACTCTTGCCCAAATCTTGTCAAAAGGTTATAAATGGAAAGACGGAAAAGTAATCAGACCGGCTAAAGTGCAGGTTTATAAAGGGGAAAACTAATATGTCTAAAATAATCGGTATCGATCTTGGTACAACCAATTCAGTAGTCGCCGTCATGGAAGGCGGACAACCAAAAGTCATCCCTGCTTCAGACACGGGGCGGAATATCACGCCTTCTGTCGTCGAGCCTGTTAAAAATCTAATCGGCGACGTAGCTAAGCGCCAGATGATTCTCAACTCCAAAAGCACTATTTACTCGGTTAAACGCTTAATGGGTCGTCGTGTCGAAGATCCGGAAGCTAAAAAGACCATCGGGATGGTGCCTTACACAATTAAGCGCGGTAAGAATGACATGGCAGTGGTTGAAGTTGAAGGAAAAGAATATACGCCGCAAGAAATTTCAGCTCAGGTTTTGCGAAAACTCAAAAAAGACGCCGAAGACTATTTGGGTGAAAAAGTCGAGAGTGCGGTTATTACGGTTCCTGCTTATTTTGACGACAATCAGCGTGCGGCAACCAAGCAAGCAGGAGAAATTGCCGGACTTAAGGTAGAAAGAATTATTAATGAACCTACGGCTGCGGCTCTGGCTTACGGTTTGGACAAAAAGAACGCACACACGATTGCTGTTTATGACTTGGGTGGGGGCACTTTTGATATTTCTATCTTAGAGCTTGGTGATGGGGTTTTTGAAGTTAAGGCAACCAATGGAGATACGCACTTGGGCGGAGATGATTTTGACGCTGTAATTGTTGATTATATTGCTGAGGAATTTAAAAAAGAACACGGCGTTGATTTGCGCCAAGACCACCAAGCCCTACAAAGACTGCGCGATGCTGCGGAAAAAGCAAAAGTCGAGCTTTCGGCAAGCGCGGAAACAGAAGTTAACCAACCCTACGTTACCCAGCACAATGGCAACCCTCTGCACTTAACAATGAAGATTTCTCGGGCAAAGCTCGAGGCACTGGTTGACGACCTCATTCGCCGTACGATGAAGCCTGTCGGAGAAGCGCTTAAAGACGCAAAAATTAAGGCAGGCGATATAGACGAAATAGTTTTGGTTGGCGGTATGACCCGCATGCCAAAGGTACAAGAAGTCGTAAAAGAGTTTTTCGGTAAAGATCCGCACAAAGGCGTTAATCCGGATGAAGTTGTGGCCATAGGAGCGGCAATTCAGGGTGGAGTGTTGGGCGGAGAAGTAAAAGACGTTCTTTTGTTAGACGTTACTCCTTTGACTTTGGCTATCGAAACTTTGGGTAGTGTGGCTACGCCAATGATTGAGAGGAATACGACCATTCCGACTTCCAAGTCGCAAACGTTCTCGACGGCCGCTGATAACCAGACCCAAGTTGAAATTAATATTTTACAAGGTGAACGCCCAATGGCGGCTGACAATAAATCTTTGGGTAAGTTTACCTTAGACGGTATTCCTCCTTCCCCCCGCGGTGTTCCGCAAGTCGAGGTAACTTTTGATATGGATGCAAATGGTCTTCTGTCGGTCTCTGCCAAAGACAAAGCGTCCGGTAAAGAGCAGTCAATTAAGATTACCGGAGCAGTTGGTTTGTCTGACGAAGAAGTTAAAAAGGCTCAGGAAGAGGCAGAAATTCATTCAACAGAAGATAAAGAGAAAAAGGAAAGAATTGACGCCAGAAACCAGGCTGACGCCCTTGTCTTTACGGCTGAAAAAGCTCTAAAAGACGCGGGAGACTCGCCTGGCGGCGAGGCAAGTAAAATACCTGCTGATGTCAAAGAAAAAGTCGAAGAAGAGGTTAAGAAAGTTAAAGAAGTGTTGGGAGACGAGAATTCGTCCAAAGATACAATCGAAACTGCAACCAAAAGTTTGTCTGAAGTTTTACAAAGTGTGGGACAGGCAATGTATGGAGATAAGACAGGAACAGAAAAAGATACAGAGAAAGAAGCTTCTGAAGAAAAAGGGACAGAAGAGAATCCGCCAGCTGGCGGAAAAGGGAAAGTTGAAGAAGGAGAAGTAGTGAGTTAATGGTTGTTGTATAAAACTTACACTCAGGTTATGGAAAGAGAAGTAAGGCCATCGCTCAATGGAAGAACACCGACTCTCGAAGAGTTCTTGGGTCGCTTTGAAGTGCCTTGGCATGTCGAGACCACCAATGGAAGGGTCCCGTCAATCGAGGTGATACTTCCGGAACCGGTTCCGCCTCCATGTCCTACTGGAACGTGTGAGGGCTGCGAGCAAGTAGTGCAGTTGCAGAAACGGACTGTTGAATTTCCGTTCACCCGATCGGGCGTGATTGTTCGATTCCACAATGAGTTTGTTTACGATTGCAAGAACTGTAGTACTGAAGCTGCCCCAGATTACCGGTTGCAGGCACAAATCATTGGAGGCAGTTTGGACATCATAAGCCGACAGCTCACGTTGAAAGGCATCAGAATGCGGCCGCCTTCAAGCAATAAGGTAAGAGCTGCTATGAGGAAAGCTTAGACCCGGCGCCTGCGTAACCAGTCAAATCGCCTGGGGCTCCCGGCAAGGGATGCCCTTTTTTGTAAGTTTTACGATAAAAAACTACACTTTTAAAAAATGTACTAAAATACAGAAATGCTACAAGTACTCTTCTTGAAAGACTGTTAGCTTCCACACGAGCCTTGGTATATAATTAGCTTCTATAAAATTATGGCAACAAACAGAGATTATTACGAAGTTTTAGGAGTTAAAAGGGGTGCGAACGACCGCGAATTAAAAACAGCCTACCGCAAGCTGGCAATTGCGTGGCACCCGGACAAAAACAAATCTCCCGAGGCTGAAAAAAAGTTTAAAGAAATAAACGAAGCGTACGAGGTCTTGTCCAATCCTAATAAAAAACAAGCTTATGACCAATTTGGCCATGCTGGTGTAAATCAGGGCGCAGGTGGGGGGAATCCGTTTGCCGGAGGTTTCCCCGGTTTTGGCGGACAGCAAGGCCCGTTTACTTATACTTATCGCTGGGGTAACGGCGAGCAACAAGGACAGAACCCATTTGGCGATGTCGATCCTTTTGAAATCTTCGAACAATTCTTTGGCGGGGCATCTCCTTTCGGAACTTCTCAGCGCCAGCAGATGGCACACTATCAACTTTCAATAGAACTTGAAGAAGCGTTCAATGGTGTCGAAAAGGAAGTTTCGATAGGAGGCAAGAAAAGGAAGATTAAAATTCCTCCCGGGGTAGACGACGGAGCGCGGATCCGTTTTTCTGATTTTTTTATTGTGGTTAATGTCCGCTCACATAAAATATTTACAAGAGACGGTGACGATTTAATAGCCGATGTCGAAATACCAATGATCACAGCAGTAACAGGAGGAATTGTTGAAATGCCAATAATCGACGGCAAAGAGAAAATTAGAATTAAACCAGGTACCCAGCCCGGGGCGGCTTTGCGCCTAAGCGGAAAGGGTATGCCGCATTTGCACGGGAGAGGAAGGGGAGACTATTACATTCGTCTGCACATTAATATTCCGGCTTTCAATAATTTAACTAGCGAACAAAGAGAAGCTTTGGAGAAGTTACAGCAAGGTTAACTGCTAATTGCACTATTTTTAATTTTTCTTAAATAATCTCCGAAGTTTCCCGCGCCAAACCTTCTGGTTCTTTGCGCAAAATCCAGTAAAGCTTTATCAAACTCTTTTGGAGTAAAGTCTGGCCAAAGTGTAGTTGTAAAATAAAGTTCTGCATAGACTGCCTGCCATGGAAAGTAACCAGACAACCTCATGTTTCCGCCGGTTCTAATAATCATATCCGGATCTGGGAGACCAGCCGTATCTAAATAGCTTGAGAATTCTTTTTCGGTAAGAGCCTTAGTAAGACTCCTTTTATGATTTTTTATTTTTTCAAGGAGGCGGGAGACAGCTCTTAGCAATTCTTCTCTACCGCCGTAATTTAGGGCGAAAGAAACAGTAATCTTCTTATTTTTCTTGGTTCTTTCGACAAACGCTTTAGCAAGAGCGGGGATATCTTTTGGAAACCAGTCAATATCTCCAATGATATTTACCCTGACTCCCATTTCCTCCAGTTCGCGGAGGTTGGTTTTAAGGGCATCTCTAAAGACCCTAAAAAGACCCTGCAGTTCACTTTTGTCTCTTTTTCTGTTTTCCGTTGAGAATGCCCATAAAGTGAGATACTTAATCCCGTGTTTGATGGCGTGTTCGACAAGTGGTTTAATGGTTTTTTCTGCTCCAAACCGGTGGCCGTCAATTGGGCCGAGTCCGTGTTTAGCCGCCCAGCGCCTATTCCCGTCCATGATAAGTGCGATGTGTTTTGGAGGATTTGGTAAAGTAAGAAGCTTCAAGGTTCGCTTTGGCATATATTCAAATACCCGTGCCTGCAATTATACCACTTACAAAAAAACTTGCACAAGTAAGATTGATAATGCAAGAGTCTAGGATTATACTCAAGTACTTTCTGCTTTTTCCTAAAATGACTGATTTTCAAAAATATTTGGCTCAGGCGGTGGGAGAAGTGAACAAGGTTATGGAAATTAGCCTTGGAAAATGGTCTCGTGAGGCAGGAAGTATTCATTCCAGTTTAGGGCCGCTTGCGAAGCTCTTTACTGACAGAAATTTCGGCGGGAAAACATTACGAGGTTGTCTGGTAAAATTAGGTTATGACTTGGCAGAGGGTAGTGCCACTAAAGAAATTTACAAAGCAGGGGCAGCTGTTGAAGTTTTCCAAACCGCAATCCTTGCCCATGACGATATTATCGATAAAAGTCCTACAAGGCGGGGCAAACCAACGCTTTACAGGGAATTAGGTGGGGATCATTATGCTATTTCTCAAACGATCTGTTTGGGGGATATGGGGTTTTTCTTGGCAGTACGGCTAATTTCAGAGAGCAATTTTAACGATAAAAATAAAAACAATGCCGTTTCTGCGTTTTCCAATATGGTGATAAATACTGGTTTGGGGGAAATGTTAGACGTGGAGCTACCGCGACTTCCTACGAGTAAAACTGATGCGGCAGTCTTGCAAATCCACAGACTCAAAACTTCTTACTACACAATGATTTATCCTTTATCAATCGGCGCAATCCTTGCTGGGGCAAAAAGACCCCTGCTTAAACATTTTGAGGTTTTTGGAGAGAATTTAGGCATAGCCTTCCAAATACAGGACGATATTTTAGGTGTTTTTGGCGATGAGGCAAAACTTGGAAAATCGGTGACGTCTGACATTGAAGAAGGGAAAAACACGCTACTGATTACTTATGCTCTAAGAAACGCAAACAAAGCACAAAAAAACATTCTTACAAAGTATTACGGTAGAGGACACATAGGTAAGAAAGAACTCGAGTTGATTAAAAAAGTCTTTATTGATACCGGCAGTTTGGATTATTCAAAATTAAAAGCCGCGGAATATGCGCATCAGGCAAAAAGAGTAATTCCAAAAATAACCAAAGACATAAAATTTAAGACGTTATTAGGTGATTTAACAGAATATCTTGTCTCCAGAGAGAAGTAGTTGTTCTTACGCGTAATGCAATGTTGACAGCGCAAAGAACCTCTGTTATTATACGCCTATAGTGAAAAGAAACATAGAAGCTCCAGTTTGGTTGGTACCCGTAGTAGGTCACGGAATTCCTACCGGTGATCGTTGTGTTCCAAAACGTAATGACAATAGAGGTCCTGCCGATGTATTGACACCTCTTTATGTTTACGATCCTCGAACTAATGATTATGTTGAAAAACCCACTCCAGAGCCGTCCCCAAGCAACTAATTGACATTTTGAGCCCAACAATATAAACTAGAAGCATCTTTGAGTGTAGGATTCGGTGGGCACAACCCGCCGTTTTTGTTAAAAACACATATGGCAGCACAAGCAAGAACAGAATTTGCCTCAGCATTAAGCGCAATTGCTAAAGAGCGCGGACTTGATCCGGCAATTGTCTTGGATACAATTAAACAAGCAATCTTAGCAGCTTACCGTAGGGATGCCCGCGAGCGCGGAGAAGAAACAGAAGAAATTCAGCTTGAAGCAAATGTTGACTCGCAGACCGGAGAAGCCAGAGTTTTAACTTGGGAAGAAGGAAAGGAAGACGAAAAGAAAGACATTACTCCTCCCGGATTTGGCCGTATTGCCGCGCAAACTGCAAAACAGGTAATTTTACAAAAAATTAGAGAAGCAGAAAAAGACTCTGTTTTATCTCAATATGAAACCAGAATTGGATCTTTGGTTTCAGGAATAGTACTGCGTTTTGACGGACCAGCAGTAAGAGTTGATATTGGCCGGGCAGAAGGAATCGTCCCTTCCAACGAAAGAATTCCTTCAGAGCGCCTAAACATCAATCAAAGGCTGACTTATTTACTAAAAGAAATCCGCGAAACAGAGCGGGGCCGCGAAATCATTCTTTCGCGTTCGGATCCTGATTTAGTCAAAAAGCTGTTCGCCCGCGAAGTTCCGGAGATTGGTTCCGGAGCAGTTGAGGTCAAGGTTATAGCCCGTGAAGCCGGTTCGCGTACAAAAATTGCTGTGCACTCAACCCAACCAGGAGTAGACCCGGTTGGTTCTTGTGTCGGACAAAAGGGTGTGCGCGTACAAGCGGTTATTAACGAGCTTAATGGCGAGAAAATCGACATTATCCCTTGGACTGAAAACACGGCTGATCTTATCGCTGCGGCTCTTGCCCCGGCAGATGGAATACAAGTCAGTCTGGACGAAAAAAACAAAGAAGCAAAGGTTAAAGTGGGGGAAGACAAGCTTTCTTTAGCAATCGGTAAAGAGGGTCAAAACGTCCGTTTGGCTGTAAAGCTTACCGGTTGGAGAATTGAGATCGACGGAATTCCGGTTGAAAAGACTCCAACAGAAGAAACAACTCAGGTTGTGCCGGCAGATGACCAAGCGGCTCCAGTTATTGAAGAAGCGCTAGTCGAAGAGACACCAACCCCCGAGCCAGAACAAAAAGAAGGTTAAGATGTTTTCTTTTAAATTACATGGAGAAGAATTCTCAAAAAACAAAGTCCACCACCCCGCTTAGCGGGGTAAATGGCACGCTAAGCGTGCCGATCGTTGCTGTTCTAGGTCATGTTGACCACGGCAAGACCTCGCTTTTAGACCGTATCCGCAACACAAATGTTATTGCCCGCGAGGCAGGTGGAATTACGCAAAGCATTGGAGCTTGGCAGGTAAAGACCCAAAAAGGCGAAAAAATTACTTTTATTGATACTCCCGGTCACGAAGCTTTTCAGGCAATGCGCGCCAGGGGAGCAAAAGTTGCAGATCTGGCTATTTTGGTAATAGCGGCAGACGACGGAATTATGCCCCAAACAAAACAGTCGCTTGAGTTTATCCGCGAATCAAAAACCCCATTTCTTGTAGCTATAACCAAAATCGATTTACCGACTGCGCAAGTCGACAAGGTGAAAAACCAACTATTGGAATTAGAGATTGTGCCCGAAGATTACGGAGGAGAAACAGTTGTCATCCCTGTTTCGGCGAAGACTGGTCAAGGAGTAGAGGATTTATTGGAGATGATTTCTCTGATGGCCCAGTTGAACAATGTATCGGGAAGTCCTGACGAAGAACTTGAAGCTTATGTCATTGAAGCAGAAAGGGATGCCAGGCGAGGAGTAGTGGTAAGTACGGTTTTAAAAAACGGGACGATAAAAATCGGTGACTTTTTAAATGCAGAGGGCGTGGGAGGCAAAGCGCGCGGCCTTTTTGATCAAAACGGCACCCCGGTTAAAGAGGCTGGCCCTGGCGATCCTGTGGAAATAATTGGTTTATCTGCGCTCCCTGCTGTCGGGGCTCTGGTTACCCATAAAGGATCGGGTACAGAAGTTGCCAAAGAGGAAAAAAGAGAAATTCCAAAAACCGAAGGTTTCCCCATCATACTTAAAGCAGATACCGCAGGGAGTCTTGAGGCAATCTTGGGGCAACTTTCGCCGGAAGTTGGGATTTTACTTTCAGGTGTTGGGGAAATAATCGAGTCAGATATTCTAGTTGCCGCCCCGCAAAAGGCAGTTGTTGTAGGTTTTAATGTAAAAGCGGGAAAGGATGTTTTGAAACTGGCTGAAGAGGAAAAAGTTTTAGTTTACATCTACAAAATTATTTACGAATTAGCCCGCGACGTGGATAAATGGCAAAAAGAAAGGGCCGAAGAATTAAGAGAAAAAATCTTAGGCCGCGCAGAGGTTATAGCTCAATTTTCACACGGTAAAACCCGGATTGCGGGTTGCAAACTGTTGGCTGGAAGGATTACCAAAAGCGATAAAGTAAGGCTGGTAAGGGAAGAACAGAGTCTAGGCAATGTCAAACTGGAATCTTTAAAAAAACAGAAAAGTGAAGTGGGAAAGGTTGACCAGATAGGTGAAGAGTTTGGTACTTATTTTGAACCGCAATTTGATTTCAGAACCGGGGATGTGATAGAATCGGTACAATAATAGCTCATAGTCGCCGCAAGGCGGCTTCAAGCTACGCTTATAGCTATTAGCGTATAGCGCACAGGAAATTCTGCTTCAATCCTGCTCTCTGTAATTTACTATACGCTACTCGCTATTTCCTATACGCTAAAATCATGGCAGTTGCTGATATAGCTGGTTTTCAAAATTTACTTGCAAAGGGGGAGATAAAATCCATCCTTGTTATTTTGCCGCAAAATCCAAACATAGATGCTACAGCTGCTGGTTTGAGCCTAGCTATGGCATTGGAGAAAAAAGGGTATGCTGTGACTGTTTCTTCTCCCTCTCAGGTTACGGTTGAGCTTAACCGTTTAGTGGGAGTAAACAAAATTCGTGAAGATTTGGGAGATAAAAACCTCATTTTGTCTTTTGCGAATTATCCGGCAGACAATATAGAAAAAGTTTCCTACAATATAGACAATGGCCAGTTTTTTCTAACAGTTATTCCTAAACCGGGCAATAAAGCCCCGGGACAGGAAAACGTAACCTTAAATTATGCTGGAATTGGCGCAAATTTAGTAATTGTGGTTGGGGCTAATTATCCGGAAGGTTTAGGTATTTTTTCCCAAAACAAGGAGTTTACAGAAAGCTTGCCAAATGTAACTTTAGCTCTTTTGGGCAACAGCCCCCTTTCCGGTTGGCCAAAAGCTATTGAGCTTATTGATGCTTCTGGCGTTTCTATAAGCGAGACTGCCTACCAAGTGCTTCAAGCTTTAGATGTGCCCCTTGACGAAGATTTGGCGACTAATCTTTTCTCGGGGTTAGAGAGCGGAACTGCCAATTTTACAGCACCTACGGTTCGTTCTGAAACATTTACACTTGCAGGAGATCTGCTCAAAGCAGGAGCAAGGCGATCAGTGCCGGTAGCTATGCCGCAGTTTGCACAACCTGCGCCTGTTGTTCGCCAAACCATGCCGGAAGATTTATCAGCATTTCGCGACTCTTCCAATATTGGCTAATTAATTCAACCTTGGAATTTGAGCTCAGGCATGCTACAATGTAATTTGATGTAACTCTAGGCTTGCCCGCAGGCGGACAAGCTTGGTACTACATGTCAGAAATATGTCTTTAACTACAACCGACAAAAAACAGATAATTGACAAATTTAGTCAAGCCAAAGGGGATACGGGAAGTCCCGAAGTACAAGTTGCGCTATTGACTGAACAAATCACTCGTTTGAGTAAGCATTTACAAGAACACAAGAAAGATACTCATTCACGCCGCGGCCTGTTAACCATGGTTGCCAAGCGCAGACGTTTGCTTTCCTACTTGCAAAACAAACACGAGGAACGTTATAAAGGATTGTTAGGTAGTTTAAGTTTGTCAAAGTAACAAGGTAAAAGACTTCTACCCTCACATACTTTTACTCGAAACACAAATGAAGATTATAACTCAAGAAATTAAGGTTGGAGGAAAAACTCTAACTCTCGAACACGGCAGATTTGCCGAACAAGCTAGTTCTGCAATTGTAGCCCGTCAGGGCGACACAATGGTTTTAGTAACCATTGTTGCTGCACCTCTTAAAATGGAGCTTGATTATTTCCCCCTGACCGTTGATTATACGATGCGTCTATATGCAGGCGGCCGGATTAAAGGCAGTCGTTGGGTAAAACGTGACGGACGCCCAACCGATGAAGAAATTCTAACCTGCCGGCTTATCGATCGTTCTATCCGTCCACTTTTCCCCAAGACTTACAAAAAAGACGTTCAAGTTATTGCGACTGTCTTATCTGTAGACGGAGAAAATGACCCAGGAGTTTTGGCGATGATCGCGGCTTCTGCGGCTCTCGCCACTTCCAATATTCCCTGGCGTGGGCCTGTTGGCTCATTGAAGATAGGGACAAGCGGGGAAGATTTTATAGCAAACCCTCTCCAATCGGAACTAGAGACTTCTGATTTGGATCTTGTCTTAACAACCAACAAAGAAAACATCTTCATGATTGAGGCAGGGGCAAATCAAGTTCCAGAAAAAAGACTTTTGGAAGCTTTAGATTTTGGACAAAAAGAAGCGCAAAAAATAATTAAAGGGATAGAAGAGCTCAGTAAAAAAATTGGAGTACAAAAAGTAGCGTTTGACGACAAAGAAGATGAAGAGTTGGCTAATCTTATTGATAAAAAGTTTGGCGATCAAATTTTAGAATTTGCTAAAAATAACGCGTCTCACGAGGGAGGTAGTAATGCCTCTGAGTTAAAACAGGCTATAGCCGAAGAAGTCGGAGTAGAAAAAGCGAATATTGTAGGCCCAGCCTTCGAAAAGGTAATGCGCAAACAAGTGCGCAAACAAATGTTGTCTGGGGTGCGGCTTGATGGAAGAAAACACGACCAAATCCGCGAATTAACGGCTGAAGTTGGGCTTCTGCCAAGAACTCATGGGTCTGCCATGTTTCGCCGCGGACAAACACAGGTTTTGTCGGTAACGACGCTTGGCGCCCCAAACCTTTCTCAACTCCTAGAGTCAGCTGAGGGAGAAGAAAGCAAAAGATACATGCATCATTACAATTTTCCTCCCTATTCAACGGGAGAAACAGGACGTTTCGGACAGCCCGGACGCCGAGAGATTGGGCACGGAGCTTTAGCCGAGCGTGCATTAATGCCAGTGCTTCCGACAGAAGCAGACTTTCCTTATACAATACTGGTGGTCTCTGAAGTGATGTCTTCTAATGGCTCGACTTCTATGGCTTCTACTTGCGGATCGACTCTATCTTTAATGGACGCTGGTGTGCCGATTACGGCTCCTGTTTCAGGAATTGCCATGGGTTTGATTATCGAGGGCGGCAAGGTTGCGATTTTGTCCGACATTATGGGTATAGAAGACGGCATGGGAGACATGGATTTTAAGGTAACGGGCACAGAAACTGGTGTAACTGCAATACAGCTAGACGTTAAGACTCCAGAATTAACACTCGAGATTTTGACCCAAGCTTTAGAACAGGCGAAAAAGGGCAGATTGTTCATTCTCGAAACAATGAAGAAGGCCTTACCTAACGCTAGAGAGGCTGTTTCAACTTACGCTCCTAAAATTGTCCAAACCAAAGTCCCGGTTGAAAAAATTGGCGAAATTATAGGACCGGGAGGAAAAATTATTAAGCGGATTATGGCCGATACCGGAGCTCAGATTGATGTTGAAGACGACGGATCGGTTATTGTTTCCGGATTGGATCAAGAAGCTGTCGAAAGGGCAAAAAATACGATTGAAGGAATAGTCAAAGAGGTTCAGCCCGGTGAAATTTATGATGGAGAAGTGGCAAGAATTCAGCCGTTTGGAGCATTTGTAAACATTCTTCCCGGTAAAGACGGATTGGTACATGTTTCAGACATGGCAGAGGATTTTGTCAAAGATCCAAACGATATTGTTAAAGTAGGGGACATAGTAAAAGTCCGTGTGCGCGAGGTTGATAATTTAGGCAGAATTAATTTATCTATGCGCATGGATCCTTCAACCGACAAGCCCAGAGAAGAGCGGGGAGGCGGAGAGCGAAGATTCGAGAGCCGTGGCGGATCGGATCGCGGACCAAGAGGATATGACAGAGGACCAAGAAGAGATGACGCTCCTCGTTCCGGCTACGCAGGATCGCGTAGTGGTGGACGAGATAGTCGCGGCAGTGGTGGTGGAGGTAGACGAGAAGGATCTGCCCGCCGAAGCGAAGGCGAAGGAGGGGGTCCTCATTTTCCAGCCTCCCGCTTCATGCCTTCAAAAAAGCGGTTTTAATCCTCCAGTTTAACTTAGAAGGCACAAGGTTCTCGCAAAGCGAGGTTCTTACGCCTAGCAAGAAAAGGTTTTAACTCTCTTCTGATATACTGAGGTTATGCCCGATGATCTTTCAGCGCAAATTGGCCAGCTTCGCACAAAAGTAGAGCAAGCGCGACTTCCTGAAGATTTAGCTACCCGTGTTTTAGAACGTTTGGCGCGCATAGAGCGCATTGGCGCGACAACCCAAGCCTTTGACGAGGTTGACCGCACGGCAGATTATGTTGACTGGTTGGTCAATATCCCTTGGACGAAAAAAAGCGAAGATATTTTAGATTTACCCCATACAAAAGGAGTTTTAGACAAAAATCACTACGGCCTGGAAGATATTAAAGAGAGACTTTTAGAATATATCGCTGTTATTAAATTAAACCGTGATAAAGGACTTCCTGTACGGGCTCCAATATTGTGCTTTGTTGGCCTTGCAGGCACTGGTAAAACGACGGTTGCGTATTCTGTCGCAGAGGCTTTAGGGCGCAAGTTTTTTAGGATAGCTCTCGGAGGTCTTGGGGACGTATTAGAGCTTCGTGGGCAGTCCAAAGTTCATCCCGAATCAGAGCCCGGACGGATAATCAAGGCTTTAAGAAAGGTGGGTGTAAATAATCCGGTAATCCTACTTGACGAAATTGATAGGGTTGACGAAAAAGGAAGGGCGGCAGTAATGGGAGTATTGCTTGAACTTTTAGATCCGGAACAAAATCAGGCCTTTTTGGATTACTACATCGACTATCCGGTGAATTTGTCAGAAGTTATTTTTGTGACTACGGCAAACAATACGACTAATATTGCCACAGCAGTTTTAGACCGCTTGGAAGTAATGCACATGCCTTCTTACACAGACACGGAAAAAATTGAGATTGGCAAAAACTATATTTTGCCGCGCGTTCTTGGGGAGTCTGGCTTGCCACACGAAGTCCTGCAAGTACAGGACGAAGTGTGGCCAAACATTGTGCGACCATTAGGTTTCGACGCAGGTTTAAGAACCATGGAAAGGACAATTTCAGGCATTGTCCGTAAAATAGCTAAAGAGTATGTGGAGGGGAAAGTGCAGCAAGTAAGTTTAACTAATCAGAATATTAAAGAGTATTTGCCCCAATATTAATTTTAACTAATGAGAATAATTATTCTCTCTGATTCCCATGACAACATTGTGCGACTCAAGCACGTTATTGGGTTTGCCAAGGAGTGTAAGGCGGGAGCGATTATCCATTGCGGAGATTGGAACACTCCTCTTGCCGTGAAACAATTTGAACCCGATTTGATCGGGTTTGATGGCGTGAAAATACCTGTTTACGGGGTGTTGGGAAACGCCGACATTGATCCTAGAATGCAGCAAGTTTTGAAAGAAACAAATATTAACTTTAACGAATCTTTCTTAAAACTTGAATTCGATGGAAAACATATCGGTGTTTCTCACTACCCCACTCTATTGGAAGAGATTGCTCAAAAAGAAAAATTTGATATTGGTTTTTGTGGACACACACACCGGAGGCGAAAATGGGAAAGTAGCAATACCCTTCTTGTTAATCCAGGCGCGCTGCATAAAACACTTGAACCATCTTTTGCTGTTTATGACACAGAAACTAACAAAGTGGAAATTATAGATGTCGCCGTGTAGAATCGGCATATGGTTGACCCAAATTCTGTTTACCAAGATCTTATTAATCTCCTCGATAATAATAAAGTAGAATATAAACTTTTTAGCCATAAGGATGCCCTGACTTATGAGGACTTAGCACAAGTACAAAAGGAAACAGGCTTCTTTGGCACAGAAGCCAAATGTATGGTACTCAAAGTTGACGATAAGTTTGCAGTCTATGTTACTCTTCAGGGAAAACGTTTAGATTTCGATTCGATAAAAGACAGTTTAAGTACAAGTAAAGTTAGACTGGCCACCGCAGAAGAATTAAAAGCATATTTTGGAGCAGAGCCAGGATGCGCATACCCTTTCGGCTTTGACCCGCAACACGACATTTATGTTGATCCCAGTATTTATACGCAAGAATGGCTATTGTTCAGCCCTGTCTTACCGACAAAAACAGTGCAAGCCAAAGGTGCTGATTTGAAAAAGGTATTTACATCACTCCAAAATAAAGTACGAGAAGTTAGCAATTTCAATCAATAATTTAGAGGCTGTTGAGGTCGCGATCGATGTCTTTTATGTCTTGGGCAGGGTCCACAATCTCTATTGCTTCTAAGTCTGCGTCTAATAAACTCGCGTTAGTGCCAGCGGCCGGGCTAGGTGAAGCTTGAGGAGGTTGTCTAGATTCTGTAAAATTAGGGAGCGAAAGTTTTTTAGGCTGGGTTGTAAACCAAAAGACTGCAACTCCAACCAATACCAAAAACCCGACCAGTACTAAAACTATTTCAATAAAACCACGAGAATTATTATTCACCTTTATTATCCCCTCCTAAGCTTTTAACACTGCTTATTGCCTTGGCTAACGCTTGTTTGGCGGCAACCAGCTGCGAATGGGTTGCTTTTAGGTCTGTGTTTAATGAGTCTCTGGCTGTTTTCAGTTCGGTTTTAGCTGTTGTTTCAGACGAGACTGTTGTGCCATAATCCTTGCCTGCTTGGGCAGTTACTGCGGACGAGGCAGTAGAAATAGCAGTTTTTGCCGTGTCCAGGGTGGTTTGTGCTCCTGTAACGTCTTTGCCTGCAGTTCGCGCAGCAGCAATTCTAGTTTCAAGTTTTGTTACCATCTCGTTCATCTTCGTAATCGTTTCAGACATTTGGGTAGTACGTTTTTCATTAACAGAAGTTAGTTTTTTGTCGATACGCTCGGCAATCTCTGCCTTTTTCTTGTCTTTAAATTCGGCAAGTTTTGTTTTTAACTCGACTCTTCTTTCTTCGGCGCGGGCTTTTACCTCTTCACGGCGGGTTTTAATAGTTTCTTTTATCGTTTCTCGTCGATCTGTAATAGCGGAAGATTTGCCTCCAGTATTACTACCGCGACTCCCATCTTGGGCTAAAGCCGCAGTAGTAACATTGGAAACCAAAAGAAAGAAAAGAAGAGATATTGGCAGAAGAAGTCTCACGAAATATATTGTAACATATTCTTGCGCATGGACAAGAATATAGAGCTAAAAAAACTTAAACAAGAGATGGGGGCAGACAAAAGCCTCCCGTTGCGCACACGGGAAACGCGCCTGGTTTTTGGGGAGGGAAACCCGGATGCCTTAATTTATTGCCTTGGTGAAGCGCCGGGTTACTATGAAAACCAGCAAGGAAGACCCTTTGTTGGGCAAGCAGGAAAATTACTGGACAAGTTAATCGAAAGCATTGGTTTAAAAAGAAAAGACGTTTACATTTCCAATATCGTACGTTTTCGTCCTCCCGAAAACCGTGATCCTACTCCAGAAGAAATTACGGCTTTCCAGCCTTATGTAGACCGGGAAATAGAAATTATTAAACCTCGGGTAATTGTAACGCTGGGGAGATTTTCCATGAATAAGTTTATGCCTGGTGTAAAAATTAGCCAAGTGCATGGAAACCCACGGACAATTGAATGGCAAGGAAGAACTGTAATCATTATTCCAATGTATCACCCGGCTGCTGCTTTGCGGGCGGGACAAATTATGCAACAATTAAAAGAAGATTTTAAGTTAATTCTTGAAGTATTGAAAAAAGCCCAGGAGATTAAAACAGAAGAAGAGAAACCAAAACAAACGAGTCTGTTTTAATTTCTAATTGATCTAATTAACCTAATTTCTAACGATTGCGTTATAGGCTGAAATCAGTTAAAATTATGTTTAGATTAATAAGCGAAGCTTGTTGCTTCGCAGTTAGAAATTAGAATAATTAGAAATTCTTCTTATGGATAAACTTCGTTTTGTAGCACTATCTGGTACAACCAGTGTTACCGAGAATATGTATCTCTATGAATACAGAGACGAGATTCTCGTGGTTGACTGCGGAGTAGGCTTTCCTGAAGAGGCTACTTTTGGGATTGATTTAGTTATTCCTGATTTTACTTACCTTGTTGAGAATAAGGAAAAGATAAAAGGGATTTTGATTTCTCACGGTCACGAAGACCATTTGGGCGCTCTCCCCTTTTTGTTTAACGAGCTGCAAGCACCAATTTATTCTACACAGCTCGTGGCGGCGTTTATTGAAGATAAATTTTTAGATTACGGCAAAAAAATTAAGGTTAATATCTTTAACCCTGAAAAAGAAGGGTTTAACATTGGTAGTTTTAGAATAGACTCGTTTCGTGTTGCTCATTCCGTTCCAGACGGCGTTGGGTTTTGCATCACTACACCAGTAGGTAAAATTTTCCATGTTCCGGATTACAAATTCGACTGGACGCCAATTGATCAAAAGCCGTTTGATATAACCAAGGCAGCCGTTTTGGCTTCTGACGGGGTTTTAGCTTTGGCTTCTGATGCGTTAGGATCAACTTCTGTGGGGTATACCAAGTCTGAACGGGAAATCGAACAAAATATAGACTTTGTTATCGAAAAGGCGCAGAAGCGGGTGTATTTTACAACTTTATCTTCGAACATTTCGCGTATGTATTTGGCAATCCGCGCCTCAGAATTAGTTGGGCGGAAAGTTGCTTTTGTCGGACGCTCTACCGAGAAAAAAGCAGAAATTGCCAGAAAACTCGGTCATTTGAAATGGATACCCGGAACCGTGATTACTCCACGCGAAGCACAAAAACTGCCAAGCGATAAAGTAACTTACATTATTTCAGGCAGTTATGGCCAAACAGGATCAGCACTGCACCGCGTGGCTATGGGAGAACATCCATTTTTGCAAATAGAGACAGATGACTATGTAGTTTTTTCTGCAGATCCAGCGCCGCCCGGAACTGAACAAGCGGTTAACTTTGTTGTTGATAATTTAATGGAAAAGGGTGCGGTTGTGCATTATTACGATACCCAGGATGACTTGCACGTCTCAGGTCATGGCAGTCAAAAAGATATAGAAATGCTTTTTGCTTTGATTAAACCTAAATATTTAATTCCGGTTGGCGGAACAATACGTCACATGCGCGCTTACCGGGAACTTGCCGAGATGATGGGATGGAAAAAAGAGCAAGTGTTTGAGTTAAGAGAAGGTGAATCAGTCGAATTTGCTAAAGACGGAGATCCTAAAAAAGGAGAGAGAATAGCCGTTAAAAACGTTTTGGTTGACGGGTTAGGAGTGGGTGACGTGGGCAATGTTGTATTGCGCGACCGCCAGACTCTTGCCAAAGAAGGAGTTGTTATTGTAATTTTACAGACAGATCACCAAAACGGAAAACTAACGGCCAAGCCGGATATCGTTAGCCGCGGGTTTGTCTTTGCAAAAGAACAGCAAGAGTTTCTTGACCGCGCCTCAGCCGAGTTGTCTCGTAAAATAAGCGAAAGAATAAAAGTTGCCAATCCGATAGGTGTTAAAGAAGTAGCGGTAGACTTTTTAGAACGCTTCTTTTTTGAAGAAACCGGAAGAAGACCTATGGTATTACCAGTGGTTGTCGAGGTCTAGCCTCAAGTTGTGATATACTCCAATTAACATGCCCAGAACCAAAAGAGGTCCAATTTGGCGCCGCGCTTTCCGCTTCAATCTTAAAAAACACACTGTCTATTCAATTGCACAAGTTCTCTTTCTTTCCCTGGCGGGAATAATAGTTGTTTCCTTTTCGCGTCAAGGCATACTTTTGTCGTTAAACGAGTTTCTTCTTGAATTTTTCTCTTGGACAGCCATCTTTTTACCTTTTATACTTCTTGTTTCTGGCTTGATGTTTTCCAAGTTTCAAACTCCCATAAATCAGCCAAACGTACTGGTTGGAGCCTTAATTTTAGTAATTACACTTGCGGCTTTAACCAGTGCCGGGGTTGTCGGTAGTGAAGCTTGGAACGCAATTGCCGTGATGATTACCGGCCCCGGAGCCTTTGTTATTTATCTTGGCGGGTTGGTAATTGGTTTTTTAATTTTATTTAACGCCTCGCTCGACCAAGTGATGGCGATTTTTTTATCCATACTTGTCCGTTTACGCCATCACATCCTAGGCACTTCAGGCAAACCTGCCAGAGCTTTGGCCGGGGGAATAAAAATTTCAGGCGGTGACGCTACGCCTTCGACTTCTCAACTTGCGAAAGAAAACAAGGAGGCAATCACTGCCTCTGCGGTCAATGTTCCCGGACAGGATAAAATTTGGGACTATCCACCTCTTTCCTTATTGCAAGACAGCGCTTCGGGTAAGGCTGACCGCGGGGATATCAAGGCTAATGCCGCAGTTATCGAGCGCACTCTCGAATCGTTTGGAGTTCAGGCAAAAGTTGTCGAAGTTAATCTCGGTCCGGCAGTTACCCAATATGCTATTGAAGTTGCTCTTGGAACAAAGCTGACTAAAATTACCGGACTTGCCAATGATTTGGCTTTAGCACTTGCTGCTCCTTCCGGACTAATCAGAATTGAAGCCCCGATCCCGGGACGTTCATTGGTGGGTATTGAGTTGCCCAACCGTGCCCCCGAGTTTGTTCCGATGAAGAAGATTTTAGAATCTGACGTGATGCGCGACTCAAAGAGTAAGCTAACCCTTTCTTTGGGGTTAGATGTTGCCGGAAAGCCGATTGTTTATAACCTTGCTAAAATGCCGCATTGTCTAATTGCCGGACAAACAGGGTCTGGTAAATCGGTTGCTGTTAACTCCTTTATCACCACAATACTTTTCCGTGCTTCTCCTAATGAAGTAAAGTTTGTTTTGGTAGACCCGAAACGTGTTGAGTTAACAGGTTACAATGGCGTCCCGCACCTTTTAGCTCCTGTTATTGTCGACCCTGATAAGGTAGTCTCTGCTTTGAAGTATTTAATGAACGAAATGGATCACCGCTATAAAATGTTTGCCCATGTTGGCGCGCGTAATATAGAAAGTTATAACGAAATTTCCGGTTTTCAAGCTTTACCGCATATAGTTTTGGTTATTGATGAGTTGGCAGATATTATGCTCTTTTCTCCGGTAGAGGTAGAGGATTGCATTACCCGCTTAGCCCAAATGTCACGCGCAACCGGAATTCATATGATTCTAGCCACGCAACGCCCCTCAGTCGATGTTTTAACAGGGCTGATCAAAGCCAACATTCCTTGCCGCATTGCTTTTGCAGTTTCATCTTTGGTTGATTCGCGCGTTATTTTAGATACACCTGGCGCCGAACGGCTTCTTGGGCGGGGAGACATGCTGTTTTTGCCTCCTGACGAGGCAAGACCCCGTAGGATTCAGGGAACTTACGTTTCTGACTCAGACTCACAGCGTTTAATCGAGTTTTTGAAAAAGACCGGAATTTCTCCACAATATACAGAAGAAGTGACTAGCCAACCGGTCAAAGGAGCCCGCGGCAATGTTGGTCTGTCAGCCGGTGAAGAGAAAGACAGTTTATTTGACGACTCTGTGCGTGTAATTTGTCAGTCTGACAAGGCCTCTGCCTCTTTACTTCAAAGAAGGCTTGCTATTGGGTATGCCCGCGCGGCGCGTATTCTCGATCAATTGGAAGCGCGCGGTGTTGTAGGCCCGGGAGATGGAGCAAAGCCGAGGGATGTTTTAATTTCCGACGCGGAAAGTTTCTTGGCGCAACAAAATGTTAATTAGTCTATGCGATCTGCGGGAACAGTTTTAAAAGAAGCCAGAGAGGCAAAGAAGAAAACTTTGTCTCAAGTTTCTAGAAAAACGAGGATTAAAGAAAAGTTTTTATCAGCTCTTGAGGATTCCGATTGGGGTAACTTGCCAAACTTCACAGTTGCCCAAGGTTTTGCCAGGGTTTACGCGCAAAACGTCGAAGCGAATCCAAGCTTGGTTGCGGCTCTCCTGCGCCGTGATTTCCCGCAAAACCAGGGAGCGTCGTACACCCGCGAAATCGCGCTCTATCCAAGTTCTCTCTGGACACCAAAAACGACAATTTTCGCCACCATAATTTTAAGCTTAGTCTTCTTAGGTTTTTACTTAGGCCGGCAATATTTCCAATTTTCCGCGCCTCCGCCGCTCAGTGTTAGTGTCAGTGATAGTGGCGTGATTGGGGTAAGTGGAAAGACCTCACCTTCTGCAACGGTTGAGGTTAACGGCAGACCAATATTGGTCGAGAGTGACGGGAGTTTTAAAGCAGAGGTTGAAAGACAAGACCTTATTAACTCTGCGGTTTATGTCGAGGCAACCTCGCGCACAGGCAAGAAGTCTACTGTCTCAAAGCCAATTGAATAATTTGAAATGGATATTGTATCTAATACGAAAAATTGTAAATTGAAAATTACTTAGCAGTATGCTAAATTTGATTGTATGGAGCCTACCCAAATACTGCTCGCAGTAGTTGTCACTATTCTCACCGGACTTCTCGTTTTTGTCGGCGTACAGGTTTTCCTGATCCTGCGCGAGACGCAGAAAACCCTTCAAAAATTAAATAAAATTCTTGATGACGCCGGGATAGTTACCGATACTGTTGTTAAACCGATTATTGGCGTTGCCAACTTTGTTGAGGGAATGAAAGGAATTAAAGGAATCTTCGATTTATTACATGACAAAGCCTCTTCAGGCCACAGGTTGGAGAAAAAAATTGAAGAGGAAATTCCCTACGAAGCGTTTGTTGAAGAGGAAGAGCCAAGAACCCACATTGAATCTCCCCATACCCATATTTCTGAGATGCAAGAGCGCGGCCGCCGTTTTTTCCACAGAGGCGGAAAAATGTTAACTTCGTAAGCAAAGCTTGCCGTCAAACGGTAAGCAGAGCTTGATATCGAATATTAAGCAGAGCCTGTGCTGTCTTTGACACCGTAAACGCAGTGTATTATTACTTATGCCTTGGCGGGTTAAAACTTATGAAACCAAGAGGGGTGAGAAACCAGTTGACGAGTTTATTAAGAGTTGTGATTCGCAAATAATTCCAAAGATTTCTCACGTTATCGATTTGCTGGAAACGCACGGACACCTTTTGAGAATGCCCCACTCTAAGAAGCTTACCTCAGAGATTTACGAGTTGAGAGCTAGAGGGAAACAAGAGATTAGAATTACTTATGCATTTAAAGGCAGAACGATATGGTTACTCCATGTTTTTAAAAAACAAACACAGAAAACTCCTGCCAGAGAAATATCAACTTCAGAGAAAAGGTTATTAGGAATTGACGGACTATAACATATATGTTATAGTTAAGTATGACTACTTGGAAAACACTCAAAAAAGAACTACTTAAAGACAAGAAAGTTGCAATCGAGTACAAAAGACTTGCGCCCCGTTATGCTCTTATTTCCCAGCTGATAGGGGCAAGAGCAAAGAAAGGTTTAACACAAGAACAGTTAGCAAAGAGGATTGGAACTAAGCAGTCAGCGATTGCGAGGCTTGAATCTGGAAACGCGAACCCGTCAATTGCGTTTTTAGAGAAGTTTGCTTCAGCCACAGGTTCAAAGCTTACTGTTCAGATTAGGTAAGTTGATTTCATAACCTGAAAGTGCTTCACTGAATTTATGCAACGTGGTTTTGCTCCTGTAATTTTAGTCTTAGTCTTGGCTCTTCTTTCTGTTGGTCTTGCTTATTTTTACGGCGTTAAACAGGGTAAGCAGTCGCTTCCGATTGCGCTCGTCTCGCCAAGTCCTGAAAGTGTAGTTTGTACTCAAGACGCACTGCAATGCCCGGACGGAAGTTATGTCGGGCGGACCGGCCCAAATTGTGAGTTTGTTTGTCCCGGAAACGAAACAGATAAATGGAAAACGTACACAGACGAAGTTTTAGGTTATTCATTAAAATATCCCAGCGACATACTCGTCAGATATGTTTGTGAGCAAGAAGGCTTTATTCTTTCAAGAAGATCGCGCGTTCAAACCGAAGATGTGGTAAACATGGCTTCTTGTGCCCGAGACTCAAAATACGACGTGGAAATTACAATTTCCGAGAAACCTGTAAAGCCGAAGAGTGACGAAGTGTACACGGTTACTGAAACTGAAGTTGGCGTCGATGGTGTTAAGGCGAAAAGATTTACGAGCGTGCTCAAAGAGGGAGCACTTGGGCCTTATGAAGAACGATTTATTACAGTACACATTCCCAAGCGCGGCATAGTTTACCAGTTACATTGGGGTTGGGACGAAAAAGAAGAAGTTTTTGATAGGGTTCTTGCAACTTTCAAATTCACCTATTGACATTGGTTACTATGAGTCATATAGTAAATTCACAGTGGTAAAAGCTGTAACTATTTACAGTGTTAATAAATTCCGAGAAATCGGGCGGTTTTCATGTCTGGAGAAATTAAAGTTTTAAAAAATTTCTAAATAGATTCGGAAACCGGCGAAAGCCGGTTTTTTAATGGTTCCCATGTTCTTTGTCCTTTGTTCTGTGTTCTAAGTTTATGTCAAAATCAAAAAAAGTAAGTACCAATTTCCTACTTAAAGTTTGGCGGCTTTTGGCGCCTTTCAAAAAGGATTTTTACCGGATTCTGGCGATTACCGCCCTCTTTGAGACAATCCGTCTCGGAGGGCCATATCTCTTTGGAAAAATCCTTGATCTTTTGGTGCGCACAAAAGGCGTTTTGAGCCTCGAAACTGCCCTCTGGGTGGTTGGGGGTTTGGCTGGCGTTCGCTTCCTTTCAATTCTTATCGATTACATTACAGATTATGTCATTATCAAGCTTTTAATTAACGTTGAAACTCACATGTCGACGCGTGCTTTTGCCAAGTTGTTAGAATTATCGCTTGATTATCACGAAAAGGTGCACACAGGGACGAAGATTAACATCGTCAACCGCGGGGTAGACAAATTAAGCCAGCTAGTCGAGAGCTACGTGTTTGAATTCCAGCCGGTTGTCATTCAATTAACCGTCACCTCGATTTTAATGATTTTGACAAGCTGGACGATTGGAACTATTTTTACATTCTCAATCTTCCCGTTCATCTTTATCACTTTTAAGATATATCAGTCTACTGCCCTGTTGCGTAAACGAAGGCACGATGCCTATGAAGATTCTTCAGATGAAATTGGCGACGCGATAACAAACATTACGGTTGTCAAAGCTTTTGCCCAAGAGACGCGCGAAAACCGTTCGTTTGGTTCAATCTGGGGACTAATTGAAAGTATTTCCTTTACCGAGGTAAGGCGCCATCTATTTACAGGGTTTGGACGCAGTATTCTTATGGAGGGGTTTTATGCAGGAATGTTAGTGTTGGGGCTTTTTGAGATAAAAGCAGGGAGGTTAACTGTTGGAAGTTTGGTGTTTTTAATCACTCTTACAGAGCGCGCGTATTCACATATTTATCGCTTGGGAAGAATTTACGAACGCGTTATGGACGCAAAAGAACCGGTTGACCGGTTTACTTCCCTCTTTTCTAAAAGCTCGTCAATAAAACAAGCCGAGAACCCGGTCAAAGTTGAGATTGAGGGCCAAATTGCTTTCCGTCATGTTACGTTTGCTTACAGCAAGCGCAAGGTTTTGCGTAACGTAACGTTGACGATTCCTGCAGGGTCGTTTGTGGCTTTGGTTGGTAGGTCTGGATCGGGCAAGTCAACAATTGCCAAGTTGTTATCCCGTTATTATGACCCGACTTTGGGTCAAATTGTGCTTGACGGCAAATACGACCTCCGTAATTTAGATTTAGACACTTACCGCGCACAAACATCTGTTGTTTTTCAAGATTCTCCAGTGCCAAACAGAAGAATTTGGGAAGTTATTTCATACTCTGCCGGTAAAAAAACTTTTGCCTCTGTAGAAAAAAGGGTTTTGCGCGCGGCCGCGCTGTCTCATGCACACGAGTTTATCTTAGAACTGGATCACGGCTATCAAACCTTAATCGGTGAGCGAGGGGTAAAACTTTCGGGCGGTCAAAGGCAGAGGCTGGCGATTGCCCGCGCGCTTTTTGCCGAGCCTAAAGTCTTGATTATGGACGAACCGACAAGCCACTTAGACACTATGTCCGAGGCTTTAATTCAAAAGGCTTTGGAAGAAATGTCGCGCGAACATTCAATGACAAAAATTATTATCGCTCACAGGCTGTCTACCGTCCAACACGCAGACCAGATTTTTGTAATGGAGCGCGGCCGGGTTGTTGAACGCGGAACACACCAGAAATTGTTAGAAAATGGTGGAGTCTATGCCGACATCGTCCGCCAATCAGAACTCAAACCCTAAATTATACACTCATACATAGGAGTGTATAATTCTGGTTGGCATTGGCACCTCGCGTTTGAAATTCTTTTAACAACACGCGCCGTCTGTTACAATAGCCTCGTATGACTTCGGCAGATTTACGCGAGAAATATCTAAAGTTTTTTGAGAAAAAGGGGCATAAAATTATTCCTTCAGCTTCTTTGGTTCTCGAGAACGACCCCTCTACTCTCTTTGTTTCTGCGGGTATGCAGCCTCTTGTACCTTATCTTTTGGGACAACAACATTCTGCCGGAACACGCCTAGTGAATGTCCAAAAGTGCATTCGAACCGGAGATATTGACGAAGTTGGCGATACTTTCCACCATACCTTCTTTGAAATGTTGGGCAATTGGTCACTTGGTGATTATTTCAAACAAGAATCTATTCCTTGGAGTTTCGAATTTTTAACGCGCGAGTTGGATATTTCTCCAGACAAGCTTTCGGTATCGGTTTTTGCCGGAGACGGTGATGCACCGCGCGACGAAGAAGCGGCAGAACTTTGGAAAAGCGTCGGGATTCCAGCGGCGCGAATTTATTACTTTGGAAAAGAAGATAACTGGTGGGCAGCCGGTGCCACGGGGCCGTGTGGACCTGACACGGAAATCTTCTATGACGTAACCGGTAAACCCTGCTCCCCTGATTGCCGTCCAGGTGATAATTGCGGCCGCTACTTTGAAATTTGGAACAACGTTTTTATGGTTTACAACCGCCGCGACGACGGAACTTTAGAAGAACTTCCCAAGAAAAATGTGGATACAGGAATGGGACTCGAAAGAACAATCGCTGTATTAAATGGCCTCAATGACAATTACAAATCAGATCTATTTTTGCCAATTATTAATAAAATAGAAGAGGTTACCGGTAAAAAATACGAGGAAAATATTAAACCATTAAGAAGAATTGCAGACCACATCAGGGCCTCTGTTTTTATTATTTCTGACAGTGTGGAGCCGTCGAATATGGCCAGAGGATATGTTTTAAGAAGGCTTGTTAGACGCGCTTTACGCTTTTTACATAAACTTGAGGCCGAGTCGCAAACGGTTTTAAAGATTGCCGAGAGTGTGATTGATAATTACTCTCCAATTTACCCGGAACTTAAAGCAAATTCCGAACACATATTAAAAGTATTAGGAGAAGAAGAGAAAAAATTTGAAGAGCCAATTAATGACCTGGAGTTATATAAACAGGATTTACAAGCGGCGATAGAGTACCAACTTATCAAAAAAATAGGAACCGACAGAGTACCAATTTTAAGTAAACCTGGAATTGCTTCTGGAAAATACGTATTCGAGAACTACCAGTCATACGGGGTTCCACCCGATTTGGCGCAAGACATCGTTGAGGAGTTGGGAATTAAATTTGACGAGAAAGAATTAGAGCAAGCAATGGTTGAACACCAGGAAAAATCCCGGACAGCTTCTGTCGGAATGTTTAAAGGGGGACTCGCGACCACGGGTGAGACAGAGACTAAATACCACACGGCAACCCATTTATTGCAAGCCGCTTTAAGGCATGTTTTGGGTGACCATGTTCATCAAATGGGTTCAAATATCACAAGTGAACGTCTGCGTTTTGATTTTTCTAACCCAAAGGCTCTATCGAGCCAAGAGATTGAGTTAATTAGTGAATTAGTTAATCAAAAGATCGTAGAAGATCTTTTAGTAACCAGAGAAGTAATATCCAAAGATAAAGCTTTAGCCGAGGGTACGCTGGCGTTTTTTAAAGAAAAATATCCAGACGAAGTTTTGGTTTATACGATCGGTAATCCTGGCGGCGAATGGTTCTCTAAAGAATTATGCGGTGGGCCTCATGTTGGGCATACAGGCGAAATCGGGCGTGTTACAATAACCAAAGAAGAAAGTGCGGGTATGGGTGTCAGAAGGATATATATAAAAATAGCCTAACTCTGCGCATTGTCTCATTTTTGCATTTGTTCATTTTTTACATTTAAATGATAAATGTTCAAATGATTAAATTTCTGCCATGGCATTAGGAAATTTTTTCAAAAAACAAGAAGGAAACGGACCTGAACATTTTTGGAGTTTAGTTATCGGCAAAACTTGGGTTCAGGCTGCTATTTGGCGTGTAGTTGGCGAGGCAACAGAAGTTGTCTCAGAGGGCAGTACTGCCAACTGGCAAGACGGAAACGACGAGTCGCTCCTCGAGGCGGCGGACGGATCGTTATCGGCTGCTGCGGCAGCAATTGGCGATGACGTTTCAGAACCAAACAAAGTTGTTTTTGGTCTTTCTCCTTCTTGGATTCAAGAAGGAACAATTGTCCAAGAGCGGTTGGGGATATTAAAAAAACTCTCCAACGAACTTGAGTTAACTCCTGCCGGATTTGTAGTAATTCCCGAGGCAATTACTCACTATCTTAAATCGAAAGAAGGCGCGCCTCTAAACGCAATTTTGGTTGGTTTAGCAGAAGACGCTATTGACGTGACTTTAGTGCAAAACGGCCGGGGTTTGGGTACGGTTGAGGTTGCACAAAGTATTTCTTTAGGATCCGACATTGCCGAAGGTTTGTCGCGTTTGCCTTCGGTTTCTCAATATCCATCCCGTATTCTTCTTTATAACCACAAAGTGGGGAACTTAGAAGACGCGCGCCAAAACATTTTAGACACTAACTGGGAGAGTGTTAAAGTTCCCTTTTTACACACTCCTAAAGTAGAAATACTAGCAGAAGATGTTGCCGTAACCGCAGTCTCTTTGGCAGGGGGCGCAGAGGTTGGAGAAGCAAAAAGTGTAGTCTTACCCGATAGTAGTCAGGATTTGGACGAACCAGAAGAAACACAGGAGATTAGAGAGCCGGAAGATGAAGTAAAAACTGAAGTATCTGCCGAAGAAATTGGGTTTGTACGCGACAGAGACGTAGCAGAACAGGAAGTTGTTCCGGTTCAAGAAACCCAACTTCAGGAGATTACCCCAGTACGCAGTGCTGTTGTTGATTATGCGACAGGAGAACCTTCTCTGCCTGAAAGGGCTAAAGTTGGGTCTTTGTTTTCCGCCCTCTCTTCTATTTTTTCAAGTATTAGAATTCCTAATTTTGGGTTGCGCAGTGCTGGTATGCTCTCTGTTTTTAGTATTGGATTTGTCCTGCTTTTGCTTATCGGAGGGTTATTTTATTGGTATTATCCAACAAGTAAAGTAACCATTATTGTAGCTCCTAAAAAGTTGGAAAAAACCCTCAAATTAACAGTTGACCCCAAATTAACGGTTGTTAATCAAGCCGATAAGGTTGTTCCCGGAGTAACAAAAGACGCAAAAGTCACTGGAGACAAAACAGCCTCTACCACAGGCGAGAGGATTGTTGGCGATCGGGCAAAAGGTCAAATAACAATTGGGCATGTTGGCGGCTCGGCTCTTCTTAAAACCGGGACTATCCTTACCGGTCCTAATGGCTTAAAGTTTACGCTCGATAACGATACGACAGTCGCCTCAGGTTCGGGTGTTTTTACTCCTTCAAAAACACAGGCGGCAATTTCTGCGGCGGATATTGGCGCACAGTATAATTTAGCTTCTCTCTCCAAATTCTCGGTAGGTTCTTTTTCTAAAGACAGTTTTGAAGCGCAAAACGACAACGCTTTTTCAGGGGGTACAAGCCGTTCTGTTTCTGCGGTCTCAGAAGAAGACCGTTTGAATTTAGAAAAAGAGTTGACGGTCGAACTTTTAACCCGCGGTTTGGAAGATTTGAAAAGCTCACTCACGGAGCGTGAAGTAATAATCCAAGACTCGGCGACACTTATTGCCGATACCCGAGAATTTAGTCATAAAGCAGGCGACGAGACAAGTACCTTAAAACTGGCACTTGCAGGCCGAGCCGCAGTCATGGTCGTTTCCCAAGATGCAGTCAATGTGCTTGTCATGTCAGACTTAGAAAAAGATGTATCCCAGGGATATGCTTTAAAAGCGGACCAAATTAACGTTACTTATACGGTAGTAAAGGTTCAGCCAAAGACTAAAGTTCCGAAAACAACCCAGAAACAGGCGGCCACCCCACCCGTAGCAGAAACTAAAATTGACCCAAACAACCCTGTTGATCTCGAGGTACAGATAGTAGCCAACCTTTTACCTAAAATCGATTCGGATAAGATTGCCCGTGCAATTTCCGGCAAAAGCGAAGGATCTGCGCGCGAGTCTTTGGCGACTACTCCGGGTTATCTGCATACTAAATTTTTTTACTCTTTCAAGTTCCCCGACAGCATTAGAACTCTTCCCAGAATTGCCAAGAACATTATTGTCGAAGTAGCAAGCGATCAGTGAAAAAAAACATATCACGATACCTAGCTTTAAGTTTTGTTTTCTTTGGTTTATTTTTAGTGCTTAATGCCAGCGTTCCAATTGTCCAGTACGAGATTTTTTCACTTTCCCAGTTTTCCGGCGAACTTTTATCTCCAGTACCCAAGCCCGAAGTTCGCGGACTTGCAACCGAGACTTACAATCTCACCCGCGCCTCAAATTGGTTTATCGGACAGCCTGATTTACCAATAGTTTCCTCAAAAGTTAAGTACTACAACCTTTCAATTCCCAGACTTGGAATAAAAGACGCAACTGTTGAGATTGGCGGAGAAGACCTCTCTAAATCCCTTATCCACTATTCCGGAACCTCTTTGCCCGGTCAGCAGGGCAACGCGGTTATTTTTGGCCACTCTTCCCTGCCGCAATTTTTTTCCCCGACAAACTATTTAACGATCTTTACAAAACTCCCCTCTCTTAAAAAGGGTGATGACGTGTTTGTAGAGTATGACGGGATCAAATATACTTTCCGGGTTGAACAAATGTTTGAAGTAAAGCCAACCGACATTCAAGTATTAGAGCAAAGATATGACGATTCGTACTTAACGCTGGTAACCTGCGTTCCCCCGGGAACTTATATCAAACGTTTAGTGGTTAAGGCGCGAATTGTACCAAAGACATGAGATTACTTGGAGTCGATTACGGTAGAGCAAAGATTGGTTTAGCCAGGGCCGAAGGAGGTTTGGCTGAACCTTGGAAAGTAGTGCAAGTTAACTCTTGGCAAGATGCTATAAGAAAGATAGGGACAGAGATAGAGAAAGAGAAGCCCGATACTGTTGTGGTCGGAGTTTCCGAAGGGTCAATGGGGGAAGAACAAAAAAAGTTTGCAGAATCTCTAGCTCTTACTCTTTCTCTTCCTGTTAAGACTTGGGACGAAGGGTTGTCCACGCAAGACGCGCAATTGCTGGCAATCCAGTCAGGCAGAGGGCCTAAAAAACGGCATGAGTTAGAAGATGCATATGCCGCGGCTGTTATGCTACAATCTTATTTAGATGGCACGGAGAGTCCCGAGGGTATTTAAAAATGTAATCGCTCCAGTCCAAGCATGGCTTATGGCTCAGGGTCGTTGTGTTGGTTGTGGAAGAGATTTGACTGAAGGTAAAAGTACAAAAAGACGCGATGGTAGCCATAAAGTAATTTGTAGTTGTGGGCGCATCTTTGTCAATGAGAAAAACGGTAAATGGCGACGCGCGCTTCTTGAGGAGGTTTGAGAAACCCATAAGCAAGCTTGTTTTCTCTCTGCGTTCGAAAATGAAGAAACTGATTCTCCTCCCCCCATTTATTATTATAACTATTGTCTTTGTAGGCGCCCTACTTTGGTGGAAAAGTGCGAGCGAGCCAAGAGACACGCGCGATTCTTCGACGCACGAATTTTTAATCACCCGCGGCGAGCCTTTGCAAAAAATTGCTAAACGGCTAGAGAAAGAAGGCTTAATCAAGAACGATTTCGCTTTCAGATTTTATGTCCAGGTCAAAGGTTATCAGACGGATATTAAGGCAGGAGATTATAGGCTTGCCCCTAACTTATCACTACAACGAATGGTGACGACTCTTTTGAAAGGCCCTGCCGAGCTTTGGGTTACCTACCCTGAAGGTTTGCGGCGGGAAGAAATAGCCCTAAAAACAATCAAAGCTTTAGAAATTAAAGAGCAAGAACAAGAAACTTTTTACCGGGAATTTTTACAAGCCACGAGTGGTGAAGAAGGTTATCTTTTCCCGGATACCTATCTTTTCCCGCGAGACGTCAAAGCGGAAAAAGTAGCCAAAAAATTACGCTCGACTTTAGACGAAAAAATCACAGATGAAATGGAAAAAGAGCTTGAGAGGCGCGGGAGAACGCTCCAAGAAGTGCTTGTTTTAGCCTCAGTTGTTGAGCGGGAGACAAATACCAACGAAGAACGACCTGTCGTAGCAGGAATACTCTTAAAAAGGCTCGAAATCGGAATGCCTCTGCAAGTTGACGCAACACTGCAATATATTACCGGCAACAATCGTTGTGCAAAGAAAGTATCCTTGGCAGACTGTGATTGGTGGAAACCTCCTTTTATCGAGGACAAAAAACTGAATTCTCCTTACAATACCTACTTAAACCAAGGTTTACCGCCATATCCAATTGCCAGTCCAGGTTTTTCGGCAATTAAAGCAGTAGTCTACCCAGCCGATTCAGACTATCTTTTCTATCTCCACGGCAAAGACGGCAAAATCCGCTATGGGGAAACAATCGACAAACATAACGAAAATATTAGGAAGTATCTCTAACCGGAGCTTTTCCCTTTGCAGGAACAAACCACTCGGCGTTTATAGTTTCTGTCATATCTATTAGCTGTATCTGGTCAGGAGCTTCCCCTGTTTGATTATCTAGGGCAAATGGTTGATAAGCTGATAAAGAGTGCATTCTGTGAGAGTTAAGTATTGCCAGCCCTCTATTTGCCATATCTAAAACGTCTAAAACGTCAGAATTTTTAGTACGCATAAACCTAACTTCTGTATTATTAGAATCCAGTTTTATAAACTGAATACGGGCAGGTTTTTGGCCTGCCCTTCTGTTTTCACCAAACCCACAGAAACAGACTTCAACCACAGGCGAGCCGTTTGTGTTGGGTTTTTGTGTAATCCAGAGTTTTCTTTCAGTGCTCTGGTGTTGGCGATGAGGAAAGCCGCTAGAAATTATAATAGTTCCCGAAAGACGTCTCTCAACTTTTAAGTTGGGATATCTAGTTAAAAAAGAGATAATTTCAGATTTTCTCTCAAGCCCCGGTCGTGGCATTTGTCCGAGTATACTCTTTTGTAAAAAACCTGCAATTTTTGACAAGTTTACACCTCCAAGGTCTCACCTGGTAAGGCTAGATGTGCCACAGATAATCACAATCCAGACCCTTGTCAAAATGAAGGGTGCAACCCTTTTATTGAATCTAGAGTCAATTGTGCTAAAATACGCCTATTATGGGATTTATAGAAGAAATAAGACAAAAAGAGGCTAATAAAGAACAACGAGAAGCACAATTAAGAGCTGGGCAAGCGGCTCGGGAAGTGAAATGGCTTCAGAATGCAAACCGAGAGAACGAGCGATGTGCGCAACGAAGAAAACAAGCCGAGAAGTTCCGTCAAGAGAGTGGTGTTGGGTTGGCAATAGATGAATTGATTGCATTTCTTGAAATTCCAACCATTCCAGTTGTTCGTTCCCGTGATAATGACGGGTTCACGGAAAGTTATACGGAATATGTAGGAAGAGGAACTCGCGGATTACCACGTCCGCCTGTTGTAAGAATTAATGATTCCTTTCAGGATAGTTATAGTAGGGGGATAGATGAAGTTGACTTACAGCAAAGAGATCCAGAGAGTGTGCTTGACATAGTTCATTGGGATGTTGTATCAAGAGGTCAAAAATCAGTATACGGGAGTTATTCCACTGAAGATTCTTATAAATATATCGCAGCAGAGAGTTGTCCTGACGGGACTTTTATATTTCATGGAGGTTTTCTAGCGTCAACCACTAAAAGATTAAATGAATGGAGAACACGAGACAGAGAACAAATTATTGCTGCAGCTTTAGCTAAAGCTTTTGAACATCCCAGAATTCATAGATATAAGGTTTCGCACTATGTATCTCAAGGTTCTTAGTTAGATCAAGAATCCAAAGGAATCAAAATCTACCTCAGTATTTTGAAGTAGAATAAGCAATCACTTTTGAACCATGTACACTACTCTTTGTCTTGGTAAAAGGACGCCCTTAGGGGTTTCGAACTTCTTGCAGTAAGTTTCCAAGTAATCCCTGTCTTGGTCGGAGTCAAAGTCTTCAAAGATCGGTACGCCCTGTAGAAATTTATCCAACTCACCAAGAGAATCGTAAAATTCAGAGTAGCTGAAAGCTTTTGCAAAAATAATCTTAAAACCTATTCTAGTAAATTCATTTTTATCTTTGTCCAGACGTGACTCATTCCAAGTTCCATATCCTTGTCCTCTTCCAAATACTTTTTTAAGATCAACACAATCTCTTTCTCCTATTCCGATTTCCAAATAACAACCGCCCTTTTTTAGTAACCGGTAATACTCTTTGTAAAAACTTGGTCCGCGCCGGCAATAAGCAATGTCAAAAGAGTTGTCCGGAAAAGAAGTTTTACTCGCGTCTTCTAGTTTGAAATCAACATTGGCAACGCCAAGAGTTTTCTTTTTCGACTCTGCGACACTCAACAGCTCACGTGACGTATCTATGCCGTGTATGAAAGAAAAGTAATTCGATATCTCAAAAGCAAACTTCCCATCACCACAGCCTATATCCAAAGCGACTAAACTGGGGTTTGCCAGTTCCAAGAGTTTCTCTTTGAAAATTTCTTCCGGGGCGCCGTCCGGATATTCAGAAGTATATTTAACTTTATTGGTGCCATATGCATACCCTCCAAATTTTTTAGCAACTTTGTCATAAAAATCAGCCATGGTCCGATTATACCAAAATAGGTTTTTGTGGAACCCCTATTTGAAGCTAAATAAGAATTTTGCTAAAATAGCAGTATGGAAAGATGGAAAGCAGATTTAATAGGCCGAATTATAAGAGAAAGTGGTAACACTCTGGGGCCTTATGGATTAGCAATCCGGCTACAGCAGCAACTTGGTTTGTCATGGAGTGAAGCAACTTCTCTTGCCAACCCATCTCCTATTCCATTCTCTGTTCCTGAATCCAGAGAGTCATCCAGATGGTCCGAATGGGCTGACAGAGAGCCCAATCCTGAGATATCCTTGGAAGCTGAACACAATAGACAAGCAATGAAAATGGCTCATCTTTTTGCTAGAAGACTTGGAACCTCCGAAAAAGAATATATAAATTCTCTCCCTCCATTTCCTGAAAGACCTTCTTCGTCCGTTAATCTAGGGTTGAGACCCCTAATTGTAGAAGGAACGAGGATTCCATGGAGAGAACAGACAAATTTATCTGGTATTAAAGTAAATATCGATGATGCAGTTCTGGCTAAAACTGGTGAGAGGTTTACTGTTTCGGAAAAACCTTTTACTACATGGGTTTCAGTTGCGGGAATAGTTTATGGTCGGGCACTCCCTCTTATTGAATGCTTAGGGTCTGGAGACCGTTTTGGAATTATTTTAGAAGGTATAGCTTTTTGGAATGCTTATTCTGATATGGCAAGAGGTGGTTTATTTGAATTACCAGGTTCAAAACATAACCCAAAACCTACTGAAAACAGACAAATACTTTATCTAAATTGTAATTCCTATTATCCTTCCGCAAGTCTTAGCCATTACTTAATCAACGATGATTTCTTGACAAAGCCTTACTGTCATATATTACTTTCCAAAAGAGACATAAGAACTTAATTTTGCTTTTTTACGTTTACACCTCCAGCCTCCAGAGCTTCCAGGGTCTCACCTGGTAAGGCTATTAGTTTTTAATTTGAAGGATTGCTTCCTGGGGGATTTTTCTCACCTTGACTGTTTTATCGCCTCGGAGATAGGCTTTCACAAATCTATGGAGTCCGTCTAAAAACAACCATCGACCGCGCCAAAACATTATGTCTAATGGATGTTTCAGGTCTGCGTTTAGTACTCTTTCGTATTCTTCTTTATGTTTTTCAGGATTATTAATTACCTCGCGTGGCGCCAGGTTGTAAAAACCGTTATTTGTCCACCAAAAAGGAATGTCTAAGTGCCACTCAAGCTTGGCAACATCCATATCAACCACGGGAACGTCTAAAGCCCAGACTTTTTCTTCACTCCAGTTAAAATCAAACCCGACATCTTTAATTATTTTAGGAAGCTCATGTTTTACAGTCATAGATTATTGTTCTGCGGGGTTTTTGATTACCAGCCAGTTAGGCTGGGGACCTTTTGGTTCCCAAGGGGAATTCCAATTTTTAGCGCTAAAGCCGTGAATCCTAACTGAGTTTTTAGGGTCAAAGGCTCTTATTGGTATTCCGTGATCCCTTAAGTGATTGATTAAAGCATCTCTTATGTCTGGGTCGCTGGCTACCGTAAACCCGGGTGTTCCTATGCCTTCAGAAGTTGCAATAAGATCTCTCTCAGGGCACACGTAGGCTGTAGCAAAACCGATTATTTCTCCGTTTTCATCTCTTCTTATAAGTCCCTCGACAGGTTCGATCCGCTCATGAAGTGACATTATGCTTGGATAGTAACAAATGCGGCATGGGTAAATCAAGCGTGATAAGTACTTGACAAGCTTTGGGTGTAGGTTTACACCTCGGAGGTGTATGGCCAAGCTGGTAGTCTTATTTTGTTGGTAGTTTGTGCCTTGCCAGGTTTATACCGACCGGGAGCATTGCAAAAAGAGCAACGATGCCCAGTAAGGTAAAGACCAAGGGTGTTCCATAAAGATCCTGAAGCTTTCCGCTTAAACCGACAGCGATAATTACAAACAAACTTACCAACATATTTAAGGCTGAAACGGCGGTAGCGCGATACTTTGATTCATATTCTAAATTTGCATAACGGTCTAAAAACGCAAAACGTCCACTGGTGCAAACGAGAATGCCAAGAAGAAGAACAGGTGCAACAAGTTTTGAGGCGATAATACCAGGCAATAAGGCTAAAGATAAGATAATTGGAAAACCAAGATAAATTTTATTCCGGTCAAGGAATTTATCATTTCTGGAAAGGAGGTAGATGATGGAAGTACTAGTTAAATAGATTCCCCCAAAGAGCCAGCTTTGTTCAATCTCGCCAAACCCTAAGTCTTTAGCAAAGGGTTGATTGAAGTAGATAGCACAGGCCCAAGTAATGCCTCCCGCTAATGTATAAAACAAGGTTAACTTCTTTAAGTACTGTGTTTTAAACACCTCTTTAAAACCATCTCTTGTTTGTCTAAGATAATTTGTCAATGTAAATTTTTCTGTGTCAATCTTTGGCTCTTGTTGAAGTAAAATAAAGCCGACTGCAACAAGATAGGCTAAACCCATTAAGAGGTACGGAAGACTCAAGTGCAGCTGATAGAGATATCCCCCAGTAAAGGTTCCTACGATTAGTCCGATTCTAAAGAGAGTGCTTGATTTGGCAACAAATTTTGAATATTCGTTTTCTCTCTTTAATTCTTTAAAAGTGTCATAGACCATGGCCACACTTGCTCCTGATACTAAAGCTATGCCAATAGCTACGATAAAGTAACCAATACCAAATGCTGTAAAACTATTGGCAAAGGCGATGAACGCATATCCTAATCCTTGGAAAATCCAACCCAGGGCGGTTGTCCATTTTCTGCCCAACATATCAGCTAGCGCTCCAGTCGGAAGTTCTAAGATCATTGTTAATCCGTAGAGAAAAGCTGTTAAAATGGCAATTTGGGAGTAATCAAGGACGCGAAGATGGAAAGCTACCCAAACAGGAATGACAAAGTCGAGTCCAATTAGAAAATCGACAATATAGAAAAGCTTAATGTTTCTTTTTAGGCGTGCAGTGTAGTTCACGCCTCATTGTAGCAATTTTAGGATGAAGTCGATAGAATAGCCTGCGATAAGCGCGGAATTCAGACACCCGAGTTGTCTGAGACTAATTATAGCTCTTGACAAGCTTTGGGTGATAGTGTATATTCTCCTTAAGCGTACGTGAGTACGCCCAGTTTTGTATCGCCTAATGGCGGTATTTTTGCGTCTTGCACGCCCACCTCGCTTAACGGGGACCAGCGCAAAAATTTGTTTACAATAAATCGATTGATGGCTTCCTCGCTTAAACGTCAATTCTTGAGCCAAGCAGATCGGACTTTGTCGCAAATCAATCTGCTGGCCATACAAAAGGAGTCTTGGCAAACCTTTCTTAGGGAGGGAATTGGCGAGGCGCTTCTCGAGATCTCGCCGGTCTCGGATTTTACTGGCAAGAACTGGGAACTAACTTTTGGCGAATTTAACATTAGCCCCCCTGAAATTTCTCCAACACGAGCCCGCAATAAAGGTTTAACTTTCTCTTCCGCACTCCATGCCCAAACTACACTTTTAAATAAAAAGACGGGTAAAGTTACAACCCAAGAAGTCTTTTTGGGAGATATTCCGCAAATGACTCCTGAGGCAACTTTTGTTGTTAACGGCATTGAACGAGCTGTGGTTAACCAAATTGTGCGCTCTCCGGGAGTTTATTTCTCAGGAGAAATTGATCCTGCCTCTGGGCGCATGTTGTACCGGGCGGAAATTCGCCCTGCGCGAGGGTCGTGGCTGGAGTTTGAAGTAACCCGTCAGGACGGAATTATTGCCCGTATTGACCGCCGCAGAAAGATTTTAGCAACAACGCTTTTGCGCGCAATGGGACTAGAAAGCGAAGAAGAGATAAAAGCAAAGTTTGCAGATGTTGATACTGATAAGAACCACAACTATATTATTGCTACTTTATTAAAAGATCCTACCCGAGATCACGACGGAGCGCTTTTGGAGATTTACCGCAAAATGCGCGCCGGAGAATTGGTCGTTTTGGAAAACGCAGACACGCTCTTTAAAAGCTTGTTCTTTGACGTGCGCCGTTATGGTCTCGACCGTGTTGGCCGCTACAAGATGAACAAAAAGCTTGGATTAGACTTCCCCAACACTCAAGAAAACTGGGTATTAAAACTTGAAGATGTGGTGCAAACCTTGCGCTATTTGATAAGTTTGCAAAATGGACAGGGTAAGGTTGACGATATTGACCACTTGGCAAACCGCAGAGTTAGGACTGTTGGGGAGCTTGTTTTATCGTCTGCTTTCCGTGTCGGAATGGTTAGGCTCGAGCGTTCAATTAAAGAAAAGATGAGCTTAACTTCCACTGAAGAATTAGTCAGCCCGAGCGTCTTGGTTAACGCTAGGCCGTTAATTGCCGCTTTAAACGAATTTTTCCGCTCAAACCAGCTGTCGGCTATTTTAGATCAAACAAATCCTCTTTCTGAGCTTGATAATATCCGGCGCCTTTCTGTTATGGGTCCGGGCGGTATTACTAAAGAGCGCGCATCATTCTCTATCCGCGACATTAATGCTTCCCAATATGGCCGTATCGACCCGGTACGCTCTCCAGAAGGACCGTCTATAGGTTTGGTTACGTATTTAGCCCTTTACACACGCGTAAACCCGCATGGATTTTTGGAGTCTCCCTACCGCAAGATTGAGAAAGTTGGCAAAAAAGTGCGCGCCACTGACGAAATTGTCTACATTACGGCAGATGATGAGGAAAATTATCACATTACTCACGCCTCGCTTGCGACCGATAAAGACGGTTTTATTCTTGATAACTGGGTACCAATGCGCTACCAAGGCTCGTTTACCGAAGGACCTTTGGACGAAATCGAACTTATCGATTTAACACCCCGCCAAGTTATCGGCACTTCTGCTTCCCTTATACCGTTTTTATCTCACGATGAGGCAAACCGTGCTTTAATGGGCACCAACATGCAATGCCAAGCTGTGCCTTTAGTTCGCCCAGAAGCTCCACTTATGGGTACTGGTATGGAAGAAACAGTAGCCTCTGCTATGGGTCGGGTTGTTCGTGCTAGAAACGGCGGACGCATTGTTTATGTCGACGCGGAAAAAATCGAAATTGAAGTTAGCGGCAAATCGGTAATCGATGACCGTGAAGGAGATCGTATTAAGATGGACGGTAAGCGGGAAATTTACACTTTAGATAAATTTAAAAGAACTTCTCAGTCGACTGCTTTTAACCAAAGATCAAAGGTTGTTGTCGGAGATGTGGTTCGTCCCGGAGACCTTTTGGCAGACGGACCGGCAACCGACGACGGAGAGCTTTCTTTAGGGCAAAACCTGCTTATTGCCTATTGTTCTTTTGAAGGTTTGGGCTTTGAAGACGCAATTGTGGTTTCAGACCGTCTAGTGCGGGAAGACAGCCTAACTTCTATCCATATCGAAGAATACGAAGCACAGGTTGTGGATACTAAGCTTGGGCCTGAAGAGTTAACCCGCGATATCCCCAACGTTGCTGAGAGCGATTTGGCCAATTTAGCAGCAGACGGAATTGTTGTCATTGGCGCAGAAGTGCGGGCAAATGATATTTTGGTAGGAAAAATCGCTCCGAAAGGCGAGACAGAACTTACTTCAGAGGAACGTTTACTTCGCGCCATTTTTGGCGAGAAGGCACGGGAAGTGCGGGATACGTCCTTGCGTGTGCCGCATGGAGAACACGGAATAGTTGTCGATGTGCAAATATTAGACCGCGAAAAGGGTGACGATTTAGACCCTGGGACTTTAATGAAAGTTGTGGTGCGTGTTGCCCAAATGCGTAAAGTCGCCGTCGGAGACAAGCTTGCCGGACGTCACGGAAACAAAGGAGTTATTTCGAAGATCGTTCCTGATTATGATATGCCGCACTTGGCAGACGGAACCCCGATAGATATTATTATTTCCCCGCTTTCTGTTCTTGCGCGTATGAACTTGGGACAACTCTTAGAAGCACAACTTGGTTGGGCCGCGGGAGAACTTAAAACTAAGTTTGCCCTTCCTGTCTTTGACAAGCTTACGCCAGAACAAACTGATAAAATTATGAAAGACGCGAAACTTCCGGTTTCAGGAAAAATTCAACTTTACGACGGTAAAACAGGCGAGCCGTTTGAGCAAGAAACTGTCGTTGGGCGCGGTTACATCATGAAGCTTACCCACATGGTTGAAGATAAGACCCACGCCCGTTCAACCGGACCATACTCTTTGGTCACCCAACAGCCTTTAGGAGGTAAAGCGCAAATGGGTGGACAACGACTTGGAGAAATGGAAGTTTGGGCTTTAGAGGCACACCGTGCCGCTCATACCTTGCAAGAAATGCTTACCATAAAATCTGACGACGTTGTGGGTCGCGCGCGCGCTTTCGAGGCAATTGTTAAAGGTACCGAGATTCCTGAGTCAACGGTTCCGGAGTCGTTCAAGGTTTTAGTCCGCGAACTTAATTCTTTAGGTTTGTCGATTACTCCTGCGGGGCATTTGATAACTAAAACAGAAGAGGAAGTTGATCCTGTAATTGAAGGCGTTGTGCCAGAACTAATCATGACAGAGCAAGTTGAAGGCCTAAAAATGGAGGAGGCAAAAGAGTAGAACCAGTCCAACTATTTATTATATGGAACTGAAAGACTTAACTGATTTTTCAAGATTAAAAGTAAAGCTTGCTTCGCATGACGAGATCAAAAATTGGTCTAACGGCGAAGTAACCAAGCCGGAAACTATCAATTACAGGACTCTAAAACCTGAAAAAGATGGTCTTTTTGACGAGCGCATTTTTGGACCGACGAAAGACTGGGAGTGTTACTGCGGCAAATATAAAAGGATTCGCTATAAAGGGATTATTTGCGATAAGTGTGGAGTCGAAGTTACCCAATCCCGCGTTCGCCGCGAGCGCATGGGACATATTACCCTCGCCGTTCCTGTTGCCCATGTTTGGTTTTTCAAAGGCGCTCCTTCAAAACTTTCCCTAATATTAGACGTTCCTCCCAAAGCTTTAGAACAGGTTATTTATTTTGCGCGCTTTTTGGTTACTGCTGTGCGGGAAGACGGCCGTAAAAAAGCAATTGAGTCAATTGAGAAAGCAGCCAAAGTTAGAGTTGATGAGATTATAGAAAATGAAAGACAGGAAACTGAAAAAATCCGCCGTGAAGCAGACCGCAAAGCAGAAGCTTTGCAGGAAAAGATTAAGAATAAAGAGCAATTCAATCTTTCAAAACAAGAGATTGAATTATCAACCCGCAACACGCTAACTGCAGTTCATGAAGAGGCAAAAAGCGGGCAAGCAAAAACAGAAGAGCTTTTTAATAGACTTTTGGATATCGTTAAAGGCGTGCGCCCAATGTCTCTTTTGTCTGACGAAGAGTATATTGAGCTGGAAAACTACGACGCGGTAGATTTTTTCGAAGCCGACATGGGGGCTGAAGTCTTGCTAAGGGTAATGGCCAAGCTCAACCTTGACGAACTCTCGAAACAAATCCGCGAAGAGTTAGAAGAGGCTTCTGATGTGCGCAAGATAAAACTAACAAAACGTTTGCGCTTGGTTGACGGTATGCGCCGCGCATCTGTTGACCCAAGTTGGATGATCTTAAAGGTTTTGCCTGTTTTGCCGCCAGATCTTCGCCCGATGGTTCAGTTATCAGGAGGACGTTTTGCAACCAGCGACTTAAACGATCTTTACCGCCGTGTTATCAACCGCAACAACAGACTGCGCCACCTCTTAGAGCTTGGTGCTCCAGGAATTATCTTAAGAAACGAAAAACGCATGCTGCAAGAGTCAGTTGACTCTCTAATTGATGCTTCTCAGCGCCAAACTGCACGCCGCGGCCGTGACCGCCAATATTTGCGCTCTCTTTCCGACATGTTGCGCGGGAAACAAGGACGTTTCCGCCAAAACCTTTTAGGTAAACGTGTTGATTATTCTGGACGCTCGGTCATCGTTGTCGGTCCAGAGCTCCGTCTTAACCAATGTGGTCTGCCAAAAGAAATGGCTTTGGAAATGTTTAAACCTTTCGTTTTACGCGAGATGATTATCCGTGGAATCGCACCCAATGTTAAAAGTGCTAAGAATATGCTTGACCGCAGGCCTCCTGAAATCTTTGATATTCTCGAAGAAATTACCCACGATCACCCGGTTTTGTTAAACCGCGCGCCAACTTTACACAAATTGGGTATCCAAGCCTTTTATCCGGTTCTTATTGAAGGTTCGGCTATCCGTGTTCACCCCTGCGTCTGTTCTGGTTATAACGCAGATTTTGACGGTGACCAAATGGCGGTTCACGTACCTCTCTCGAAACGTGCCCGCGAAGAAGCGATGAGACTTATGAGCCCGGAGAACAATCTTTTACGTCCTGCTGATGGATCGCCAATTGCGATCCCTGCTTCCAAAGAAATGGCCTTGGGTGTTTATTATTTAACAAGTAATGATCCATTAGATAAAGGCGAGAATCCCCGGATGTATTCAGACAGCGAAGAGGCAATTTCGGCTTATCAAAAGAAACACATCCGTCTGCGCGAAAAGATAGTCGTCAGAATTGGTCAAGAAAAGATTACGACTACTGTCGGACGCCTGCTCTTTAATGAAGCTTTGCCTGAATATTTACGCTTTGCCAATGAACCAGCAACAGCTTCTATTATCCGGGGCTTGTTTGCCAAAGCCTTGAGTCAAGGCACACGCGAAGAAGTGGTCGAAATGATTGACAAAGTCAAGTCGCTCGGGTTTATGGCTGGCACAGTTTCGGGGCTTTCCTTTGCGGTTACTGACGCTCAAATCCACCCTGATAAAGAACAAATGCTCGAGGAAGCAACAGGAGAGCTCTTGGAAATTGATGAGAATTTCAAGACAGGGCTGATTACAGGAGAAGAGCGCCGCAGGCTTACTCAAGAGCTTTGGATTGAAACGACAGAAGAAATGGCGGATTTGACTTGGGAGGCACTCCCTGCCACCAACCCAATTAAGGTGATTATTGAAGCAGGAGTCGGGCGTGCTTCCCGTGACCAGGTGAAACAGCTGGCTGCTATGCGCGGACTTGTCGTTGATCCGTTAGGAAAAATTGTTGATTTGCCGACCAAATCTAACTTTAGAGAAGGACTTTCAATCTTTGAGTACGTAACTAGCGCCCGCGGATCAAGAAAAGGTCTTACAGACTCAGCTATTAAGACGGCTGACGCAGGTTACTTAACGCGCCGGCTTGTTGACGTTGCCCACGACGCCATCATTCGTCTAGATGATTGCGGAACCAGCGAAAGTCTAACAGTAACGCGCCGCAACCGCGAAAAGTCTTTACCGCAAAGATTGATTGGGAGAGTTGTGGCCGAAGATTTAGCTGTTGGCGGAATTAAACTTGCCCGCAACGAAGTTATTACGCCTGAAATATACACTAAAATCGAGGAAGCAGGAATCGATAATATTAAAGTTCGTTCTCCTTTAACCTGTCAGGCGCGTTACGGACTTTGTGCCGCGTGTTACGGCTGGGATCTTTCAACCCGTAATCATGTTGAGTTGGGTATGCCAGTCGGGGTTGTAGCCGCTCAATCAATAGGCGAGCCTGGTACCCAATTAACAATGAGAACCAAACACGCAGGAGGTATCGTTGGACTAGACGTGACTCAAGGTTTGCCGCGCGTAGAAGAGTTGTTTGAAGCACGTACGCCTAAAACATTGTCTCCTATTTCTGAGATTTCAGGGTCTGTCCAAATTGCTGAGCAAGAAGACGGATGGTTGGTGCGCGTGCGCAACACTTCAGTTCACCCAATCGAAGAGCGCGAATATCTTATTCCTTTGACTTCAAACCTGGAAGTTAAAGACGGAGATTTGGTTGAGGCGGGTAAACAATTGGCATCAGGCTATCTTGATATCAAAGAAATTTTAGCAGTTAAGGGATTGCGCGCAGCACAAGAATATTTAGTTGACCAAATTCAGCAAGTTTACGAGTCACAAGGAATCCGTATTAACGATAAGCATTTTGAGGTTATTGCACGCAAAATGTGTGACAAGCTGCAAATTGTTAGTCAAGGCGACACTAGTCTTCTCCCGCGCGATATTGTCGACCGGGCAGTCTTTGAAGAAGAAAACGAGAAGATTTTAGCAGAAGGCGGAGAGCCGGCAACAGCACAAGCTATTTTCTTGGGAATTACCCGCTCGTCCTTATTTACTGATTCTTGGTTGTCTGCCGCTTCGTTCCAAAACACAACCAGTGTTTTGACAGAGGCCTCGCTTTTAGGTAAAGAAGATAAACTCTTAGGGTTGAAGGAGAATGTCATTATCGGGCGCTTGATTCCGACCAGCCCGGAAAGGGCAAAACTAAACCAAGGAACCGTTTCGTGATATACTATAGCCTCAATTATGCCTACAGCATCACAACTAGTTAGAAAAGGTAGAACGTTTAGACCAAAGAAGACAAAAGCAACTTCTTTGCGTCGTTGGTGGAATAACAAAGACCGCAAATTTAGCGAGATAACCGCGCCGTTTAAGCGTGGTGTTGTTTTGCAGGTACGCACAATGACTCCTAGAAAGCCGAATTCGGCTTTGCGCAAAGTTGCGAGGGTTAGGCTCTCTAATAAACAGGAAATTACTGCCTATATCCAAGGAGAAGGTCACAATTTAGCCGAGCACGCCATAGTTCTTGTGCGTGGAGGGCGCGTTAAAGATTTGGGAGGAGTAAAATACCATGTAGTGCGCGGAAAATTTGATACAGGCGGGGTAGAAGGTAGAAAGAGTTCCCGTTCAAAATACGGCGCAAAACGGCCGCAAGGAGGGACTAGGCCGGTAGCGGCTAAGTAATAAATAATATGCGAAAAGGTGCAGTAAAACCCAGACTGGTTAGTAAAGACCCGGTTTATCCACACGAGATGGTAACCAAGCTAATTAACCGTGCAATGCGCGACGGTAAGCGTTCTGTAATTCAAAAGCAGGTCTACCGCGCTTTTGAACTAATCCGCGAACAACTCCAAGAAGAACCGCTCAAAGTATTTTTACAGGCGGTTGAAAATATTAAACCAAACATGGAAGTCCGCCCGCGCAGAATCGGAGGCGCGGCTTACCAAGTCCCTATGGCTGTGCGCGGTCCGCGTAAAGAATCTTTAGCTATCCGTTGGTTGGTCAATGCCGCGAATTCTCTTCCAAACGCTCAATATAAAACTTTTGCTCATAAATTATCTATGGAAATTATGAATGCTCATAAAGGTGAAGGCGCTTCAATGGCCAAAAGACAAGAAATTGAGCGTGTTGCAGAAGCCAATCGTGCATTTGCTCACTTTAAGTGGTAAATCATGGAATTTCCCCGACACACAAAGAAACCTTCTTTGTTGTAGAGCTATTGACATTCTCGTTGGTGCTCCGGACTAAAGAGTTAACATCTCTCTTGTTTTCATGTTTTAAAACACTGAAACATTAGAAAGCTTTTGTACGGGATCTTTTCTCCGCCTCTCTTTCTTTTCTCCATTGTTTCCAGTTAGCTCCTCCTGGCGGAATTACTGTTATAGCGTCCGCAACCTTATTCATAAAGTTTTCAATTTGTTCATCTTTTAGAAGCGAATTAACAATTTTTCTATAACCGTCACCCTGAACGTTTAAGACCAACGATACACGCTGTATTGTAGCGAGACTTACTTTAAGTATTTGGGAAATTTCTCTGTAAGTCCAACTCTTTTTGACCAGAAGATAAGCAATCGCCAGTCTTTTAGCTAGCATGATTCGTTCTGTTGGAGAAAGTAAATCGGTCAAGAAGCTTGCTACGTCGCGGCGGTACTTTGCTTTACTTACGGCGTTAATAAATACTTCAAACATTCTTTTCTGAACATCTGAAGATAAATATCTCTTAGAAACCTGCGTCATAACCTATGTTACCATGTTTTAAAACATGGTAACAAGTTTGTAGAGTCTTATTATTATGTTATGCTAATTTATGCACGAGCAGTACCAAACAGCTGGAATCTTTAAAAGATTTCTTGCATATGCCTTAGATGGTCTCATCGCTGTGCTCCCCGCCTTCTTACTATCTTTTATTATTCCAAAGACGTTGTCTGACGTACTTATTATTTTCAGTATTCTGGCTTATAATATATATTTTCTTAATAAACAAGGTCAAACTTTAGGTAAAAAGGTACTGCATATTAAAGTCGTTTCCAAAGAGGGTCATAAACTTTCCTTAAAGCGAATTATCGTTCGCGAAACGATTGGAAGAATACTGTCTGGAATATTAAACCTGGGATATTTGTGGGCAATTCCCGACAAGAGACGGCAAGCATGGCACGATAAACTTGCAGGCTCTCTAGTTTTAAAAGTTGATAATTCCGGAAATTTTATTCCTCGCACGCAATCTATACCCTCAGCCTTTAAACGTTGGTCATTATTTTTACTATCGGCATTTGCTCTTATGGGAATACCAGTATTAATACTGGCTTATTTATTTCTTGTCTGGCCAGTGCAAGTTACAGGCCAAGCAATGGCACCAAACTACAAAAACGGGGAATATTATCTTGTTAGGAAGTTTGGACTGGGCGATCTAAATTTTGAAAGAAGAGAGGTAGTTGTCTTTGAAGAACCATCTGGAGGTCTAAATATATACATTAAACGTATTGTTGGTCTGCCCGGGGAAACGATAAAGATAGAAAATGGACAGGTATATATTAATGGACAAGTCTTAGAAGAGCCATATTTATCAACAGGTATGCAAACTTCTGGCGGGTTTTTTTCGCCTGAAGGACAAGGGCGCACACTCGGTGAAGATGAATACTTTCTGCTGGGTGATAATAGAGATCGAAGCTCAGACTCCAGAAGCTGGGGTCCAATTAAATGGGAGAAAATAGAAGGAAAAGTTTGGTTTAAATATTGGGGGAATTAGCATTCGCTCATTTTAAGTGGTAAATTAGACTTCTTTTAAGCAAGCACATTGCGCAATTAGGCTTAATTTGGTAAAATAACATCCAAGAAGCCAAACAGGCTTCTCTTTTCTTGTCAAAAGAAAACTTGTTTCGAACGGAGTGAGAAATGGCAGCAAAAAAGGGTGCATTAATTACAACTACAACCGAGAACCGTGAACTTCCGCTGGAGTGGATCCGCAACATGGGGATTATTGCCCATATTGACGCTGGAAAAACAACGACCACAGAGCGAATTCTATTCGAGTCCGGAAAAACCTATAAATATGGTTCAGTCGACGAAGGAAATACGGTCACCGACTGGATGGATCAAGAGCGCGAGCGGGGAATCACCATAGTTTCTGCCGCGATTACTACTTTTTGGACAACAAATATTAAAGGAGATGTTCCCCAAGAATCCCACCGCATAAATATTATCGATACTCCTGGACACATTGATTTTACAGTTGAAGTCGAGAGGTCTTTGCGCGTATTAGACGGAGCATGCATGATTTTTGACGGCAGAACTGGTGTTGAGCCCCAGTCAGAGACTGTTTGGCATCAGGCGGATAAATATAACGTCCCTCGAATTTGTTCCTTAAATAAATTAAATCTTATCGGCGCAGATTGGGAAGGGTCTATTACCTCAATCCGCGAACGCTTAAACCCTAATGCGGCGCCTGTCGATATGCCGATTGGAATAGAACACGAGCTGCGTGGCGTTGTCGATTTGATTGAGATGAAGGCTTACACCTACAAAGCAGTAGAAGACAGCAAGCTTACCGAAGAAGAAATCCCGGGAGAGTTAATGGAAAAAGCTTTAAAGTATCGAGCAGAACTTTTAGAGCGCGTAGCAGAATACGATGACGATGTTTTAAACAAATACCTTGACGGGGTCGAGCTTAGCCCAGCTGAAATCAAACGCGCAATCCGCAAAGGCGTGGTCGCGGGCAAGTTTTTTCCGGTTTTGGGTGGGGATAACCGCATGCCGACAGTACAAAGAATTTTAGACGCGATTGTTGAATATCTCCCCTCACCTTTAGACGTCCCACCAGTTAAAGGTGAAAACCCGGCAACAGGTGAAGAAGAAACCCGAAGCCCGGACAAGTCAGAGCCATTTTCAGCCTTGGCGTTTAAGGTTAACGTTGATCCTCACATTGGACGGCTCGTTTGGCTGAGGATTTATTCAGGGACATTAAAAACCGGAACGCCTGTTTTAAATACATCCAAAAGAGCAGATGAGCGTGTGGGGCGCTTGGTTTTGCTGCACGCAGATCAAAGAGAACTGGTTGAAGAAGCCTATGCTGGAGAAATTGTGGCAGCAGTCGGATTAAAAGAAACGGTCACAGGAGATACGGTTTGTGATCCAGCGCACCCCATAATTTTAGAAAATATTAAATTCCCTGAGCCGGTTATTTCACTTGCGATTGAACCAAAAACTCGTCAGGATCAAGAAAAATTGGGACACGCAATGAGCAGGCTTGGAGAAGAAGACCCTACTTTCCGTGTCAAGACAAATCATGAAACCGGACAGACAATTATTTCTGGAATGGGAGAATTACAGCTTGAAGTTTTAGTTGACCGCATGAAGCGCGAGTATGGAGTTGAAGCCACAACTGGCGCGCCGCAAGTTGCTTACAAAGAGACAATTAAGGGTTCGGCTGAGGGAGAAGGAAAGTATATCCGCCAAACCGGAGGACGCGGGCAATATGGGCATTGTTTGTTAAGGGTTGAACCAAAAGGCCGCGGTGAAGGCATAGAATTTATTTCAGAAATTAAAGGAGGAACAATTCCACAGGAGTATATCCCGGCAATCGAAAAAGGATACCGAGAGGCGGCAGAAAACGGAGTTTTAGCTGGTTTCCCGATGGTTGACGTTAAATGCGCAGTCTTTGACGGATCTTTCCACGACGTCGATTCTTCAGAAATCGCTTTTAAGATTGCTGGGTCTATGGCTTTCCAAGACGCGGTGAAACGCGCGGGTTTAGTGTTGCTCGAACCAATCATGCACGTTGCCGTTTCTACACCAAGTGCCTTTGTGGGAGACGTAATTGGCGATTTATCTAGTCGCCGCGCACAAATCCAAGAAACAGAAACCCGAGGAGTTTTCCAAGTGATTAACGCCCTTGTTCCCTTGGCTGAACTCCAAGGCTATGCAACAGCTCTTCGCTCAATGTCTCAGGGCCGTGCAAATTCTTATGTTGAACCGTCGCACTATGCCGAAGTCCCGGCAAATATTACTGCCCAAATTGTGGGACAAAAAACGGCTGCCGTCCGTCATGGTCAAACCGTCTAAACCTCACCAACTTTTGCAAGATATTCATCGTGCCAGTGGTCGATTCTGTTTTCCGGCAACAATAAAACCCGGGATGGCGCCAGCTCTTTAATAAACTCTTCTGTGTGCGAAACGATAATCATTGCTCCTTTATATTCCTTTAACGCTTCGAGAATTATTCTTTGCGATAAAACATCAAGATAGGTCGTCGGCTCGTCAAGCACTAATAAGTTGTAGTCTTGTAATACTAAAAGAGCGATGGCCAGTCTTGTTTTTTCTCCGCCAGATAATGTCCCCACAGTTTGGTAAATCTTCTGTTCAGAAAACATAAATTTGCCTAAAATCGAGCGGATGTGACCGTCGTTTAAATGACAGGCGTTTTGTATAGTTTTTATTACTGTTTCTGCAAAATCAAAAACTTCATGTTCTTGGGAATAGTACCCAAGCTTTAAATTTACATCCCTCACGACCTCTCCAGAATCTGGACTTTCAAGACCGACTAAAATTTTTACAAGTGTGCTTTTACCTGCACCATTTTTACCGATTAAAGCTAACTTCTCCCCGCGTTCGAGATAGAAATTTACATTATCTAAAATTTTGTTGTCTCCATATGACTTGGAAATATGGTTTACGCTAAGCGGGATTTGTCCACCTCTAGTAGGCTCTGGGAGTCTGATGTTTTTTAAACCAGCTGCTTCCCGTGGTAATTCTGGAAGTTTTTCTTTTTCCCGTTCAATTCGTTTTTGCAGTTGTATTCTTTGTTTGACACTTTGCGTTCCCATACGCAAACCTTCTTGCATGCTTTGTATATGGGCAGCAGAAGCTTTGTGTTGCTTCTTTGTAAGATTTATTTTCTCTTCCCGCAATTTTAAAAATTGCGCATAAGTTCCTTTATATTCCTCAATCTTTTTTGTATGAGCGTTAATAAAAAGAATTTTATCTATCGAATGGTCAAGTAACGACAGATCATGAGAGACGATAATAATAGATTTTTGATAAGTCGAAATAAAATCCATAACCCATTTTTTACCTTTTGTGTCTAAATAATTTGTTGGTTCATCAAGAATTAAAATGTCTGGTTCCGCAAGGAGAGCTCTAATAATGGCAAGGCGCGTTTTTTGTCCGCCGGAAAGTAATTTTGCGCTATCGGTAAGATTCAAACGGGAGAGTTCTAAACCTTTTAAAAACTTTGTGACTTCAAAATCATAGTGTTCGTGTTCCGGGTCAAGATACGCGCGGATTGAGGAACTATTATCAAGCGCCGGGTCGTGTTTAATTTCTTGAGGAACTGACGCAATTGAACCCACAACTTGGACACGGCCAATATCAGTTTGTTGATTTTGAGAGATTAATCCCAAGAGTGTAGACTTTCCAGCGCCATTTGGGCCGACAAGTCCAACCTTTTGGTTATCGTTAACAAGGAGAGAAATATCATCAAAAACGATATGCCCGCCATATGAGAAAGATAAGTTCTGTACTGAAATCATGCATGTAATTATGCTTCAATTGAGCCTAGAAAGCAAAACTAGTTGATTTAGCATTATTAATTTTGTAGCATATAGCACAATGTCTTTAAAGGAATTGCCAGGTTTAATAGATCCCCATGTTCATTTTCGCGATCCAGGTGGAACCCATAAAGAAGATTTTACGACCGGTAGTGAGGCGGCTTTAGCTGGCGGGATTGTAGGAATAGTCGATATGCCGAACAACCCAGAGCCAACAGTTAGCCTGGAAGCTTTGCAGTATAAAGAGCAAATTGCCCGCGTCAAAACTCTTTGTGACTATGGTTTTCATTTCGGTGCAAGCCCGAGAGACAATACCGGTGAGTTTGAAAAGGTTCGCGATTTGGTCGCAGGTCTAAAAGTCTACATGAACCAAACGACTGGCGATTTACTTATAGAAGATGACCGGCTTATAGAAAAAGTCTTTTCTGTTTGGCCTAAAGACAAGCCGCTTTTGGTGCACGCCGAAGAAGGAACGTGCAAGAGAGCTTTGGAGATGGCCAGAAAAACAAACAGGAGATTACATATTTGCCATATTAGTTTGGCGTCAGAAATAGAAATGATTAAAAGGGCAAAACAGGAAGGTTTTCCTGTTACTTGTGAAGTTACCCCCCACCATCTTTTACTCACTAACGAAGATGCTGTAAATCTTGGTCCATATGGAAGGATGAAACCATTTTTGGCAACAAGAACTGATGTTGAGGCGTTATGGGAAAATCTTGATTCAATTGACATGATTGCGACAGACCATGCGCCGCATACAAAAGAAGAAAAAGAAAGCGCCACTCCGCCGTTTGGCGTACCAGGGTTAGAAACGGCATTTCCTCTTATGTACTCAAAGGTAGTAGAAGGCAAACTCTCTTTGGATGATCTTGTCCGTTTAATGTTTGAAGGGCCAAAAAAGGTTTTCTCAATTAAAACCGACAACAATACTTTTATTGAAATTGATCCTGACGAAGAGTACGTTTTAACAGAGAAAGATTTAAAAACTAAATGCGGCTGGTCAGCATTTATGGGATGGAAATTAAGGGGACGTATAAAAAGGGTTACTATTCGCAGTTCTTTAGTATTTGAGAACGGACAAGTTTTAGTTAAGCCAGGTTTTGGCCAACCTCTAAGTTACCGATAGCCATTTTGTTATTAAAATGTATAAAGAATTTGTTAGACCAACGTTAGACTTATTGGACAGAACCAATATAGTTCCAACAGAAACTGCTCATATTTGGGCCAGCAACCTTCTCCACTTAGCAGAAGCTTCGCCGTTAACCTTGAAAGTTTTGGAAAGATTGTGTGCATACAAAGGAGCGCGGTTTTCAGACGAGAGATTAAAAATTACAGTTGGAGGAGTACCTTTAGAGAATTTTCTTATGCTTGGCGCGGGTTCTGATAAACAAGGTATAACTGCTCTTGCTTGGCATGCACTTGGCGTTGCCTCTCCTGAATTCGGAGCCGTACTTTTTGCTGACCAGGAAGGGAATCCTAAAAAGAGACAATTTGTGCTTGCATCTGAACCTGGAGTAATACTAAACAGGCTTGGTTTTAATGCCAAAGGGGTTCATGCCGTTATAAGAAATATTAAAAGATACGCAAAGAGCGGAATTCCAATTGGTTTTAATTTAGGAATCAACAAAGAAATTACTTCGGATGAAGCACCAATTTTGTATGGCGTCGTGGCAAGAGCACTAAAGCCTTACGCGGCCTATTTTACCATAAATGTTTCTTCTCCAAACACACCCGGACTCAGAAATCTTCAAGGAAAAGATACTTTAACAAAAATTGCTCAGAGGGTAAACGCAGTTATGGATGAAACCGGGGGAAGAATACCGACGTTTGTTAAAATCTCGGAAATGCCTCTTGGGGCTGTTGACGACGTAATCCAAGTAGTAGTTGACGAAAAACTGGCAGGTCTGGTATGTATAAATACGACTACAGACCCAGACATAAAAGCTAAATATGGTGAACACTGGAGAAACGAAGCAGGCGGATTGTCAGGAGCAGACCCGGATTACAGAAAAATTGTAAATACAATTATTGCGCATGTTTATAGAAGTACAGAAGGGCAAGTACCAGTTATTGGAGTCGGAGGAATAAATGGATCCAGTGCGGCTCTAGAGACAATAAAAGCAGGTGCTCAGGGGTTGCAATTTGTTTCTGGTTCGCGCGAAGTCGGGCTCACTCTTCCGGGAAGAATAACCAGAGGCGTGGCAGAATATTTAGACAAAGAAAGAATTGGTCACGTTAACGATCTTGTGGGTATAGAAGCTAATAATTACCGATGATGTGACAGGTAGTATAATAAAGCCATGCTGCGGGTTGAAAGAGTGATTACGCTTGCCCCAAAAAAACGGCAAAGGCAGTCCCCATACACACCAGGTGTGAACTAGCTTGACACATACGGTAATAATTCATAAAATTAAAAAGTGCCATTTAGAAAAACTGTTTTTGCCTCAGAACAGTACTATCATATTTTCAACAGAGGTGTTGCTAGTCAACCTGTATTTATAACCAGGAGGGATTACGAAAGATTTTCGACAACTCTTAGTTATTATCAGTTTTACGACCCTCCGCTAAGGCTCTCAAAACTATTGCAACTTTCTAAGGAAACAAGGGAAAGTTATCTATCGGAGATGTATGCAAAGAAAAACAAGATTGTAGAAGTTGTTGCATATTGTTTTATGCCTAACCACTTCCACTTGCTTTTAAAGCAAGTAAGAGAGGGTGGCATATCGCGTTTTTTACGTCTTTCAGTGAACAGCTACGCAAAGTATTTCAATACAAAAAACAAACGGGGCGGCTCGTTGTTTCAAGATATGTTTAAAGCCGTTCGAATAGAGAGTGATGAGCAGTTAATCCATGTTTCAAGATATGTACACATTAATCCCCTTGTCTCTTATTTAGTTATTGCAAAAGAGTTATTAAATTTTCCCTGGTCGTCTTTAAGGACTTATGTCTTTGGTCAAGAAGATAAGCTTGTCGTGCCCGATATTGTTTTATCGAATTTTAAAAACGGCAAAGATTATTTAAAGTTTGCTCTTGATCAAGAAAATTACGGTAAAGAATTAGAAAAAATTAAGCATCTTATGCTTGAGTAAATATGTATAAAACCCGATGTGTCAACGTAATCCACACCTGGTGTGTATTTCATTGTACCTATGGAGTCTCCAAGATTAAATTTAACAAGCCCGAAAGGTCAAGAAATGGCTCTGACGACATTTTCAAACATACTTGAAACCTTGTCCACAGAATTATTAGGCAATAAAAATGAAGTTGCTTCATCCTTTAGACACAGACAACTTACCCCTTTAGGTGTTGAACTCTCTCAAGCTTTGGGCAGAATCGAACTCTTAGAAGAGCAAGTTGAGAAGTTTCGCAGAGACCTTGTTAGTAGGGATAAATTGATTGTTTATCTTAGGGGGCTATATGAACAAGCAACTAGAGAAAGCGACTTATTGCACACTGAACTTGGGAAAACCCAGGCCAGACTAAAAGAGACAGAGGTTAATTTATCAACTCAAAGAAGTGAAAATGCAAACCTTAGAGTGGAAGTTGGTAGTTTAAGGGCAAGAAATGCAGAACTATCAAGTACTAGGGCTTCAACTCAAACACCCCATGAGTATTACACACTTCTAGGTATTGACCCAAAAGCTTTAAAAGATCTATCTGAAGAAGATATACAAAGAGTATTACTTTCTATGTATAGAGCTTTTTCTTTAATTTACCACCCAGACAAAGGCGGAGATAGTAGAAAAATGAAACTAATAAATACTGCATACGAAGCACTGAAAGATCCTTTAAAAAGACCAAGATTCTAAAAATAATCAAATTAATACTTGACAAGGCTAAATAGCTTCAGTTACAATAAACAACTACAGGGCTTGTATGCCTTGTTTTTACATTTAGCGCACAGGGAGTTGATTCCAATACGCTAAACGCTGTATACTATTAGCTACGAATCATGGCAGATAAATTTGTAAGAAATAAACCGCACGTAAACATTGGCACCATTGGTCACGTTGACCATGGTAAGACTACTTTGTCTGCGGCTATAACCACAGTTTTATCAAAACAACCCGGTAATACCACAAAAGCCATGGGTTACGGCGATATCGATAACGCTCCAGAAGAAAGACAGCGCGGAGTTACTATTAATATTACCCATCTAGAATACGAAACAGAAGCTCGCCATTATGCCCACATCGACGCTCCAGGACACGCAGACTACATCAAAAACATGATTACAGGTGCCGCTCAAATGGACGGCGCAATTTTAGTTGTCTCGGCTCCTGACGGACCAATGCCGCAAACCCGTGAGCACGTTCTTTTGGCTCGCCAAGTTAACGTTCCAGCTATTGTTGTTTTCTTGAACAAGATTGATATGGTCGATGACCCGGAATTGGTCGACTTGGTCGAGGTTGAAGTTCGCGAGCTTTTGAGCAAATATCAATATCCTGGTGATAAAGTTCCTGTTATCAAAGGTTCAGCCTTGAAAGCAGTTGAAGGCGACGAAGAAGCCGGAAAACAGATTATGGAGCTGATGAAAGCAGTTGATGAATTCATCCCAACTCCTGTGCGCGAAACCGACAAGCCATTCTTAATGAGCGTTGAAGATGTTTTCTCAATCAAGGGCCGCGGAACAGTTGTTACAGGCAGAATTGAGCGCGGAGTTGTTAAGGTAAACGAAGAAATTGAAATCGTCGGTTTGCGCGATACAAGAAAATCAGTTGTCACCGGAGTTGAAATGTTCAGGAAGATGCTTGACGAAGGCCAAGCAGGAGACAATGTTGGAATACTTTTGCGCGGAATTGAAAAAGAAGACGTCGAGCGCGGTATGGTTTTGGCTAAGCCGGGTTCAATTACTCCCCACGCCGAATTTGAAGCAGAAGTTTATATTTTAAACAAAGAAGAGGGTGGACGACACACACCGTTCTTCTCAGGCTACAAACCTCAATTCTATGTCCGTACAACTGACGTTACTGGTGAGGTTACGCTCCCGGAAGGCGTTGAAATGGTCATGCCTGGAGATAACGCCAAGATGAAAGTTAAACTAATTGCGCCTGTTGCTATGGAAGAGGAACTCAGATTTGCTATTCGTGAAGGTGGCCGCACAGTAGGCGCCGGAGTTATATCAAAGGTTATTGCCTAAGAATTAACGTCAGAATCGCGTGGCCCCGTGAGGGGCTTTTTAATGCCCTTTAAAAATATGGCACTCGGAAGACTTAGAGTACGCTTAAAATCATACGACCATAGGGTTCTTGATGAGGCTGCGGCCAAAATCATTGACACCGTACTTTCTGTTGGTTCAAAAGTAGTCGGGCCAATTCCTCTGCCAACCGAGCGTCATTTAACAGTTGTCCAAACATCTCCCCACGTCGATAAAAATGCCCGAGAACACTTTGAAATGTTAGTCCATAAACGCTTAATAGATATTCTTGATCCCAACGAACGTACCATTGATGCATTGTCTAATTTAGATTTACCAGCTGGAGTTTCAATCGAGATCAAAATGTAGTTTTACGCCGCCGCCCGCAACAAAACCTTGAATTCCGAGCCATATTGCTATAAGATGTTCTCTTATGATTAATTTTCGAGAGCTTGGGCGTATTTCTGAAGTCCCTAAAATTCCCCCAGGTGAAACTCTTCTTATTGCAGAGCCTATTTTTCATCAACCGCAAGACGACACTTTTCCTTATATAACTACGTTTCAAATACCCAAAGGGCAAGAAGGTTGGGCATTTGCTGCATACGAGTCTGGCTTGACTGAAGAATCTGTTGCGGATAAATTGCGGCAAGAATATGCGGACATCGCGTCAGCCCTGATTGACCACAACATTCCTTTCCGTTTCATCCGTGCCCACAAAGAAGAAATCGATGAAGAGCTTTGTTTCAAACTGATGTTTCGTTTTGGAGTGAGTGGGGTGAATTTGCATCACCTTATTTCTTCAACCTGTTTTCCGCGCGATATGTTGGTTCACCTAGATACGATTACGTTCGTAAATCCGGATGCTAATTTCTTCTTGCCAGAATTGCGCTCGAGAATGTCTTACCTTGGAGAAGGGGGTGCTGTCTTAAGGGTGAATTCAAAGCTGTTTTTCTCAGATCCGCGAGGTTGCGATCTTAAGAAACATAAAAAACATTCAGAGCATATTAAACAATTACCTGCCAGGTTTAATGTTGGGTTATTGCCTTTCCCGTGCGGCGTGGAGATTAATATGTTAACTGGGTATTCAGAAGAATTTTTAAACCACCATGTCGACAGAACCGCAGCTTTTATTAAAGGACGAGATGGTAAAGATTACTTGTTAGTAGAACCAGTGTATATCAGTGAAAATCAACAGCCTTGGGGGAGTTACGCAAAGTTTATACAAGATCAGTGCACCAAACTTGGTGTGGAACTTGTAGTTATAGAACGGGCTCCCGACGACACCCCTTACAGCCTTAACCTGGTTCAATTTTACGACGGAACCGTGATGATGACTGCCGGACACGAAAGTTTGGAAAAAATTATAAGACAGATAGTGGGTGATAATCGGGTGATAACAACGCAACGCCCCCTGGTTTATTATCCGGTAATCCGCCGTGGCGGTTGGCGTTGTATGTCGGTCTTTGCACCTGAAGGTATAGCCAAGCCGAACTCGGCTTTTGACGCACTTGTTAGACAAATGGGCTTGAGAAAATAGTAAATCGTACCTTCTGAGGTTTAAGGGTTTCTTTCGAGGTATTCGGTAAGCTTAGCAAGTCTACTTCTAATGTCTGTAAGCTCGGCATAGGTGATTTTTCCAACTCTTGCGTAAAAATCTGAAAGCTGGTCCAGAGTAAAGGCGGCATGGAACGAGACTCCTCGTTCGGCAAGTTTTCTCTTGCCTTTTCCATTTTGGTCTCTATCCAGCAAAACGATGACATCGCTCACTTTAAGCCCTGCCTCTTCCAGTTTATCAATCCCAGTTTCTTTACTCCCAGCTGTAGTCATTAAATCATCTACGACCAAAACAGTCTTGACATCATCGGGTAGAGGAGTTAAAAATTGTCCTTCGATGCCATAACCCACCTTAGCCTCTTTACGCATAATTATTTGCGGAGTATCTGTTCTTAAGGAAAAAGCATTTGCCAAGGGCACTCCTGCGTCAGGAATTCCTACACAGGCGTCGTAAGGTTGAGCTTTTTCTGCGAGCTGTTGGTAGATACCCGCAACGGTTTTTAAAACTTCAGGCCAAAGCGGCAATACTCTAAAATTGAAATAAACTGGAGAAAGAGGGGCTTCTGGATAGCTTTGGTGAGATTGAAGCCTAAAGTCTCCGAATTTAACTGCTCCAATTGCAAAGAGCTCTACAGCCAGGCGTTCTTGCGCTGTTGTTAAACCTTCCGGATGTCTAGCTCTATGCTCCCTGTCGATGTTTGCCATTTGCTTCTACAATTCTTTTCTCTTCAGAGAGTACTCGAGGGATTTTTTTCTGTCAAGACCCATATTTAAGGCTTAGGGGATATGTTAGGCTCTGTTTGGAATTTGAACCACACACTTTGGTTTTAGCTTTGTTTCCCAGTCAGTTGGCAGAAAACTAATACCCGGTATTCTGGTTAAATCTGCTGGGAGTTTTTTTACATCGCCCCAACTCTCTAAAATTATTATGTCACTTACCCCTCTGAAAATTGTGCAGTCGTGAGTAGTAGGGACAAAGATTGTTGAACGTGCGTCTGTTATTTTAACCCGATAAACACTAAAAGGCTCGTTTAAGGTGCAGGAGTCCCACAATAAAGGATGTTTGATTCGCAAATGCGGGCTTTCCCGGCTTAGGGTTACCCTTACGGGTTGTCTTAGGTTTGGATATATTAGTTCTATTCTCGCCTTTCCTTCAAACCATTCTAAGTGGTGGGGTTGCTGGTTCGGACGTTTCCCGAGTCTAATCAGATAGTTAACGAGTTTTAAATAAGCCTCACTGGCCGCGGGTTCCCGAGTTTGTATTTCTAGGGGTGCGCCGTCTGCTTGTCGGAGAGTCTCTGTTATAGCAGGCATACAGCAATTTCAGTCTAACCCCGTTTTCACAGACATGTCAACCCCGTTAGAAGTAAAATAGTTGTTTGCCAACGTTTCAAGGACATCGAACTTCTAACGGGGTCAAGCCGAGCTTTGGTTTAGGTTGCAAGCCTGGAGGCAATTTGATATACTATTAGCCAGAAGTGGAGGTATTAACTAGACTTCCGGCGTAAATGATCCTACGAGGGGCCCTTCGGCAAGCTCAGGGTAAACTTGAGTAAACCAAAAGGTAAAGAGCACCTGTGTAGGTGCTTTTTTCGTCTGTAACACATTTAAACATATGATTAACGCATTACTTGGCACTAAATCGCACATGGAGCAATCCTTTACCCAAACCGGGCACAGGGTTCCTGTAACCGTGGTCAAAACTGTCGGTAATGTTGTGACCCAAGTAAAAACACTTGAAAAAGACGGTTATACAGCACTTCAACTTGGAATCGGTACTAAAAAAGCCAAGCACACTTCTAAACAACTCCAAGGACACTTTGCCCCTTCGCTAAAAGCTTCGGAGGCACAAGCAAAAAACCAAAAAACAGAAGAACAAAAGAACACGTACCCAAGATACTTAAGAGAAGTGAAAACAGAAGAAGCTTATGAAGTAGGTACACAAATAAACCCGGCAGAAGTATTCCAGCCGGGAGATTTGGTTAAAGTGACAGGTATTTCTAAAGGAAAAGGTTTTGCCGGCGGAGTCAAACGTTGGGGCTTTCACGGAGGTCCAAAAACCCACGGCCAAAGCGACCGCCATCGTGCTCCAGGGTCAATTGGCCAAGGTACTACTCCAGGACGTGTCTATAAAGGAAAACATATGGCAGGGCGCATGGGAGGAGAGGTAGAAACAGTCAGAAACCTCACGGTTTTAAAATCTGAGGCTGATGGCGTGCTTTGGCTTTCTGGCCCGGTTCCGGGAAACCGCGACGGACTTTTAATTATAGAAAAACTAGGCCAAGCCCGTCACTTTACCCCTTTACTTTCCCGCGATACCACAGAAGAAGAGCTGGTAAAAGCTATGGAGACCGAGGCTGAAGAAGAAGCGGTAAACAAGGCAGTTGTTGAAGGAGATCCTGAGGCAGAGAGTAGTGATTCAGTAATACCTGTATCCCAGGAAAAAGAGGAGGAAAGCAAATAATGGCGGCAATAAAAAAAGTATCAAAAGTATCAAAGGTACCACGAGTATCAAGGGCAAAAGAAAAAGGGATTTCTGTGGATTCATATTCTGTCACGGGCGAAAAAAAAGGAACAGTAAGCTTGCCTGAGGCGCTCTTCGGCCAAAAACCGAATACCGCTCTCTTGGCCCAAGCGGTGCGTGTATTTTTATCAAACCAGCGAAGTGCCCATGCCAAGGTTAAAGGTCGGGGAGAAATACAAGGTTCTACCCGTAAGATTTATAAACAAAAAGGAACAGGTGGAGCCAGACACGGAGCGCGTTCTGCACCGATCTTTGTAGGCGGAGGGATCGCTCATGGGCCGCACGGAATTGAGAACTATGATCTTGTCTTGCCAAGAACTTTGCGCAAAAAAGCATTAATTTCGGCACTTTCTGCCCGGGTGCAAAACGGATCAGTATCTATTGCTGAATTTGATAAGGTTGAAGCTAAGACCGGAAAGATAGCCTTGGCTCTGCAAAAAATGGCCTTAAAAAAACCTTTGACTATGGTCTACACAGAAAATGAGGTTTGGCAGGCAGGCCGCAATATCGCCAATTTAAACTTAGTTACTGCGGGAAGAGCGTCTGCTTACCATGTTCTTTTGGGAAACAGTCTAATTGTTACGCCGCGCGCGCTGGAAGTTTTAGAGGCGCGTGTAAAGCCAACCGATACAAATCAGGGCAAGGAGATTAAATGAACCAGTTGATCAATTTAAAACCAATCATTTCAGAAAAGTCTTTAGCGCGAGTTGAAAGCTTTAACGAATATACGTTTCAGGTAGCGCCAAGAGCGACTAAAACACAGATTAAACTGGCTTTAGAGAGAATATTTGGCTTTAAAGCTGTTTCTGTTCGCACCAAGGCAGAAAGGGCAAAAACAAAAAGAGCCGGCAAGGCGCGCAGAGCGGTAAAAAAAGCAGATAAAAAACAGGCCATCGTAAGGCTGGACAAGAAAGATAAAATAAGCCTTTTTGAAATCAAAGAAAATAAAGGAAACAAAAAGTCTTGATTATCGCCAAGCTAAAATTTAGCCTTTTTGAAATCAAAGAAGGAGAGAATAAAAAATGAATGGATTAATGCAAATTTTACCAAATAAGTCGGGACGGGGTGTTGGTGGCAGAATAGCGGTCAGGCATCAAGGTGGACGCCACAAGCGTTTTTTGCGTGAGATTGATTTTGTGCGCTCTGACAAAAAAGTAGCAGCCCGTGTTGCATCTATAGAGTATGACCCAAACAGGACGGCTAATATTGCTCTCTTGTTTTACTTAGACGGAGAAAAGCGCTATATTTTAGCTCCCGAGGGCTTAAAAGTCGATGATCGAGTTGAAGCAGGGGCAACAGCCACTATTAAAATAGGGAACGCTCTACCTTTAGAACAAATTCCGGTTGGAACCAGCATCCACAATATTGAAATTAGACCGGGAATGGGCGGACAAATAGTAAGAGGTGCTGGATCATTTGCGGTTGTTCAAGGTAAAGACGAAACAGCTGTTTTGGTTAAATTGCCATCAGGAGAAATTAGACGTTTTAAAAAAGACGCCTTTGCCACTATTGGCCAGGTAGGGCGTGTGCCAAAAATAAATTTGCGTACAGCTGGGGCTTCCAGACGTCGTGGAATCCGTCCTACTGTACGCGGTGTGGCTATGCATCCTGCCGCCCATCCACACGGAGGAGGAGAAGGAAGAAGCCCAGAAGGTATGCCTCCAAAGACACCTTGGGGTAAGCCAGCACGCGGCGTCAAGACAAGAAAGCGTAAAAAATATTCTAACCATTTGATTGTTAGCAGAAAGAAAATAGGTTACGGGAGTAAGATTTAATTTATGAACCTGTTTCAAACAGGTTCTCTCAACTCACCTTACACAAGATAGCGCGTGAGTTTAAAAACAAGTTTTATGTCAAGAAGTACGAAAAAAGGGCCTTTTGTTGACCCTAAGTTATTGAAAAAAATTGCAGCGCAGGCGGCGTCCGGTAGTCATGAGCCGATTAAGACCTGGTCGCGCGCAAGCCAAATAGCGCCGGAGTTTGTAGGTGCGCGTTTTATGGTTCACAATGGCAAGAATTTTATTGAAGTTTTTGTCACCGAAGATATGGTTGGGCACAGACTTGGTGAGTTTTCGCCTACCCGTACTTTCCGCGGACACGGACAAGTTGTGAAGAGAACGCTAGAAAAAACTTAAAAGTTTTTTCATTTTCTCAATTGCTCATTTTTCCATTTAAATGACAAATGAACAAATGAATAAATGTTTAAATGAGGAAATCCGAACGAAGTGAGATTATATGTTAATTAAAGCTGAACAAAAATTTATCAGAATGAGTTCGACAAAATTGCGTTTCGTTGCAAACAGCATACGCAAAATGGATCCGGAGCGGGCAATTGCCTATTTGGAGTATTTACCAAAGCGTGCGGCCATGCCTTTAGCAAAAACGATTAAGCAAGCGCTTGCTAATGCACGCAATAACTTAAAACTTACAGACAATTTAGTAATTCGCGAGCTGTCGGTGGGAGAAGGACCACGCTACAAGAGGGGAATGGCGGCCTCGAAGGGTCAATATCACCCGATTGTCAAAAAAACAGCACATATCCGGGTGATTTTAGAGACAGTGGAGAATAAGAAAGGAGGCAAAAGGTGGGACAAAAAGTTAATCCAATCAGTTTCAGAACAGGCGTAACCATGCCTTGGCAGTCGCGCTGGTTTGCTTCGGGTAACGGGGAATATAAAAAACTCTTGCTTGAAGATATCAGGATAAGGCGTATGCTCTTTTACCGCTTGAACATGGCGGGTATACAGAATGTTGAAATTGAACGTTTGCCAAGAGCTATCACTTTGCGGGTTCATGTTTCCCGTCCGGGTATAGTTATTGGTCGGGGTGGTCAAGGAATAGAAGAAGTAAAAAAGTTCGTTTTGCGCCAATTAGGATTAAAATCAGGAGACTCTAAAGCACCAAAGATTGAGATTGTGGTGGAAGAAATTAAAAATCCAGAACTCGCATCAAAACTTGTGTGTCAAAGAATTATCTCAGAGCTTGAGCGTCGTATGCCGCAAAGGCGTGTAATCAACAAAGCATTGGAAAGGGTCATGGCGGCAGGCGCCAAGGGGATGAAAGTAGTCTTATCGGGAAGAATTGGCGGGGCAGATATTGGAAGACGCGAAAAATATCAAAAAGGATCAATGCCGACTCAAAGTTTACGCGCAAACATTGATTATTTTCAAACTCCGGCACTCTTAAAAAGAGGTTATGTTGGAGTAAAGGTTTGGATCCATAAAGGGAGGGAAGATGCAGCCTAAGAGACAAAAACACAGAAAACAATTTAAAGGAAAAAGGCGGGGCATTGCCAGCCGGGGTGCGCAAGTTGCCTTTGGGGAATTCGGTTTAAAAAGCTTAGGTAGAGCGTGGCTTTCAGCACAGCAAATTGAAGCTGCGCGTAGGGCTATTGCCCATACTACAGCTAGGGGTGGTAAAGTTTGGATTAGGGTTTTCCCAGACAAACCGGTCACATCCCGCGGGCCGGGTGTGCGTATGGGAGGCGGAAAAGGGGACGTTTCAAAGTATGTTGCCGTAATTTTGCCCGGGAGAATCATTTTTGAATTGGCGGGAACGAGCGAAGCTATTGCGCGTGAAGCATTTGTTCGGGCTGCAGCAAAATTGCCTTTTGAAACAAAGATTGTAAATAGGGTTTAATATGCAAAACAGAATTCTGAAAGAATTAAAAAGTAAAACTTACCAGCAGCTAGAAAAAGAAGCTGGAGAAAAGTCGGGTGAACTCGCCCGTTTATCCGGAGAATTGGTAACTGGAAGATTAAAAAATGTACGTTTGGTAAAAGGAGCGCGTATACACTTGGCTCGCGTCAAGACACTTATGCGCCAAATACAAATGACAGAAGGAGCAGAAAAACAAAGATGAAAAGCCTTTTTGGAAAAGTAGTAAGCACTAAAGGAACAAACACGGCGGTAGTCGAGGTCGAGCGTATTTTCCGTCATCGTTTATACGAGAAGAAGATGCGCAGAACTAAAAAATATCACGTCCACGACGAAGTTGGCGTTAGTGTGGGAAATAGCGTTACTTTTGTGCCCACTCGTCCTTTTTCAAAGACCAAACATTGGAAAATAGTTAATAAAGGTACTACGGGAAGTACGAAAGGTATGAAAAGAAAGGAACAGGGCAACTTGTCCTGAGCGAAGCCGAAGGATGATACAACTAAGGTCGGTTTTAGTACCAGCTGATAATTCAGGCGCCCGCGCCTTTAAAGTTATCGGTATTCCTGGATCTAATAAGAAAAAGGCACATTTAGGCGATATCGTGACGGCCATTGTTGACCGGGCAGACCCTAACGGGCAGGTCAAAGATAGTGAGAAAGTAAGGGTGGTTATTGTCAGAACAAGAAAAGAAACCCGGCGCAAAGACGGAAGCTATGTCCGTTTTGACCAAAACGCGGGTGTGGTTGTTGATACCCAAAACAATCCCCGTGGAACACGCATTTTTGGCCCAATAGCCCGCGAAGTTAAAGAAGCTGGATTTTCGCGAATTGCATCATTAGCGCCGGAGGTAGTTTGATAAATTTAAAATTATGAAATTACATATAGGAGATCAAATTTTAGTTACATCAGGAAAAGACAAAGGTCAAAAAGGAACTGTTGATCACGTTTTTCCAGTGAAGAATAGAGTTTTGGTTCAAGGCGTCAATGTCTATAAAAAGGCACGCCGCGGGTTTGGTAATAAGCCTGGAGGAATGATAGAATTCTCCCGCCCCTTGTTCACGGCCAGTATTGCTCTTTTGTGTCCAAAGTGTACAAAACCTACCCGTGTTGGATATTTGGTGGACAAGAGAGGTGAAAAAGTAAGGATTTGTAAGAAATGTAAAGCCGTAATAGAAAGCGGGGTAAGAAAGAAGTAGTTGTGGGGTTTTTCTAAGAAACATGTCACTAGCACAAACATACCAAGAAAAAGTAATGCCTAAACTCAAAGAAGAGTTTAGTTTGGTGAACTCTCTGGCTGTTCCTAAAGTAGAAAAGGTGGTTATCAATATGGGGATCGGGGCGGCCCGCGATTCTGAAGAGGATCAGAAAAGTATTCTTGAAGAGCTTGGTCTTGTTGCAGGTCAAAAACCGAATTTGCGCCAAGCCCGTAAATCGATTGCAGGGTTTGGAATCCGCCGGGGTCAAGTTGTCGGCGCTGCAGTGACTTTGCGCGGCAGGAAGATGTACGACTTTTTACAAAAATTGTTTAATATTGTTTTACCTCGTTTAAGAGATTTCCGAGGTGTTTCCAAAAAATCTTTTGACACAAATGGAAATTATACTTTAGGAATGACAGAACACTCTGTTTTTCCTGAGATTGATTTAGGAAAGGTTAACAAAGTCCGTTCGCTTGAAGTAACAATTGTCACCAGTACCCGCGATCGTGAGAAGGCAGAGCGATTACTTGAAGAATTAGGTATGCCGTTTGAGAAGGGGGAAACAAAGTAACAAGTTGTTTAATTAACTTAATTATGGCAAAAACATCTAAGGTTGTGAGGGAAACAAAAAATCTTAAATATAAAGTACGGTATCATAACCGCTGTCAAAATTGCGGCAGACCGAGAGCTTATATGCGTAAGTTTGGACTTTGCAGACTTTGTTTTCGTGAGTTTGCTTCTCGAGGAGAATTGCCGGGAGTTAGAAAGGCATCATGGTAACTAATCCTGTAGGAGATTTATTAACAAGAGTGAGGAACGCGGCTTTGGCCAGAAAGCCTGAGGTTGTTGCGCCTTATTCTAAAGCCAAAAATGCGGTCGCTCAAGTTTTAAAAAGTGAAGGATATTTATCAGAAGTTGGGCGTGGGGCAAATAATCAATTAGTGTTAACGATTGCTCTTAAAAGACGCAGACCAGTAATTACCGGAATTAGAAACATCTCCCGCCCGGGTTTGCGTATTTACAGAAAAACAGACAACTTGCCAAGGCCTTTGGGGGGCGCTGGTGTCTCTATTATTTCCACCTCGCGCGGGGTAATGACGAACAAAGAAGCAAAGAAATTAGGTTTAGGAGGGGAAGTCTTAGGGGAGATTTGGTAAATATGTCAAGAATAGGTAAAAAACCATTAACAGTGCCAGCCGGAGTTTCTATCAACATCGAAGGACAGGCTGTAAAGGTCACTGGTCCAAAAGGTGACCTGGAATACACTCTGCCAAGTAGCATCGAAATTAAGGTTGAAGGCGATGTTTTATCTGTTAGCAGGAAGCAAGAAATAAAGCAGGTTAGGAGTTTGCACGGCACAATAGCCCGTATCCTAGAAAATGCAATTAAAGGAGTTTCTGAGGGCTGGAGTAAGACTTTAGAATTAGTAGGGACTGGGTACAGGGCAAGACTTGAAGGAAATAGTTTGGTTTTGGCTATTGGTTTCTCGCATCCGGTAAAAATCGATCCGCCTGCCGGAATCGTCTTTACAATTGAAGAGAACAAAATAATAGTTAGCGGGATAGACCGTCATTTAGTTGGGCAAGTAGCGGCCAATGTTCGAGCCGTACGTCCACCAGAGCCTTACAAAGGTAAAGGTATTAAATATATTGACGAGTATGTACGCAGAAAAGCTGGTAAAACAGCCAAGACAGCAACCGCGGCGTAAAGATATAAAAGATATATGAAAATAAAAACAAGAAAACAGAGAGTAAGAAAAAAGTTGAGAGTGACGTCGTCGCGGCCAAGGCTGACTGTCTTTGTGTCGAACAAACATATCTATGCCCAGATTATTGATGATGCCGAAGGGCGTACTTTGGTTGCAGCTCGCGACGCTGATGTAAAAGATAAAAACAAAATAGTTGCCACGGCTCAAAAAGTCGGTGAGGAACTTGCTGTTCGTGCAGTTAAACTAGGGGTAAAACAAGTTGTTTTTGACAGAGGCGGTCGTAAGTATCACGGGCGAATAAAAGCCCTGGCTGATAGTGCGAGAGCGGGAGGGTTGGAATTTTAAATTTTTAAACACTATGGATAACAGAAATCAACAATATACAAGAGAGCCAAGGGAGTTTACCGAAACCGTTGTGCAGATAAACCGTGTTTCAAAAAAGACTAAAGGTGGAAACCAAATCCGTTTCACCGCGTTGGTTATTGTGGGAGACAAAAAAGGCAGAGTAGCCGCAGGTTTGGGTAAAGCGCCAGATGTTGTTTCGGGTATTCAAAAGGCAATTAGCTATGCTAAGAAACGCATGATCACTATTTCTATGAAGGGCACGACAATCCCTTATCAAATCTTAATTAAAGAAGGAGCTGCTAAAGTTTTACTTAAACCCGCGCCGCGGGGTTCGGGTATCGTAGCAGGCGGGCCAATCCGCGCTGTCTTAGAGTCGGCAGGAATCAAAGATGTTGTTGCAAAAATGCTTGGTACAAACAACAAAGCATCCAATGTTTATGCCACAATTAAAGCTTTGAAACAACTTACTGAGCTATATAATAAGAAAGGTTCGCCGTCTGGCGAATAAATTCTAATGATCCGGTTGTCTAAATCAAAAACCAAAGGTAAAAAAAGAGTTGGACGCGGAATGGGTTCAGGCCGTGGAAGCCATACTGTTGGACGCGGCCAAAAAGGACAAAAAACCAGGCGCAAAATCCACCCGCTTTTTGAAGGAACAAAAACAAAAAAGTCCTTAATTCAGCGTCTTCCGTTATTGCGCGGAAAAGGAAAATTGAAAAGTTTGCAAACTCGCCGCATAATTATAGATGTCGCAAGACTTGAAGTTTTACCTGATGGCGCGAGTGTCAATGTTGAAGCTTTGTTAAAGCACGGACTTGTAGGAAAAGAAGCAGTAAGGTCTGGGGTTAAGATACTGGGAAGCGCAAAGATTACGAAAAAGTTTGTAGTTAGCCTTCCTGTTTCTTCTCAAGCTCGTCGCGCGATCGAGTCTGCTGGCGGCACTATCCTTTAAAACACAAAGTAAATGGAATTATTAAAAAGCCTCACTCTTGCTTGGCAGGTTGGTTCTATTCGGAAGAAGATTATATTTACTGCCGTAATCTTGGCTGTTTTCCGCTTGGTTGCTCACATCCCGGCTTCTGGTATAGACCAAAAAGCTTTGGCAGACCTCTTTGCCCGCTCACCCTTTTTATCCCTTCTTGATATATTTTCAGGCGGAACTTTGGCCAACTTCTCTATTCTTGCTCTTGGCTTAAACCCTTACATTAATGCTTCGATTATTATGCAGCTGATGACCCTAATTTTTCCGAAACTTGAGGAACTTTCTAAGGAAGGGGAGATGGGCAGGGCAAAGATCAATCAATACACAAGATTTTTAACAGTTCCTTTAGCTGTCATGCAGGCTGTTGGGATGTATATTCTTTTGCGCAGTCAGGGAATTGTGGCGACTTTATCGCCTGAATTGATATTAGGTTTAATAGTCACCATGACAGCCGGAACCGTTCTTGCTATGTGGCTGGGAGAACTTATTACCGAGCACGGTATCGGTAACGGCATCTCACTTTTGATCTTTGCGGGAATTGTGGGAAGACTGCCTGTGGTGCTTGGGCAGACCATCTTTTCGACAGCGCAGGAAGATATTTTTCCGGTCATATCTTTCTTGGTTATGGCAGTATTGGTAATTATCGGGGTTGTGGTAATGAATGAGGCTACCCGGCGAGTACCGGTGCAATACGCCCGTTCTGCTTCCCGCGGGGGTTCGGTTGCCCAATCTACCCATTTACCTTTAAGGATCAATCAGGCAGGAGTTATTCCTATTATCTTTGCTGTTTCCTTGGTGCTTGCTCCTTCAATGATAGGCCAGTTTATGGCTAATGCGTCTAATCCGGTTCTCGCGCGTATGGGACAAAATTTATCAACACTTTTTGCCCCGGACTCTTATTTTTATATGGCTATCTATTTTGCTTTAGTGCTTGGATTTACTTATTTTTATACGGCCGTAATTTTTAACCCGACAAAAATTTCCGACGAGATCAAAAAGTACGGTGGGTTTGTTCCTGGAATTCGCCCCGGGGGACCAACAGCAAGTTACCTTAATTACATTTTAACCAGAATTACCCTTCCGGGAGCTATTTTCTTAGGATCGATTGCTGTTTTACCTTCAGTCGCCCAGAAATTTACCGACACGACAACTTTACAGCTTGGCGGAACTGGGATTTTAATTGTGGTTTCTGTTGTTATGGAAACTGTTAAAAAAGTTGAAGCTCAACTGGTAACCCGCAATTACGATAAATTTATCAAGTGATGAGCAAACCTCTAACCACACTATTCTTGATTGAATCTTTGGACGGAAAGATTTCAACCGGCGACACAGATGAATTAGATGTAGACAAAGATTTTACAGATATCGTTGGTGTTAAGGAAGGTCTTCACCAGTATTACGATCTGGAAAAACAAACAGATTTAGTTTCCTTTAACACCGGGAAAGTTCAAGCTAAGGTCGGAGTAAACCAAAGAAGCTGGGATAAAGATCACAATGATGATGTGAGTTTTGTGGTGGTAGACAACAAGCCCCATTTAAAAAAAAGCGGCTGCGAATATTTCGCCAAAAGAGCAAAAGTTTTTTATCTGGTAACAACCAACAAAGCACACCCGGCTTTTGAGCTTAAAGACCAGTATGGCAATATAGAAATTCTTTATTATGAGGGAGAGATAGATTTTGTTGATGTCTTTAGAAGACTTAAAGAGGATTATAGGATTGACAAAGTTACAATCCAAACAGGCGGCACTTTAAATTCTGTTTTGTTAAGAAAGAAATTAATAGACAAAGTTAAGATTGTGGTCGCCCCTTGTTTGGTGGGTGGCAAAAATACACCGTCACTTATAGACGGTGAATCTTTACACACGGAGGACGATTTAATCCATGTTAAGGCTTTAAAGCTTACCAATTGTCAACAACTCGAAAATAATTATGTCCTTCTTGAATACGATGTTATAAACGATATGGAGGTAAGCTAAAGATGAACATACTCATTCTCGGTCCTGTCGGTTCTGGTAAGTCTACTCAGGCTGAGCTTCTGGCTCAACATTTGGGGCTACCCCATCTCTCTGTCGGCGATCTTTTGTACTACGCTTCTCAGTCAGACGACCCGGAAGCCCGTGCGATTAAAGAGAAAATGGAAAAAGGAGAATTGGTCGATCACCAGACAGTCCTTCGCCTTGTTGAGGATCATTTAAAACAAAGTGAGCACGCCTCAGGAACTATTATTGACGGTTTCCCCCGCAATACAGAAGAGGCAGAAATGTTTCCACTTCATTTGGATAAAGTTATTTACCTTAAAGTGTCAGATCAGGAAGTGGAAAAAAGATTGCTTGCCCGAGGCAGGGGTGACGATACGCCCGAGATCGTTAAAAAAAGAATCGAGATTTATCATCAAGAAACAGAACCTGTTTTGGATTATTACAGGCAAAAGGGAATTCTCGTGGAAGTTGACGGAGAAAGGGATGTAGACGCAATTTCTGCCGATATTCAATTACGCATAGTCTAATGATTCACCTTAAAACACCTCAGGAAATAAAAATAATGCACGAAGGGGGGAAGAGGCTTGGTCAAGTAAAAGCGGCAATAAGAGAGATGCTTGCTCCAGGAGTGATTCCGTGCGATATAGACCGCAAAGCCGAGGAATTGATAGAAAAAGCCGGCGGACAACCTTCTTTTAAGATGGTTGAGGGCTACCGCTGGGCAACCTGTATTAATATTAACGACGGCGTAGTTCATGGCGTTCCGTCACAAATCCCTTTTAAAGAGGGAGATTTAGTAAAAGTCGACCTCGGCCTTTTTTATCAAGGATTACATACAGACACTGCGTTTACCTGTCCTTTAGGGAAAATTGACTCTGACAAGAGAAAGTTCTTAGAAATAGGCAAAGAAGCCTTGAATAAAGCGATTGTCCAAGCTAAACCCGGGAACAGAATGTTTGATATCTCGCACAGCATGCAAAGAGTTTTGGAAGGCGCCGGTTATTCTCCTACCCGATCGCTCACAGGGCATGGTATAGGCCGTGAACTCCACGAGGACCCTCCTGTGCCTTGTTTATGGGTTGGAAGGGGGCATGGGGAGCTTTTGGCAGAAGGGATGGTTTTGGCAATCGAAGCCATCTATACACTAGGCTCACCTGAGCTTGTCCTCTCCTCTCAAGATAATTGGACAATATCAACCAAAGATGGTAAAATAGCTGGATACTTTGAGGAGACTGTAGCAATTACTGCCAATGGTCCTCTAGTACTTACTGCCTAATACCACCAGCCCAGCTTAGCTGGGTGGGTTTTTTTCGTCGCTTTGTATGCAGCAAGACCAAAATCAAGAGTTTTCTGGCGTAGTCTTGGAAGCTTTGCCAAACACCACCTTTAGAATAAAACTAGAGGACGGTAGGAGTGTCTTGGCGACGATAGCGGGAAAGATGCGCCGTAGTTTTATACGTATCTTGCCAGGGGATGAAGTTCGGGTTGAGATGACCCCATATGACCAAGAAAGAGGTCGTATTGTGTGGAGGGGAAGATAGAATTAACCTAATTTCTAATTGAACTAATTAATCTAAAAGTTTGAGACATTTGGAAATTGGGAATTTGTTAGAAATTAGAGCAATTAGAATAATTAGAAATTTGTATGAAAGTTAACGCATCAGTTAAAAAAATTTGTAAAAACTGCCAACACGTCAAACGCCGTGGTGTTTTGTACGTAACTTGCATCAACCCAAAACACAAACAGCGCCAGGGCTAGCTCGGGTAATCGGGTACCGGGTAATCAGTTAATCTGGTAACCTGAAACCTGGCAAACTGAATTATTATGGCACGCTTAGCAGGAATTGATTTACCAGACAACCAAAGAATAGATTATTCTCTAACGCTTCTTTATGGAGTCGGTTGGGCGTTGTCCAAGGCCATACTTAACAAAGCTGATGTTAATCCGGCAAAGAAAACCCGTGACCTCACAGAAGAAGAATTCTCCAAACTAACCAAAACCGTTGAAGGATACACCATTGAAGGTGATTTGCGCAGATCAATTCGTCAGGAAATTCAACGTCTAAAAGATATCAGTTCATATCGGGGCGTGCGCCACAACCGCGGATTGCCTGCTCGTGGCCAAAGAACCAGAAGCAATGCCCGTACTAAACGCGGAAAGAGAAAAACCGTTGGAGCATTCAAGAAAGAAGCATTAAGCAAGCAAACTCAAGCGGCGGCAAAGAAATAATTTCAAATTAATATGGTAGTCAAAAAGCAAAGCAAAAAGCGGATTGTACAAACCGAAAACGGCAAAGTTTTTATTAATGCCACTTTTAATAACACGCTTGTTACAGTTACAGACGAAGCGGGCAATACTCTTGCTTGGGGGTCATCGGGGCGTGCTGGTTTTAAGGGAACGAGAAAATCAACCCCGTTTGCGGCAACAACTGCAGTCGAAACTGTGGTCAAAAAAGTACGTGATGAACATGGAATGAAAAATATCAATGTCTACATCAAAGGTCCAGGACCAGGGAGAGACGCGGCATTGCGCGCAATCCGAGCTGCTGGGCTAAAGATGGAATTGATTGCTGATGTTACGCCCATGCCTTTTAACGGGCCGCGGGCAAAGAAAAAAAGGAGAGGATAGAACAATTTCAAATTTAAAATTATGAGATATACAGGACCTAAAAACAGATTATCAAGAAGAGAAGGTGTAGACCTATTTGGTAAGGGTAACCGTCTGCGCAGGCTTAATGTCCCCCCGGGAATGCATGGCCAAAAAGGAACAAGAAAGATGTCTGAATACGGACGTCAACTGCGGGAAAAGCAAAAAGTAAAGAGAATGTATGGGTTGTCAGAGAAGCAGTTTGCAAAGTATGTAACTCAAGCACAAAAATCTCGAGCCAACACAGGAGAAGTGTTAATTCAACTTCTTGAACGTCGACTTGATAACACGATCTACAGACTTGGGTTTGCGCCTACCCGCACATCAGCCCGTCAATTAGTTTCTCATGCCCACGTACTCGTTGATGGAAAGAAGGTAAATATCCCCTCCTATCTTATTAGCGAAGGACAGACCGTTGCCTTAGATATAAAAGCACAAAATATTCCCGAGATTAAGAAATTGTTAGATATTGAAACACCCGAGGTAGCTGGCTGGTTAGAGCGCAAAGCGGCAGTTGGCAGAATGAAGAGTTATCCCAAGCGAAATGAGATTACTGAGCCTATTTCCGAACAAGATATAGTTGAATATTACAGTAGATAGTTTAAAGGAGGTGATTAACTTGGATCAACAGCAAACATTCCATATAAAACAAGAAGAAGCCAAAGATGGTTACGGCCGTTTCTCTATTGAGCCGTTAGCTCAGGGGTATGGTCAGACCTTGGGTTCAGCTATCCGGCGCGTGCTTTTATCAAGCCTTCCTGGAGCTGCTGTGACTCAAGTTACGATCTCGGGTCTAAAACACCAATTTGGTACGGTAAAAGGCGTACAAGAAGATGGCGTAGACCTGCTCCTAAATCTTAAAAAATTAAGAGTAGCCTATTCTGGCGACAAGCCGGTGAAACTCGAACTCTCAGCCAAAGGTCCCGGAGAAGTTACCGCTTCTCAAATTAAAACACCTGCACAGGTAAAAATTACTAACCCGGACTTAGTTCTTGCTCATTTAGCAACAAGCCAAACAAAACTAGATATCGATATGCAGGTTGAAACCGGTAGCGGATATTCTCCAGCAGAAGATAGAAAGACAAATAAAGTTGGCCTTATTCCGCTGGACGCTGATTTTTCTCCAGTTAAGAGAGTCAATTATAAAGTGGAAGAAACTCGAGTCGGTCGTCTGACCAATTACGACAAACTCACGATGGAGATCTGGACAGATGGCACAATTAATTCTGCGGATAGCTTGAAAAAAGCAGCAGAGATTATAATTGGCTATTTTGGACAGGTAGTTTCTCCATCTACGGCTGCTGCACCTGTACCAACTCAAAGTATCGCAGGTTCCCAATCAAACTCTCTTACTATTGAGGAGTTAGGGCTTCCTACAAGAATTGCCAATGCTTTGTCGAAGAACGGCTACGAAAACGTATCCGATCTTCTTTCTGCAGACAAGGCAGAGCTCGCCAAAGTTCGCAATATGGGCGAAAAGTCTATTAAAGTAATCGAGGCCGCTTTGAAGGAGAAAGGAATCTCTTGGGAGGGATAATTTAGATGGCAAAACGTCAAGCGTCGCGTCGCGCTCGCAAAAACAGCAAAGAGAGCGTCAGGCTTGCACTAGCTCGAGGGCTGGTGAGGGCTTTGGTAGCACACGGAGCTATCGAAATAAGCGAGGCGCATGCAAAAGTGCTCAAGCCCTTTGTTGATAAACTTGTCACCAGAGTACGCGAAGGCTCTCCGGCGTCGCGTCGTCTGATTTTTGCCAGGCTCGGGCAAGACAAAGAGGCGGTCGAAGGGCTTTTTGTGAGAGTTTCCCAAGTGAAGGGCAGAACCTCTGGGTTTACCAGAATTGTCAAGTTGGGTTCGAGAATTGGGGATAGAGCACCAATGGCAAGACTTGAATGGGTGGACAAGATAAGCAAGCCTACTGCTAGCGCAGTCGAAGTAAAAAGTAAAAAGTTAAAAGTAAAAAGTGAGAAGACTGAAGAAACATCAGAAACCAAGAAAACTGTAAAGATTAGCAAGAAAGGTTCGCAAAAATTAGCAAAATAATTAACATAAGCAATAGCTTGTTTTGTCAAACAAAATGAACAATACAACATATTCACCTAAGGCGGCAGAAATTGTTAGAGGATGGCATTTAATTGATGCTAAAGGTCTTGTGTTGGGACGCATGTCAACCGGTATTGCTGGATTTTTAATCGGCAAGCACAAAAAGACTTATTCAGCCAATATTGATAGCGGAGACTTTGTGGTAGTGGTAAACGCGGCGCAGGTAAAAGTTACAGGCAGAAAAGAAGAGCAAAAAACTTACTGGAGACACTCAGGTTATCCGGGAGGATTAAAATCAACAACGCTAAAAGTGCTGCGCCAAACACGGCCTGCAAAAATTATCGAAGAAGCAGTTTGGAATATGTTGCCCAAAAACAGGTTAAGAAAACAGAGATTTGCAAGACTAAAAGTATACGCAGAAGAAAATCATCCATATAAAGATAAAGTAACCAGTAAACAGTAACCAGGAAATTAACCATTTACAAAGTTACTATTAACTATTTCACTAATTGATTACTGTTTACTGAATACTGATTACTTAACTATTTATGGCTAAAACATCTAAAAAGAAAGATTATACCTTCGCAGTAGGACGCAGAAAAACTGCTGTTGCCCGTGTGCGGCTATATTCCGGCCGTGGCGATACCTTGGTCAATGGATTTCCTATCGCGACATACTTTGCCGGAGTTGCTCCGGAAGTTGTTTGGAATGAGCCGTTTTCTGTCACTAATACTGTAGGTAAATATTGGGCAACAATTAAAGTTGCTGGCGGAGGTAAACATGGACAGGTTGATGCTGTGCGTCTTGGAATCTCCCGTACATTAGTACTGCTGAACGCTGATGTCAAAACTTTATTAAGACAAAAAGGCCTTCTTACACGCGATCCGCGTCAGCGTGAGCGCAGGAAAATCGGAACTGGCGGAAAGGCAAGAAGAAAGAAACAAAGTCCTAAACGTTAATCTTTTACAAACTTTTGAATATCAAGTAGTGCGAAGTCACGCTCTTCTCCTTTTGCAACATCTTTTGCTTTTAAAAACCATTGTTCTTTCGGGTGAAACTCTGTTTTTCCAAACCACACCCTAATGGGCTCAACTTCTCGTTTCCCAGTCTCACCTTTCCAGTTTTTGTAGATGAATTTTAAATTTACCACCTTTATGATTTTTAATATATAAACATTCATATCACACTCCCGGAGTGTGATATGAAATTATTCTTCTGGATCAATTAGAGTATGTTTTATACGTTCAATTGTTTGTGCGTAATCAATGTGATCGTCTATAAACTCTTTATACTTGCCTGAGTTTCCAAATGATTCAAGGATTAACTCTTTATTGCAAAAATTAGTATTTGTAATGCCTAGAAAGTGTCGATATGACGAGAATTCAAAGTCTTCTAAAATTTTCACTAAGCTTGAAACATAAGGGTTGATGTGTATATATCTCGATATATGCAAGAGCTGTTCATCTGTTTCAATATGCATAGCTTTGAATGTCCCTTGGAATAAATGACCTACTCGCCTATGTTTTGTATTGTAGTACCGGGTATAACTATCTAATATTTTTCTCATAAAAGTTTGAATTCCTCCGTCAATTTGTTGTTTTATCAGTAAGTGAAAATGGTTAGGCATTAAACAGTAGCAAGCAATATCAATTATTTTAGGATTTTTTTCAAACTCTACTAGTTTAAATCTCTTCAAAGTAGAAAATTTTGGTTTCGGATTGCCGTGGGAATAGTAATAAAGAGTTTCTAAAAAACGCTCGTAGTCTCTATTGTTTGAAAATATCTTTCTTTTTTCAACTCCGCGGTTATAGACATGATAGTAACTTCCGTTTACGAAAGGAGTAGATCTTAGAGGCATAATAAATAATATCACACACCGGGAGTGTGATATCGTTGTACAAAGTTACGAAAGGATTTCTGTAGTACTTCAATACTTTCTCGGCTCGAACTTTACGGAAGATGAATCTGCGCCTTTGAGGATTTTGTCTACCATAACAATTTCTTCGTAAATTCCTTCGATTAAATCGTATTTTTTTGCTTCTTCGACAGTCACCCAAGCAGAGTCGACTGTGTCTTCATCGTGTTTTACATCGCCTGAAACATATTCAGCATAATAACTAAGAACGAGCATGGGTATATCGCCAGCAGATAAAGTCATATCTATCAAAAATTGAATATTTTTTATTTCTAGCGCCACCTCTTCTTTTACTTCTCTGCTGAGTGCATTTTCAAATGGGTAATACCAAGCACTGGGTACGGTTTGCGGAAGATTTTTATAGTCGTCTACAGTGACCTTTCCTCCAGGAACGGTCCACCTATTAGGATGGACTTTTTTATGAGCAGCCCGCTTTGTAATTAAAAATTTATCGTCTTTAAAAATAATTGCTGTAACTGAAATTTGGTGAAGATCCATATTTTATGGTATAGCATTAATTTTCAAAGAATGCAAAATGATTGACAATTTGATAGATCAGAGTATCCTTGAGTTAGATATGTCAGAGGATTCTGGTGATCACCAGATAGAAACTCGACACACTCTCCCTACAGGCGAGTTACCTTCTTTATCCCTTATTACTTCTCTAAGAAAATTTAATAGACCAAAGGGTGAGTGGAATGGAACAATAAATCTTCGAGGTTTAGAGGTAAAGGTTTCAATTCACCTATTTGATACCGGCTTTCCTGTCCACACCAGGATAGACGTAAAACAAGGAGAAAGTCATGAAAACTGGAGGATGATCGAAACGCGTAACGCTATGAAATTAGAACTTACGTCTGCCTCTCCCGCAACTATTATTGCTCCTGATATAGCAGAACCAGAAGAACGTTTTTCCGGAGTTGGGGCAGACATTGCTTTGAAACGGCCCCGTAAACTTCGAAAACCGCTTATGGTTGGAGATATAGATTTTGGCAGGTCAAATATTACAGGTAGCGGTTTACACTCGGTCCGCAAGGTTATTGCTGAGCTTGCGGAAATGGCTTCTGCTTTAAGGCTCGCGGCTTAACTCAACAACCAAACTCTCCCTCGTTGCAAGGAGAAGGTAATTCTTTAACTTTTGGCGTTCCAGGCTCTTTACCGCTCACAACATAATCCTCAACTTTTGAAACCGCCTCGCCGTCATGATTCCATAAGTTCCAAAAATAACGCCATTCATTCCAGCCAATGCCTAGATGCTGGACATAGACCCCCTGTTCTACTAGCATTTTCCCTATTTTTCTCCCGGTCATGCAAGGGGTGCTGTAACAATACACGATAATGTCTTTGCCGGGATTATTTTTAATCAGTTCTTTAAATTGTCCGACAATGCGTTCTTTTTCGTCGTACGCCGAAGTGTCAGGGTCTTTATATGCAGGTACATTTACCGCCGTGACAATGCGTTCTTTTTCGTATTCTTGCTGACTCCTTAAATCCACCAAGACGTAATCAATTTCTCCTTTTGACATTTTCTTGCGTAAACTGTGGGGGCTGACGTGGACTGCGTTTTCGGTTTCGTAAAACTCCCTGATGAGGTCGTTTTTTGTTGGTGTTTGATCTTTTTGAAAATACATAGTTGCGCTACTGCCAACAAGAGCGCCCACAATTGACGAAATGAGAATTGTTTTAATTATAGGGATCACGATTCTTATATTACTACTTAGAAATAGCTTTTTGAAGAAGGGACTTAAACTCATCGTATGTTCTTGGGTTTTGCAGTTTTTCCCCATTTAGAAAGAAAGTAGGAGTTGCGTTTACACGAAAACCGACACCGCTCTGGTAATCATTATTCACTTTGACCCTTATTTCTGAGGAGTTTATGTCTGTTTCAAATTGTACCGTATTTAAACTAAGCGACTCGGCATACCGCTTAAAAAACTCTTCTGCCTTTTTTTCGCTAGACCACTCTTTTTGGTTTTCAAAAAGTAAATCATGCATTTCCCAAAATTTACCTTGTTTACCTGCCGCCTCTGCGGCACGCGCGGCTAGTTCAGAGTTTTGGTGAATTTGGCGCAGGGGAAAGTGGCGATATACAAAAGCAACATCGCTTTTGAAATCTGCAGCAACTTGTTTAAGCACGGAATAGTAGGCGGCACAAGCCGGACACTGAAAATCGCTGTATTCAACAAGTACAACTTTTGCTTCCCTATTTCCTTTTATTTGGTCAGAAACAGAAATAGTGTTTACCGAAGAGGTTGAGGTTTCGGTAGAGGAATTATTTAAAAATTGCCCCAATCCCCAAATTAACGCTCCAACAATAATGAGTATCGCAAATAATATACCACTAAGTCTCAGTAGTGTACCTAGCTCCTGACTTTCCTTTTGTTGTGTTTGTTCTGTTTCCATTTCAGACACCAGAGTCTAACTTGGTCGGGGAGCGGAGAATATAAATCGCAGATTTATATGGCTTGCTTCGCTCCAAAGTTAACTTTACCATATATGTCGAAGAGCGCCATTGAACTCCGTCGGGGCAGGCCGCACCTTTACCCCGTAAAATTTTTCAGTCGGGATGCCCGGAATCGAACCGGGACCTTACGCACCCCATGCGCAAATACTACCACTATACTACATCCCGAAAATTTGTACGGGGCCATCCGCGCATTCTACCGGTAAACTACTCCCCGAAGCTCACCTATTATAGCAAAAACTTCAATAAACCATAACACCTTCTTGACCCTGTATCTTTATGTACTTTATAATAACCTTATGGGAATAGATCAGCAGCCAGGGTTGGATCAAACAGCAAAGAGAATTGATGATGTTGTAAGAAATTCTCCTCCTTTTAAAAGAGACGCTGAACAACAAACAAGTAAAGCAAAAGAAACAATGCGAGCTACTATGGCTGGCATGGAAGAAGCGAGAGGAAGAATTGGTAATTTCTGTGTGTCAGTTGGCAGTCCCGAAGATCCTGACTCACACGGCATTATTCTTGCAGCTCCTATAATAGAGCCTTACTCTCCAGATTATATAAAAGATGCTGGAGGCAAAACAGTTTGGAACGGGGGAACTGATCAAAGATCCTCACTTACCTATGTTTTAGTAACAGATGGTGGGTTTTATTTATATGATTTTCATTTAGGACGCACAAGATTTTCGACGGATGATAATAGATCACCTCGGGAAGAAGGTTATGCCTTTCATAATGTAATTGGGGACGCCTTAAAAAGTACGACATCAGATTCAAAAACAGGACCAGTAATTACTGATCGCGAGAAAGTTGGTCTCATTGGACACGGATTAACTGTTAATTCAGGAAAAAAAGATCAAATGAGATTTGTTTTTCAACCGGCGGATCAAGTTACGGTAGATAAAGCATTACAAGCAAGTATAAAAAGAGTAGAAGCAATATATCAACCAAAAATAGAAGCGGCGCAGGTAACAGGACGAACAGCATTAAGTGTTAAAAAACAAATTGGTATGGAGGTAAAAGATGTAGGTTCTCAAGACACAGCAGTTGGAATTGCTAAGGCACGAACAGGACTCGGCAGATTTTTTGGTAGAGGTAGGTAAATAGCTTCAAAATAAATTTTTCTTCTACCCTTTTACATAAAATATGGCAATCACTCGCGGGGAAAAACAGGGGTAAAGAACTTTTCAAACAAAGGCGATAAGTACGGTTCGCAGACACCGCCTGCTAGAGGTCCTTCCCCAAGCGATTTGCAGCTTGTTCCTGTGCCGCATTTAACATTATAAGACCAGTCCCCGTTACAGCTTACTGGCTGATTAACGGATTGTTTGTAAAGAAAAAACTGCCAACCAACGATTATAAATAAGATTGTTACAATAAGTAAAAGAAGTTTTTGCACGGTTTAATCTTTACCCTTAATATTTTTAGCATACATCTTTCTTGTTTCCCGTACAAGATTATTGATAAGGTCAACTCCTCCCTGCCAAAACTTTTCATCTTTAAGGTTTACCCCCAAGGGTTTTAATAACTCTTCCGGGGTTTTAGTGCCCCCGGCGGACAAGAGTTCAAGATATTTAGGAACAAATTCCTCTTTGTCTTTTTTATACTCGTTATATAAAGACAAAGTTAACAGCTCGCCAAACGCATAAGCATAAACATAGAATGGCGTGTGTTTAAAATGAGGAATATAACTCCACCAAGAATTGTAATCATCTGAGACTTCTACTGAGTTTCCAAACATTTCGCGCCGGCGTTTATTCCAGAGTTTTCCGATTTCTTCTGCTGTTAACTCTCCTTTTTTACCTCGGGCGTAATGGATATCTTGTTCAAATTGGTACATCGAAATTTGGCGAAAAATAGTAGCAAAGATATCTTCAACTTTACTCATATAAAGAGAAAATTTTTCGCGAGGTGAAAGCTCTTCTTTCAAGTGATCAAATACCAGCATTTCAGCAAACACACTAGCGGTTTCAGCAAGGATTAGCGGCCAATCAAAATTTAGATAAGTTTGTTTTCTTGAATAATAAGCGTTTACGCCATGTCCCAACTCGTGTGCTAGAGTGAGGACGTCGCGGATGTTGCCAGAGTAATTCATTAAAATAAAGGGGTGTAAATCCGGAGTAACATATTCGCAAAATGCTCCGCCGCGTTTCCCTTCCTTAATTCCAACGTCGATCCAGTTATTGTCAAAGAAAAGTTTGGCTGCCCCGCTGTATTCCGGAGTAAACTTGGTAAACGAGGAAAGAGTAATATTTTTTGCTTCTTGGTAGGATATTTTCTTCGTGGTTTTTCCGCTCGGAGCATAAACATCATAAACTTCAAGAGTTTTATAGCCCAAAACAGATTTTTTAAAAGTGTAATATTCTTGTACAATTTTGTAGTTTTTAGTGACAACCCGAGTTAGGGTTTCAACAGTTTCGCGGTCTATTTCGTTCGCCAGATGCCGGGATTCTTCGGGATATTGGTATTTAAAATAGCGGTCGTTGACGGCTTTGTCTTCGGCAAGGATATTAGTTATAAAAGTCAGTCTTTTGAGCTCTTCTTGTAAACCCTTTGACAAGGCCAGCGCGGCAGCCTTTCTTGTTTCTCTGTCTGGATTGTGGAACAAGTCTAAAAGTACAGACTCATTTAATAGTTTTTTCTTACCGCGGAGCGTAAAATCAAACTTTTTTCTCGCCAGCTCTTCGTCAAACAAGCGGACGAACGCTCCGCTTCCGGTTAATGATTTATCGTTAAAAATACGCTCTTCTTTTTCCGATAGCCTGTGAGACTTGTTGATTAAAAGAAGTTTTAAGAAATGGTGATAGTTTTGTAGAGCTTCATCTTTTGTCAAACTGACTAATTTATTCTCGGGAAGTTGTAAAAGTTCTAATTCAAAAAACAACACCTGCTGGTAAATTTCCAGGTGTCTCGCCTTCATTTCTTGGTAAAAAGCGCTATTTTTGGAATTATTGCTATTTTCAGCAAAGATGAGAGTCGCGAAGGTTACCGGTTTTACGGCTTCCTGGAGAATTGTTTCATATTTACAAAGCGCCCCAGCAAGTTTTTTAGCTGTGATGCTTTCAAGAGAACCTTTGTATTTTTTGTTAAAACTTTTGGCTTGCCACAGGGTAAGTTTTAAGTCTTTGGCAATTTTCGGATCAGTAATGCTTTTATAAAGACTGGATAAATCCCACGAAGGCAACAAAGTTGCCTTCGGGTTCTCCAACGGTAGTTTGTTTTTCATTCAACAAGAATACATTTCAAATGAGCAAAAATCAAGGCAGTTGTATTGTCCCAAAAAAATGTTATACTGTGCCGAAATGGCAAGAGCAAAAAGTACGGATGGAGAGGTGGAAGCAGTTAAATCTTCTGAGGCTTCACAAAAACTTCAAGCGATTAAAGTCGCAATGGAACAAATCGATAAACAGTACGGCACAGGTTCTATTATGCGCCTTGGTGAAAAAGCGTCAGCCACTAGCAAAACCGATGTTATACCTACAGGGTGTATTGCTTTAGACCTGGCTCTTGGAATTGGTGGGGTTCCTCGGGGAAGGGTTGTTGAAGTCTTTGGACCTGAAGCTTCAGGGAAAACAACTTTGACCCTGCATATTATTGCAGAAGCGCAGAAAATGGGGGGTACCGCCGCATTTGTAGATGCAGAGCATGCTTTAGACCCGTCCCGCGCAGAGGCAATTGGGGTAAATATCGACGACCTTCTTGTTTCCCAACCAGACACAGGCGAACAGGCGTTGGAAATTGTGGAAACTTTAGTCAGGTCTGGCGCCATTGATGTGGTTGTCGTTGATTCTGTTGCCGCGCTTGTTCCAAAAGCTGAAATTGAGGGAGAGATGGGAGATGCAGTAATGGGAATGCAAGCGCGCCTGATGTCTCAGGCTTTAAGGAAATTAACAGGTGCTATTAACAAAACACACACGACTGTTATTTTTACCAACCAGCTTCGTCTCAAAATCGGAGTTATGTTTGGCAACCCCGAGACAACCCCGGGCGGGTTGGCGCTTAAGTTTTATGCATCCGTGAGGATTGATGTGAGAAAAATTGAGGCGATAAAAGACGGAGACTTGGTTATTGGTTCGCGCCACCGCGCAAGAGTTGTTAAAAATAAAGTCGCCCCTCCGTTTAGAGTAGCGGAATTCGACATTATGAACGAAGGCGGGATTTCCAAAATTGCAGGGCTGGTTGATGTGGGAGTCGAACTTGGAATTTTACAAAAAGCCGGCGCTTTTTACCGTTATAACGATGCGATATTAGGGCAAGGAAAAGTTGCGGTGGTTACTGCTTTAAACGACAATATAAAATTAGCAGAAGAAATTGAGAAAAAAGTCCGCGATGCCGCCGCTTCTGCGAAAAAACTCCCGGTAGAACTTGGCGAAGAAACAGAAGACTAGTGCCTCAAATAACCCGTATTGTCCAACAAAAAGACCAAAACAGGGTAAGTGTTTACCTTGATGGAAAGTTTGCATTCGGTGTAACTTTAGAATCTTTGTTATCAAACCATTTAAAGGTTGGACAAGAGTTAAGCGGTGGGCAAATCGATACTTTAAAAGAACAAAGCAATCAAGATAAAGTTTTTACCCGTGTTTTGCGGTTTGTTACTTCCCGTCCCCATTCAGAGAGGGAAATAAAACTTTGGTTTAAAAAAAAGAAAGTTGACGAAGTTGTGCAAGGGGTCGCCTTGAACAGGCTAACAAAGCTGGGATTAGTAGATGATCTTGCTTTTGCCAAATGGTGGATTGAACAACGGACGGTGTTCCGCCCTAAACCCCAAAAAATCTTGAAGTATGAATTAAGAATTAAAGGAATAAGGGATGAAATTATAGAAGAAGCGCTAGGTCAAACTGAAACACAGACAGATTTAGAAATTGCCATTAGAGTGGCTGAGAAGCGGTGGCCAAGGTTAAGGGCATTGCCGGAGAAAGAGGCGAGGAAAAAGTTGGCAGAATTTCTTGCAAGAAGAGGGTTTTCTTGGGAAACAATTAAAAAAGTGTTGACCAGGTTTTTGTAAAGTAGTACAATATGTAAGTTTGAGGAAAAGAAGAATGGTAGGACAAAGCTCAAAAACTACTTTTGTCTCCAGACACTTGAAATAATAGTGTTTTCTTCATTTTCTTCAAAAATATAATTTATGGCTACAAAAGACGATTATCTAAAAAAACTTGAACAGGTATCAAATCTTACCCGAGACGAAGCGAAGAAAAAACTTCTTGAAGAACTTGACCGCGAGCTGGTAAATGAAAAAGCCAAACGTTTACGGCAATTTGAAGACGACATCAAACTTGATGCCGCCCAACACGCAAAAGAAATTTTAGTTGACGCAATGCAGCACGGCGCAACTGACTATGTTGCTGAATACACAATTTCGACGGTTCGTTTGCCGGACGAAGAAGTAAAAGGAAGAATTATCGGTCGCGAAGGACGCAACATCCGCGCTTTTGAACAAGCCACGGGAGTAGAGATCGAAATTGACGAATCCAACGATATTCGACTTTCTTCGTTCGACGCAATCCGCCGGGAAGTTGCGAGACGTGCTTTGGAAGCATTAGTTAAAGACGGAAGAATCCAGCCTTCAAGAATTGAAGAGATTGTTGCTCAAACCCAAAAACAATTAGACGTCTTTTTACTTGAAGAAGGTAAAAGAATTTGCCATTCATGTGGTGTTTATGACCTCCCGCTTGATTTGGTAAAAATGGTTGGACGCTACAGATTTAGAACTTCTTACGGTCAAAACCTAGGCCATCACACGATTGAAGAAACAAAGATGGGCGTACAGATTGCGTCAGAAATCGGCGCGGATGTTGAGATAGTACGGCGCGGATGTTTACTCCACGATATTGGGAAAATAGTTACCGATGAAGAGGGTAATCACGTTAAACTCGGAGTGGATCTTTTGAAGAAGTTCAGCATTGCGGATTCGGTGGTAAATGCAATTGCCGAACATCACGAAGATACGCCTTTTACTTCGCTTGAATCGGTAACCGTTTATATTGCCGATGCTATTTCTGGTTCTCGGCCAGGTGCGCGTTACGAGCCGCACGAAGACTATGTTAAAAGAATGGAAAAAATCGAAGAGATTGCCAGAAGTTTTGCCGGAGTTGATCAAGTTTTTGCATTCCAAGCAGGACGGGAAGTTAGAGTTGTAGTTAATCCTGAAGAAGTTTCAGACGACGAAATGACGGTGCTAACACACGATCTGGCCAGAAAATTAGAGAATGAAGCAAGTTACGCAGGGCAAATAAAAGTTACAGTTTTACGCCAGACCCAAGCAACAGAAATCACACGCGCTAAATAATTTGTTGACATTTAATTTTAATCTGTTAATCTTGAGCCAATCCTAAAAATAACTTGTCTCGAGGAGGAACGACGAGAGATGACTAAAAAAGACTTAATCGAGCTGGTAACTAGAAAAGCGCATTTAACCAAGAAGGCTTCTACTGAAGCAGTTGAAACATTTTTGGCAGAAATCCAAAGGGCTTTGGTCAAAGGAGAAAAGGTTATTCTTTCCGGGTTTGGCACGTTTGATGTTGTACAGCGTAAAGAAAAAGTAATGTATTTGCGCGGTAAGCAAGAAAAGGTTTCCTCGCACCGTGTGGCCTCCTTCCGCGCAGGAAAAACCCTCAGAAGAAAAATTAAAGGATAGAGACACTTCACTGTATAATTTAGTAATGAACAAACTTCTCGTAATTTGCGGACCTACGGCTACTGGCAAGACATCCCTTGCGCTTCATTTGGCGGAAAAATTTGGCGGGGAATTAGTATCTGCTGATTCCCGTCAGGTATACCGCGGGATGGATGTTATCACAGGAAAAGGCATTCCTGTGAATTTTAAATTTAAAATTTCAAATTTGAAATTAGGCGCAGAAGAAATTGGTTATTGGACAGACAGTAGATTAAAGATATGGCTTACAGATATAGTTACACCGACTGCGCCATTTAGCGTTTCTCAATGGAGAAAAGAGGCAAAGAAAACGATAGACCGGTTGCTACAAAAAGATAGGTTGCCTATTGTGGTTGGCGGTACAGGGCTATACATAGAGTCGCTAATAAAAAAGATTGAATCAATCGATATTCCACCAAATAAAAAGTTAAGAACTGAAATGGAGGGAAAATCGGCAAAAGAACTTTATGAGACTTTGGCATCAGTTGATGCAATTCGTGCGGCAAACATGAATCAATCGGACAAGAAAAATCCAAGACGTCTGCTTCGAGCAATTGAAGTGGGGCTTTCAAGAGAGAGACAGAGTAAGAGACAGAGTAAAGAATTTAACTATTTACTTATTGGGTTGATTGCGCCAAGAGACGTTATGTTTGAAAAGATTAAAAAAGGAATATTGAAACGGTTGGAAGAAGGTGCCCTAGGTGAAGTGGAAAAACTTATCTCACAAGGTGTTTCCTGGGACGCACAGTCCATGACCGGGATTGGCTATCGAGAACTAAAGCCATATTTTGAAAAAAGGGAAAATCTTGAAGTGTGTATTAAAAATTGGATAAAAGCTGAACAAAGGTATGCACGCCGCCAACTTACCTGGTTTAAAAAATACAAAGAATTAAAATGGTTTGATGTTTCAAGAGAGAATTGGCGACAGGAAGTAGAGATTTTGGTTCAAAATTGGTACAATTAAGGTTGGTATGCCGCGTATAATTGAGATTTCCCATAGGACGATTGTTTTTGCCGTGCTTTTTATTGGTCTGATTTGGCTGGTATTGCAAATCAGCTCCATTATCCTTGGGCTTTTTGTAGCTTTTCTCCTAATGACCGCTCTTAACCCGCTTGTTGATATGGTTTCAAAACTTGGAATCCCTAGGAGTTTGGCAATATTGGTTGTATATCTTTTGGTAATCGGAATTTTTATTACAGGATTAACAGGTGTTGTGCCTCCTTTAATTGAACAAACTACGAATTTAGTTAACCGTGCGCCGGTTTTGTTTGATCAGCTGACTCTTTGGTTGGGCAATATGGGAGTTGTTGTAGATAGAGATTTGATCTCCCAGCAGGCCACACAACTAGGCACGATTCCTGCCAATTTAGTTCGTGTTTTGATTTCTTTCTTTTCTAATTTAATCGGAGTCTTTACAGTTTTGGTGATTACTTTCTATTTGCTTTTGGAGAGGAAGAATTTAGACCGGTATCTTTTAGTTTTGTTTGGCCAAGGAGGAGAAAAACAAGCAAAGTCTTTTGCTGACAAACTCGAAGTCCGGCTTGGGGGGTGGGTAAGAGGAGAGTTAATGCTCATGACCATAATCGGGGTAATTACCTACATTGGACTCTTTCTCTTGGGGATTCCGTACGCTTTGCCTTTGGCAATTCTTGCAGGTTTGTTAGAAATTGTGCCTACGATTGGGCCGATTATTTCTTCTATCCCTGCGATTCTTTTAGCCTTAACTGTTTCACCGGTCATTGCTTTGGCTACTGCCGCTTTGTATTTTATCGTACAGCAAGCTGAAAACGTCTTTATTCTACCCAAAGTAATGCAAAAGGCAACAGGAGTTAACCCTTTAGTTACTATTGTCGCCTTAGGTGTTGGATTTAAGCTTGCAGGGGTGATAGGAGCAGTTTTGGCAGTACCCATATTAATAGTTCTTCATTTATTAGCTCTAGAAGTTTTTTTAGTCCGCCACCTACGAACACTTGAAGATAGCCAGGTTGAGACCAAAAAGTGAAAAAGGCCACCTTTCGGTGACCTTTTTCATATACCCAGGAAGCTAGTAAGAACCTCACTTCGCGAGAACCTTGCAATATACTTCGTTGCACTCAGTAATTGTAAGAACCTCACTTCGTGAGAACCTTGCTAGCCCTATACAGAAAAGCGCACGCTTTAGGCGTGCGCTAATCATATCCCAGGAAGCTAGTAAGCCAGGTTCTGTTTCTCGACGATAATCTGTCTAAGCCCTCAAACTTCGGTGCTTCCGGAAGCCGGTCAAACACACCATTCGGAGGTTGCAGCGGGGAGGATTGCCTCCCTCCGTCGCTCTTGCGAGCTATGGAAGGACCCCTCGGCTCCTTGCGGAGTGTATGGGGCTTTTCACCCTCTTTTTCCAACCTTTCGGTTAGAAATGAGTCGTAGTCTCTGTGGCTCTTACTGGCGGTCTCCCGCCCCAGCTTACGCTGGGCACCCTGCTTCCTGCTGCCTGGACTTTCCTGACACCCGCAACCAAAGTAGCTGTTGGCGCCTAATCGTCCTGCTTCCTAGGGTGAATAATTATACCCTTATTGGCCTTATTTTTCAAGCCGATAATGAAAAACACTTGACAACTATCTAAGTTTTCACGATACTGAGCAAAATATACAAATTACGTTATATGGCGGGAGGTGAGAACACATGAACGTACTACAAGTTTGGCAGAGTGCACTCCTTGCTTCTTGGCTTCAAGTATCGAATACCCTCCTCGCTTTTGTACCCAGATTAATTGGTTCAATTATCATTTTTGTCGTAGGAATCGTGATTGCATCTTGGGGAAAAAGGTTGATCGAGGAATTACTTAAAGCGGTGAAACTAGAGGATATTTCTCACAGCTCTGGTTTTGCAAAGTATTTGGAGCGAGCAGGAGTTAAATTTTCAGCTAGTGAACTCGTGGGAGATGTTATCCGCTGGATTTTACTCTTGGTCTTTTTCTTGGCGGCGGTCGACGTTTTAGGGTTGACGACAGTTTCTCAAGTTTTGGCTCAATTGCTGGGCTATATACCTAACGTCTTTGCCTCAGCTCTTATTTTTGGGGCGGGGTTTGTAATAGCCAATTTAGCTGATGGATTAGTCCGCGGCGCTTTTGCGACGATCGATCACGAAGCGGCGCGGCCCGTAGGCAGACTTGCCCGCTGGGTAATTTTGGTTGTTGCTTTCTTTGCGGCAATTGACCAGCTGCAAATTGCCGAGTCTTTAAGTGAAACCTTTTTCCAAGGTTTAACTTACACACTAACTCTAATCTTTGGCCTTTCTATTGGTCTTGGCGCGAAAGATTTAGTGTCTAAAGTCCTTGAAGATTGGTACAAGAGAATTAGTAAATAATTCTCTTGGTAAATTGAAGCTACCGGCGGACACGAGTAATCTTGTTTGCCGGAGTTTCTCTTTGTTTGTGAATCTCAAGGGGGACTTTATCTTCTTGCCACGCTCTGATTATTGGATCGATAAACCTCCACATTGCCCGTACTTCTTCAGTCGAAACAAAGAGTGTCTGGTCTCCTGTTAAACAGTCCAGTAAAAGTTTTTCATAAGCGGCTGTTTGCTCCCCATCCTGTTCGTGCTCGCGCCGGTAGGAAAAATCAAACTCCCTTTCCTCAATTTCCATATCCAGCCCGGGTTTTTTCGCCCAAAAAAGTATGGTAATTTTTTCTCTTGGCTCTAGAGAAAAGACAACTTTGTTTTTTCGTCCCCCTGTTTGTTTAAAAGTAACGATAATCTCTTTTCGCTGAGAAGGAAGTTTTTTCCCGCTTTCCAGAACAAACGAGACCCCTTTCCAGCGGGGAGATTTTAATTCACCTGTGATTTTAAAATAGGTTTCTGTTTGGGAATAATCCGGGACATTTTTAACTTTTCTATAGCCTTCATATTGACCGCGAAAAGTTTGTTTTTTGATCTCTTGGAGAGTGAAAGGTTTTAAAGTCTCTATAATTTTTGCTCTATTTTGTCTTATCTGTTTTGCAGAAAAATTCATGGGATTATCCATAGTAACCAGGGCAAGCATTTGTAAAAGATGGTTTTGTCCAACATCCCGCAGAGCTCCTACCGGGTCATATGAATCGCCCCGGTCATCGTCAATTCCGCTTGATTCATTCAGGTGTATTTCAATACTCTCAATTAATTTATTATTCCAACTATGTTCAAGGAGGTTGTTGGAAAAACGGAAGGCTATAATATTTTGCAAAAGATCTTTGCCCAGATAATGGTCTATGCGGTAGATTTGTTCTTCGCTAAATAACTTACCTAGAATCTCATCTAACTTTTCAGCTGTTTTTAAATCATTGCCAAACGGTTTTTCGACAACAATTCTATTCCAGGTTCCTTTTTGCTCGCGGGCTATTTTTGTTGAAGAAAGGTGTTCAAAAATGCCTTCATAAAGCGTCGGCGGCACGGCAAGGTAAAATAGCTTGTTGGCTTTTTGCCCCCAATCGTTTTCTAATTTTTCGAGGTACTCTTCAAGCATAAGATAATCTTCTTTAACGCTAAAGTCGCCTTGCTGGTAGTTGAAAAGCTGAAGGTAAGAGTCGAGTGTCTTTTTGTTAAACTTAATATGGGAATCTTTTTTGACTAGCCCTTGAATATATTCTTGGAATTTTTCGTCAGTTAATGCACGTCTAGAGAAGCCAACGACTTTTAGCTTTTGAGGAAGTCTGTTTTTAGCCCAGAGGTGGAATAGGGCCGGGGCAATTTTCTTGGCAGTCAAGTCCCCGGTTGCTCCGAAGATTATTATTATTGTGGGATTCTGACCCGACATATCTTAAACATAAAACTCGTTTCGCAACTCACGTGTTAGCTTTGCTAAATTGTATAATGTGAGTTGTGAGAACTTGTTTCAAAACAAGTTCATAGTATACTTTCCAAATGAGAAAGTCTAAACAGACATACCAACAATTTTTAGAAAAAAGGCATAGTAAACACCAAGTGTCAGAGGGTTTGCTATCTAAGATTGTTGAAAAAGCGACAGGACAGAAAACAAAAACGAGAGAACGTCTAATTAAAGGAGAAAACAGCGAAGTCTATGATATTAAAACTGATGACAGTCAAGAAATCGTTATCAGAATTTGTCGTAACGAGTGGAGTGACTACGAGGCAGAAACTTGGGCTATCGGCAAATGCAAAGAACTAGGCTTACCAGTACCAAGAGTTTTGTTTGTTGGAGAAATTACCGATGGCACAGAAACAGTCAGAGTGTCAGTTTTGGAAAAGCTTCCAGGTGTAAGTCTTGGCGAAATAAAAAGTGGTGACAAAAAGACGTTGAAGAATATTGTTCTTCAGGCAGGAGAAATGTTGAGCACAATCCACACGATTAAATTGACTAAGTTTGGGGGTTTAGACAAAGAAGGTAATGGCCGATTTGAAACATATAGAGAATACATAGAAGACAGACTCGATAAAGTTGACAAATTTGGACGCTCTGAGGCAAAAACCGGAATCAGTGACAAACTTATACAAAAAGCTTTAAAAATTATCAAAGCAAATGACGCTGTGTTTGATGAAGTTTCTCAAAGCGTGCTGTTACATAATGACTTTTCGCCAAAACATATTTTAGTAGCAAACGGAAAAATAACAGGGATAATTGATTTCGAGACAGTCCACGGAGGGTATCCTTTACAGGAAATGGCGCGCTGGGACTATTATTGGGGAGAAAAATTCCCTTTAAGCTGGCTTGTTGAAGGATACAAAAACAAAGAGTTAATTGGAGACGATTTTGATTTTAAGATCCATCTTTTTAGAATGATATTTTGTTTACACGTTTCCGTTTATTATGCAGAAACTGGAAATAATCCAGGCCTTGATCATGCGAAAGTTGAATTGGTTCGAGATTTGGAATACTTTAAAAAGGCCAGAATATAGAAACACAATATTTGATGTATTTTACTTGTCTGGATTGTGATTGGTTGTTGCTTAGTGTCTGGATTTTTGGTAAATATCTTTAAGTCCGTATTCGAGTAACGGACTAAGATGCGAGGGTTTTAACCCTCGGAGCTTTAATGCAGGACACAAAAAAATCTCTTAAGTATATTTTTGTTTCAGGGGGAGTTTTGTCGGGAGTCGGTAAAGGAATAACAACTGCTTCAATTGCGCTTCTTCTTAAATCCAGAGGTTTTAAGGTAACAGCTGTCAAGTGCGACATGTATTTAAATATTGACGCCGGAACAATGAATCCAGTAGAGCATGGAGAGGTTTTTGTTACTGATGACAAAGCAGAGACGGATCAGGATTTGGGACATTACGAGAGGTTTTTGGGTGAGAGTTTGCCCGGAAGAAACTATATTACAGCAGGACAAGTGTATTGGGAGGTCTTAAACCGCGAACGCCGGCTTGAGTACAACGGGCAAACAGTTGACACATATTCAGAGATCCCCGAGGAAATTATCCGGAGGATAAATATTGCGGCCAAAAACCAAGAAATAGTTATAGTTGAGCTTGGAGGTACTGTTGGTGAATACCAAAATATCATGTTTTTCGAGGCGATAAGGCGCCTTAAAATTAAACACCCATCCTCGGTTTTATTGCTTCACGTAGGATACTTACCTTTACCAAAAAATTTAGGCGAGTTAAAATCCAAACCGTTACAGCAATCAATTCATGAATTAAACTCTTTGGGATTGCGTCCGGACTTTGTTATCGCCAGGGCCGAAAAATATGTCGACAACAAACGCCGCGGGAAAATTGCCTTTTCTGCCTCACTTGATTTAGAAGACGTAATTTCTAATCCAGACGTAGAAACAATTTATGAAGTACCTCTAGTTTTGGAAAAACAAAACTTAACAAACAAAATTTTAGAAAAATTAAAGATTAAAAGCCGCAAAAAAGATTTAGCGGAATGGGAAAAGATGGTGGCAAATTCTAAGATTTCCGACAAGGAAATTAATATTGGGATTGTCGGAAAATACATCTCCTCGGATGAATATAGTCTTGAGGATGCTTATGTTTGTGTTAACGAAGCCTTAAAACACGCTTGTTTCAAGCAAGGAACAAAATTAAATATCAAATGGGTGGATGCAGAAAAATTAGAAAAGGTTTCAAAAGAGGAGGAATTATTGAAGGGATTGGACGGCGTCTTAGTTCCGCAAGGTTGGGGATCTAGAGGCACAGAGGGAAAAATCCGCGCAGTTAAATATGCCAGAGAAAATAAAATCCCTTTTCTTGGATTGTGTTTTGGGATGCAGATGGCGGCTGTAGAATTCGCCAGAAATGTATTAGGTTACCAAAAAGCAAATTCTGAAGAAGTTGACAGTACAGCTCCCGAGAAAATTATCCATATCATGCCCGGCCAAAAAGCGTATTTAGCCAAAAAGCAATTTGGCGGCACAATAAGATTAGGCGCTTGGGATTGCCGTGTTAAAAAAGGCAGTTTACTTCGGGAAATATATAAAAAAAGAGAGATTTCAGAGCGTCACAGACATAGATACGAATTTAACAATACTTACAGAAAAGTTTTTGAGAAAAACGGAATATTATTTTCCGGTTTGTCTCCTGACAAAAAATTAGTCGAAGCGATTGAATTAAACAAAACATCACACCCGTTTTTTGTCGGTGTTCAATTTCATCCAGAGCTTAAGTCCCGTCCGCTTTCTCCCCATCCAATTTTCTTAGCTTTTACAAAGGCTGCCTCTGAAAATAAAGTGGTATAGTAAAACTGTGCTTGCCAAGGTTTATTCTGGGGCGACAGTTGGACTTAATGGAGTTTTAATTGATGTTGAGGTGGATATTGCTTCTCAAGGACTTCCGGCCTTCAATATAGTTGGTCTTCCAGACAAAGCAGTCGAAGAAGCAAAAGAGCGTGTGCGTTCTGCGCTTAAAAACTCCGGAGCAGATTTTCCTCCCCGCCGTATAACAGTCAACCTTGCTCCGGCTGACTTGCCAAAAGTAGGCCCAGCCTTTGATCTTCCGATGGCGGTTGGAGTTTTGTTTGCTTCAGAACAATTACCCCCTCGTGACTTGACCCAATTCTTTTTTTGCGGAGAGCTTTCTTTAGACGGGTCACTGCGCCACACGGCAGGCGTTTTACCTTTGGCGATACTGGCGAAAGAAAAAGGCAAAAGTCATCTCTTTGTTCCGAAAATGAATGCACAGGAAGCCTCGGTAGTGCGCGGCATAAAAGTTTATCCGGTTGAAAATTTAATCGGGCTTTTCCGCCATATGTCAGGGGTACAAGAAATTGAGCCTTTTCCAACAACTCCTTTTCGCAAACTATTAGAGAAAACCCAAATCGAGTTCGATTTTGCCGAAATTCAAGGACAGGAACATGCCAAGCGCGCAATGGAGATAGCGGCAGCCGGCAGTCATAACGTGTTTATGAAAGGCACGCCAGGAAGCGGAAAGACAATGATTGCCCGGGCTTTCCCGGGAATTTTACCAGAACTGACTGAAGACGAAGCGTTAGAAGTAACTAAAATCTATTCGATTACTGGAAATTTACCGGAGGGGCAATCGGTTGTCCGTTCGCGTCCTTTTAGGAGTCCTCATCACACAACCAGTCGTATTGGTTTGATAGGAGGCAGTTCACACCCTTTACCAGGTGAAATATCTCTGGCGCACAGAGGGGTTTTGTTTTTGGATGAGTTTCCCGAGTTCCCGCGGCACGTCTTAGAAGCTTTGCGCCAGCCAATGGAAGACGGCGTTGTCACTATTTCCCGCGCCGCAGGAACAGTTGCTTATCCTGCCCAATTTACTTTGGTTGCTGCTGCCAATCCTTGTCCTTGCGGCTATTACGGATCAGATACAAGGCACTGCCGCTGTTTACCGGGACAAATCTCCCGTTATCAAAAAAGGATTTCAGGGCCAATCCTTGACCGTATTGATATTCATCTAGATATTCCCCAAGTCAGAATAGAAAAATTGATAGCGACAAACTCTGACTCTGAAAATTCAAAAACTATCCAAAAGCGCGTGCAAAAGGCGAGAAATATACAACTAAAAAGATTTGCAAAGTTGTCGTCTGTAAGGCGGATTAAGTCAAACTCTGAGATGTCGACAAAACAAACAAAACAATTCTGTGTTTTAGATAACACCTCTCAAATCCTATTACGTCAAGCAACCCTCCAGTTGAACCTCTCCGCACGCTCGTATTACAAGGTGTTAAAAATTGCGAGGACTATTGCAGACTTAGCAGACAGCCGTGATATTATCTCAGGATACGTCTCTGAAGCTTTACAATTCAGACCAAAGACTGATGACTTAATATGATTCCCTTAAAAGACTCTCACCCTGCTGGTATTTTTCCTTTTTGGACAATTGCCATTATTGCACTAAGCGTCTTTGTATTCTTTATACAGCTTAACTCGCCGGATTTGGAAAGCTTTATTTACCAGTACGCCCTTGTTCCGTCACTTGTCGATTTTGGCAATTGGTCAACCCTAATTCCTTTTGTAACCAGCCAGTATTTACATGGCGGATTTTTGCATATTGCTTCCAACATGCTTTTTCTTTGGGTTTTTGGCGACAATGTTGAGGAAAAGCTGGGTCAAGTCTTTTTCCCGGTTTTTTACACTTTGGCTGGGGTCGTGGGGGGATTGGCGCAATACATGCTCTCGCCTTATTCTGATATTCCCATGCTCGGCGCGTCCGGAGCTGTGGCAGGGGTCTTAGGAGCTTACTTTGCCATGTTTCCGCACCATACAATTAAGACTTTGGTTCCGGTCATGGGGTTTGTTTCAGTAGTCAATATTCCTGCCTCGGTAATGTTAATCTACTGGTTTGTTACCCAACTTTTCTCAGGCGTAGGTTCTATTGCCTTTTCGCCGGGAGATGTTGGGGGAGTTGCGTATCTAGCGCACGTTGGCGGTTTTGTTACAGGTTGGCTTATCGGATCAAGCTACAAAAGAAATCCTGAATTGTCTTCTGGATAAAAATGAAGTTAGTTATCCGTTTTCGTGATATACTTGGCACATGACAGACGGCGTTCCTAAAGAAATTCTAATAATTAATCCTCTGGAATTAGTCTTTGATAAAAAGAATCAAATAGTAAGAAGGTCATTAGACAAAGACACTAAAGAGTGGTCTCCTGAATTAGATACGTCCTTACCTATTAACAGCTCAGACATCCCCAATTTTAAAGAGTGGGTAAATTGGAATGGATTTCTATTTGATAGGGAAACAAAAAAGGGTCATAACGGATTTGATTTTGCAGCGTATGTAACAACAGATAATAGAGTTGTTCTAGGATTATCGGAGGATACGAAGATTCGCGCAGTTGCTGATGGGGTGGTAAAACAAGTTTTAGATACACCAGAAGCGGTAGGTGGCGGATATGGAATTATGATAAACATAGAACATGGTGCAGATGATAGCGGGATGTTCTCTACATATGTGCATGTTCGACCAACGGTTTATTTTGGGGTAACTGTTAAAAAAGGCGATGTGATAGGTGAATTATATAAAGATCCTAAAGGAGATGAAGGTCGGCTAGTTCATTTACATCTTTCTCTCGTTAGTGGTTGGGGAACAAGAGGAACTTCAATAATGGGCGGTGGAATGCATATTAGAACAGATGACCCAGGTGTAATAGATCCTTCAATCTATAAATTAAACGCCATTCCACAAGGCTCTTCTAATTTTAGTTTGTTAGATTTACCTAATGCGAAAGTAGAAATTGCCAATTTTAAACAAATAAGGGTTAATAGTGGTTAACTGTTTATTTAAATTTGCACCCGCGATATACTACAGGGTATAATGTCTTCCATGACTGAAATACTTATTGGCGAATCGCCTCGCGAATTGATATGTAATAATATTCTTAAAGTTCTTCGTGAGCGGTTAAAGTTAGGAAACGAGATCTACTTCCAGGAAGTTGTAAGGGTTGATACAGAATCAGGTACTTCTGGGCATCCGGTAGAATATATTGATATTTTTGCAGGTCCGCTTTCTCCTGTTTATGAGCCGGAAAGACTTCAGGCACTGACAAGTATTCTTACCACAGGTCTAACAATATCCAGAGAGTCCCGCGCAGACAGTATTCCTCTTGGGCTTAACCTAGCGAGAGTGCAATTAATTGAAGATTGCGAAGATAAAAAGCAAGTGATAACGCTGATAATGTTACCTCAGGCAAAATATGCGAAAATATGCGCAGATTATTTACAAGCATGGACTAATAGGATACATCCGTATATTGCTGATATTTCAGAACTTGCCTGGAATATTAGACACGAGATTATTGAACAGTTTAGAAATAGAGAGCATGATTTAGAAGAGTGGGCTTCGAGATTAATTAAAGGTAAAAATGAAACTGGTAATTCAGAGAGTTAAAAAAGCTAAAGTTACTTCAGAAGGGAAAACTGTTGGTCAGATAGACCGCGGACTTTTTATTCTTCTTGGAGTCGGTAAGCAAGATAGCTTCAACACAGTTTTCGCTATGGCGCAAAAGTGTGTTGAACTTAGGATAATGGCAGATAAGGATGGAAAGATGAATTTATCTGTTAAGGATATGGGTGGAGAAATATTAATTGTTTCGCAGTTTACCTTGTATGCCGATACTTCAGGGGGGAGAAGGCCTTCGTTTGTGAATGCTGCAGAACCCGATTTAGCACGGCAAGTTTACGAGAGGTTTGTCCAGAGTCTTAAAGAGCTTGGTGTTAAAGTAGAAATTGGCAGTTTTGGAAACTACATGGAAATTGAAAGTGCGGCTGACGGCCCGGTGACAATTATTTTAGAAAGCTAACTACTCTACAAACCGGCGGGAGAAGATGAGGCCTACTCCGACAAAGACCAAAAAGGCTGAAAGATTTTTGTCGTATTGTCTGGTTTTTGCACGTTCTTCATTAAAACCCTGAACACAACGCTCTTGCATTCTTTGTTCAAGTGTCTTTTCTTCTTCTGTTGCGTCTCTTGGTGTTTTATTATCTTCTTCGTAATAAATCATTGGATATGGGTCACAATCTGACTCACGCCCCCCGTAAGTTAAAGCGTAAGATCCTGAAAATAATAAAGTAGATGGCATAACACCAGCGCTTGGATAGGGAACTTCACGGTAAGACACATGGACAATACGCAGTGATCCATATGTTCCCATTAAAAACAAAAGGATACCCAAAAAGTACATTACCCGCGAAACAGAACTCATAGCTTAATATTATTTTGTTTTAAAAAATTTGTCAATTGTTTGTTGTTTCTATATTGCTGTCCGATCGAAACAAAGTATTGATTTATCTTTATCCAGTACTTTTTAGGCAGGATTTTTACAAGCTCTTTCTCTGTAGTTTGAGGAGTTTTTGTTTTTACCCATCCAAGTGTATTGGCGATTCTGTGGACGTGCGTATCCACGCCAATTGCCGGTATGTTAAATGCGCGTCCAAGAACAATGTTGGCGGTTTTTCTGCCGACGCCGGGCAAACTGGTTAGACCTTCGAGGGTTTGGGGCACCTCTCCTTTAAAGTTGTGTAACAAACGCTCTGTTAAGTTTTTAAGATGTTTTGCTTTTGTTTTGTAAAAACCGACGGAACGCAATAGTTCAGTGAGCTCCTCGATACTTAACACGTTTAGTTTTTGAGGAGTTGGCGCAATTTTAAACAGGTTTTGGCATATTTTAACGGTTGTTTCATCACGGGTTCGGGCCGAGAGCATGACGGCAACAAGAATTTGGAAGGGGGAATTAAAGACAGCTTCTAAGGGTATGGGGCGGAAATTTTGAGCAAAGATCTTAAATACCTCGTGGAGGTTAGTTGGTAGATTACTCATAATCCTCCTAATCTTAGCACTCGCCTTTTGGGTATTATTCATACACGGCTCGTGCTGCGATTTTAGGAGGACTCGAGGAATTTATATAGAGCAGTAGTTTCTCGCACCAAAAGAAACCCAAAATGGGTATCCTTCTGGCCCCGATATGATCGGGATCCATACTTAAGATTGGGAATTACCTTCCTCCAATCTTAAACATGGTTGTGCCGCAAACTTCACATACAGCTTTAGTTGCTTTTTTGCCGTTCTTCATCGTTACGTCTTGATGAGACTTACCTTCACGGCTTGCGCGGCATTTAACACAGTACATAGCCATTAACCTGTCACCTCCTTTCCTTCCTCCCGCCAGAGGCGGGTAAGGCAGGAATTATAGATACCCGCGGATAAATCCGCGGTTCTCTGAAATGTTCGCCTTTGGCCAACCATCTTCAATGGCTTCAATTCATCCACGGCTAAAGCCATGGTTTTCTTGAAGGCATTATAAATTGATAAATTGGCCATTAATTAATTTGTAAATTTCGTACCCAATACCTGCTTGTTTGAACAAGGCAAAGTATATCATCACCTCAAGGCTGAAGATGATTGTGGCTAGTATAACAGTTTTGACAAGGTCGCGGGCAGTCGAGGCTGATTGATAAAAGTAGAACGAATTATCGCTCTTTTTATTTTCAATAGTTGGTTTTGCAGGTTGCGTCAGCCCGGTGAAGCTAAATTCAAACTCCCTCTTGACAACCCCAGAGTGGTTTCCTTCGGAACTGCCCATAGAAGATTCTACTTGTCTTCTGGCAGAAGATTTTTCTTTGTGTTTTCTTGTCTTCCGTGTCATGTGGACATATTATAAGAGTAATGGTTATTCACCGCAAACATATACTTCCCCCAAAGGACTTAGATCTTCCGCGAACTATTCATGATGACAGGCACAAGATCGAGAATGTCCAAGTGCCAATAATTACAGTGTCTGCCAGTTTTCGTTCAGATATTGCTAAAAGCTTAGGAGAACATACGCGAGAAAAAGGGGAATTAGCATTTTCAAGAGCACATTTTTCTATGGCTATAGCTGTTTACGAACAAGCCAAGGAGTCTGGTTTGTCTTGTTGGCTTGTAGATCCGGTCAATTATATAGGATCAGAAGGGTGGGCAAGTCTTGAGAAGATTGAATATGTGGGGCAATTGATCGCCAGGAATCCTATCTTAAAAAAGGCAAAAGACATCTTGGACTCGTTTATAAGAAGCAAGTCTCCCTTAACAAAACACATAGAAGAACCTTTGGGATATGTAACAGCACGGGCGGTCAATCCGATTATTTCTTTACATTACGAGGCTGGAAACATTCTGGCTAAAAATAATAAAAAAGTGCTGCAAGTTGTTACCGATCCACATGTTAGGCCTCAATATTTACTGCAGGCAGAGAGGAAAAATATATCATTTGCCGTGTTTGACGAGCATACAAAAAAACAATTTTTAGATTTAGCAATAGAACTTAAAAAAGAAGTTTCAAATGACAGAGTTGTTGTTACAGGTCCGCCGGTCGATCCAAGAATAATAGAAAAGAGAAAAGGTAAAAATGCAGATGGTTACAAAAAACGGGGTTTAAGACTGGCTATTACCACAAGCGGACTTGGAACAAATTACGGGGAAATAAAACAAGCCCTAGAAAGCTTACTTCCGGTTTTAACCGAGAGGAAAATGGAGATATTGCTTTACGCCAGTACGCATCTTGATTTTTACAAAATGTTTTACGAGTTGGGGGCAAAAAACAGTTTGCCCATAGGGGGCGAAAACTCCAAAATGCCCCTGCGTATTATTTATGACAAAAGCATAATTGCCGCCAATCAAAAATTAATCGATAGTGCTTTCGGCTGGGCAGACGGGTTTATTACAAAGCCTTCTGGGGACATGGCCTATGATGCTGTCGCCGCAGGGTGTTTTTTATTAACTCTTTCCCCTTGGGGCGAGTGGGAGGAAAAAATCTTTGATATATTTACGAGGCTTGGTATTGCCAAGGCTATTGATGCCGGTAATTTCGTTGAACAGCTCGACAGGCTCGAGCAGGAAAACTGGTTTTCCCGGGCGATTAATAACGCTCTAAACATAGATGACATCTTTTTAAACGGAGCAAAAAATATAGTTGATTTGCAGCAGAAACTATAATTTAACTTATGGCTTTTATTTTCCTTGACGAATCGGGAGATTTAGGTTTTAATTCAAAAAAGAAAAATTCTAAATACTTTATTGTGACAATCCTCTCTGCTCCCACAAAAACTCCAATAGAGAAAGTTGTGAAGCAAGTACATGCAACTTTAAGAAAGAAAGTTAAAAGAGTGAGTGGCGGGACACTTCATGCTTACAAAGAAAGACCAACTACTCGATCAAGACTTCTTAAATTATTGAGAAATAAAGATTGCTCAATAATGTATATATACCTCAACAAAGCTAAAGTCTACTCTCATCTGAGAGAAGAAAAACATATCCTTTACAATTATGTGACTAATATATTACTAGATAGAATAATGACCAAGCGTTTAGTAAATTCGACGGAAAATATCTCCGTTGTAGCTGCAAAAAGAGAGACAAACAAGTTTCTAAATGAAAACTTTCGAGAGTATCTAGAGAGACAAATTAGTAGCAGGCACAAAGCTAAAATTAAGGTTAATATTGCTACTCCCAGCCAAGAAAAATCTTTACAAGCAGTAGATTTTGTAAGCTGGTCAATATTTAGAAAATACGAGTGGGAAGATGATTTTTACTATAATTTAATTAAATCTAAGATCGTTGAAGAGAACGCGCTGTTTCCTTAAACGCAAAACCTCATGTGCTATTGAAGAGGAACCATCCGGAACCCCACACATGAGGAATTACTCGCAACCTTATACTACCACATTTTTCATTAAGATACAAATAAAACCCGAAATCTGGGGCACAGATTGACTAGTTAAGATCCTCTTGACAATGGTAAAAAGATTAATTAAAAAGAATGTCACCTCGCCTACTACAGGCGGGGAAATGATTATCGTTGAGGATTGGAAGAAATAGGCCTTGACTTCTAGGACAAATTCTATAAAAATGGAGTATGCCAAATAAAACCCGATCTATCCCCGAACCTTACTACAATAAACCAAACTTTCGGCTTTATAATCATAATTCTCTAGAACTACTCAAAGATTTTGACGAAGGGACATTTGATATGATTTTTGCTGACCCCCCATACAACTTATCTAATGGAGGTTTTACAGTTCATGCAGGGAGAATGGTAAGTGTGAATAAAGGTGACTGGGACAAAAGCAAGGGATTTAAAGATGATTATGAATTCCATCACAAATGGCTTGAGGCATGTAAAAGAGTTCTAAAACCTAACGGAACTATTTGGGTGAGCGGAACATACCATTCAATTTATCAGTGCGGCCACGCGATTCAATCTCTTGGATATCATATACTTAATGACATATCTTGGTTTAAGCCAAATGCATCTCCCAATTTAAGCTGTCGTTTTTTCACCGCAAGTCACGAAACTTTAATTTGGGCTAGGAAAGACAAAAAAGGTAAACACACTTTTAATTATGAATTAATGAAAAATGGAAATTGGCCAGAAGACTCTTTAAAAAAGCCCGATCTTCAAATGAGGTCTGTCTGGTCAATTGGTACACCAAAACCTGTTGAAAAAAAGTTCGGCAAACATCCGACTCAAAAATCTTTTGATTTGCTTAAACGAATTGTCTTGGCAAGTACAAGAAAAGGAGACTTAATCCTCGACCCTTTTACCGGTAGCTCTACAACTGGTCTTGCTGCATATTTATATGGAAGAAGATTTGTTGGTATTGACACAGAAGCGCTATATTTAGACTTGTCTGTTAAAAGATTTGAGGAGTTGAATAGAAACTTAGAAAGAAAGCAATTATCATTTGCGAACAACTAGTAAACTAAAAACTTATGGCAAATAGTAACTCTTGGAAAAAAATTTTCAATGACTACAACATACCACATCACGATTTTGATAAATCTCCTTTTGTAATTACTGCTTCTCAAATTAAAGTATCCTGTCAGGATTTTAGAACAACTACCCAGAAGGAAGTTCGAATTTTATGCAAACAAGATACAAGGGAACAAAGGCCAGAAATTTTTAAAGAAAATAATCTATTTTTATTACCAGTAAAAAATGGAATTTATAATATTATTAGAGGAGAAGGATATATAGACATTCCAAAAATTAATAGTGACGTAACCATGTATACTTCAAAGTTACAATTCCCATTAGACACGTCGTCAATTGGAGATTCAGAGATGCAACATCTTGATTATGCATATGCCGCAAGTTTGGTTCGATCATTTGTTGGAGATCCTACTCTTGTGCTCACAATTCGAGGAAGAAAATATACACCCCAGTTCGAATTTACCATTAACGATCAAATAATTAAGGTTGAAAGTGTTCAAACGGAAGTTGACGCTGGATATGAAGGTAAAGAGCAAGTTGTCTTAATTGAGGCCAAAACTACTAATTCCTCTAATGTGATTATAAGACAGTTATATTACCCATTCAGACAATGGCAGGAACATACTAATAAAAAAGTTATTACTTTATTTTTTGATAAATCCCAAACTGACATATACTCAATTTGGCAGTTTGAATTTACTGATACAAACGATTATAACAGTATTAAATTCGTTAACTCAGGTAGATTCAAAATTGTTTAGTTTTTTAATAAACCCCACGCTCGTTGCCCATAAGATTTTAAGATAGCCTCAAATAAGCTTCACTTTAATATACAAGTTAACAGTTGACTGCAACGCATTTCGTGAGATAATGGCGAAAACCAAACTTATACCGAAACTGGTTACCAGGGAGGTGAAAATTTATGGCACATCCAAAGACAACAGGTAAAAAAGCAGCGAGTTCAGCTGCCAGACTATTAAAAAAGAGCAAAAGCAAGATAGTTAAAAGAGTTGCGGCAAGTGATTTGAGCCAAAAACACGGCAAAAAACACAGGAGATAAAAAGAGCCGATAACTAATTTATAACTCTACGGTCTAATGCCGGAGGAAATTGCAATTGTGGAGGGTGCAAAATGACTGAAATATTTACACTTAAAATACCCGTTGATTTGGCATCCTCTTTACTAGGTTTTGTATTGGCATTTGGGCTCTATCTATTTGATAAATCTATTAAACCTGATATTGAAATTCAAGTGTCTGAACCTTCAAATTTATCTCTTTCACAAGGAGTTTTTAAATCTTTGAATCTAAAAATACTTAATAAAAAAAGGTATGGAATTCTACAATTCTTAAATAGACCTGCAACTCAAGTTAGAGTTTACCTTTTATTTTCAGATTATTCTTCTAGAGCATTGATGAATACAGTAATAGCTCGTTGGAATAATAGTAGAGAGCCGTTAACTCCCGATTATCAGGATGTAGATTTTGGACTAGCACTTACACATCCTCGGGAAGTTCTTGTACCAGGTGAAGAGAACACAATTTCTGTGGCTGTTAGAAAGAAGGACAATAAATATTGTTTTCCGTTTAGTAATGAAAGTTACATATATCAAAATAAAGATTTTGAAGTACCTGGATGGAAGATTGAAGATGATAAATTTATAGTAGTAGTGCGTATGCAATCTGCAGAGATGGATAAAATAGGAGGAGTATTCATTATTTTAAATAAAAGTACTCTTGAACAATTCAAAATCGAAAAGGTAGAGGAATCGTAGAATATGATTAAGATTACAGCTCCTATTTTAATTAAGAATATAGCAGAAGATGTTAAGTTACCCTTAACCTTTTTCAGTAATTCAAAGCTAACCATTATCTTAGATACTTTTACCATAAGTGAAAGAAAAAAGTTTTTTGGTTTGGCCGAATTGATAATTAATGATGGAGCTATAAATTATAAAAATAATTCTTACTCCTTTATTGATATTAATCAACAGCATTATTTAGGAGCAGGGTACAAAATAGTAATACAATCAAATTACATAAAAAGTCCTCATGAATTGAGAGATTTACAAGAGAATTTAGACTTTGTTTTTAAGTTAGTCTTGGGTTGTGCAGTAGAGATCAGCTTTTTAGAGGGATTTTTTAATAAGGGTAAGGGCATTGCAAAAACATATCCAAACGTATTATTTAGAACCCGAAGAAAATTAAGTGATTTGAAAAATGGTGATATTAATAAGGCAAAGAAAATATTTGATAAAACAATCAACTCCACAGATAAAAAAATAGATCTGATTGCAGTGTTGCTTAATAGTGCTACGTCTTCAGATAAATTAGATATTACAGGGGCGTTGTTTGTTGCGATTCTAGAAAGTATAATTGTGCCAGAAGGTGGCTCAGAAATAAGTTATAAATTCAGGATGAGAATGACAAAATTTTTAGGAAAAGACACATCTTTCGTAAATATATTTAAAGGATATTACCAAAAAAGAAGCAAGGTTGTTCACGGATCTGGGGTCGATCAATTTACAGAAGAAGATATAAAAGAGCTAGAAAATTATGCATGTATTTTATCTGAAAAGTATATTCTAAAGAAATTTAGTGAGAAATTTTTAGATAGATTGTTAATTGAATGTAAATGATAGTTAGAATTTTTGATTCTGTTTTAGATAAATCTATGAAAGGAGAAATGGATAATTAATGTCAAATAAATATGGTATTTCTGAAATAGAACTAGTTAAAATTAAAGAAAGAGATAAACTTTGTGTATATTGCCATAAAGTAATGGAAGATCCCAGGTCTGGTGGTTTACGAAATGATTGGGCTACTATTGAGCATATGAATTATCTACCTCCTTGGAATAATCATAACACTGTTGCAATGTGTTGCTTTAGTTGTAACTCGAGCAGAGGAAAAAAGAAGTTAATTGATTGGTTTAAAACATCATATTGTGCAGATAGAAATATAAACAATGAAACTGCGGCCCAGCCTGTTAAAGGGTTTATTAAACTTTATAGAGACTGCTGATTAAATATAGAATATAAATATATACAAACTTTCCCTTTCCGACTTTGCCCTTCGGTTTCCCTTCGACGAGCTCAGGGCAAGCTACTCAGGACTTCATCCGAAGGTGTAGAATACTCTTGTGTTTAAGTTGTCACCTTCGGATTTCGCCTACCTTTATGAAGAGTGCAAGCTTTGCTATTGGCTGAAAATTGACTCCTTTTAAGGCTAATCACTTTTCAAATTAGGGTCTGTGATATACTCAAGACATGGCAGCAATAGACTGGACAAATATTTATAGAAAATACAAGGGTTTGTGGGTAGCCTTAAAAGATGATGAGAAAACTGTAATCTCGTCTGGTAAGACTGCTAAATCTGCTTGGGATAAGGCTAAAAGTAAAGGCTTTTCCATGCCGATACTTACCAAGATGCCAAGCCGCCTACTTCCTTATGTAGGTTCGAATGTATGAAGTTTAAATATAAAAAGTTTGGAAAAATTCTTCGCCCGGTTATCCCGATAGAAGTAGCAACAAGAGAATCTTGCGTGAGATATTCCGTGTTAGTGGATTCTGGTGCTGACTTGTGTATTTTTCATTCCGATATCGGAACCGCACTTGGATTAAATGTGGAAAGCGGTATTCCCAGAGAGGTAAGTGGAATTACAGGATCTCCTGAGAAATATTACTTGCATAAAGTTAGTATTAGTATCGGAGGTTGGGATCATGAGGTTGAAGTGGGATTCTTTCCCAGAATGCCTGATTATTCTTATGGTGTAGTTGGGCAATATGGATTTTTTGATAAGTTTGTAGTGAAGTTTGATTTATTAAAAGAAGAGATTGAGTTAAAACTTCAAATTTAACTTGACTCTTTTTAAGTCTATCTTCTTAAGCCTGGTATAATGCGATTAGTGCTAAAATTATCACCTTCAGACTTTGCCTACCTTTACGAAGAATGCAAGCTTTGCTATTGGCTGAAAATTAAGCACGGAATCGATCGCCCGAAAGGAATCTTCCCTTCTGTCTTCACGGCAATAAATACCAGGATTCAGGGCAACATGGTTGGTAAAGACCTGCGCGAGCTTTCACCAGCATTACCAGCTGGGATTGTAGAAAGTCAAGAAAAGATTGTTGGATCAAAATTAATTCCGGGTACAAATGTGTACGTTAAAGGTAAATACGATCTTCTTGTGCGCCTGTCCGACGGAACATATATGATCATCGATCTTAAACTCAGCGCGCCAAACGAGGAAAAAATTTCTAAGTACCAATCTCAGTTGTGGACCTACGCTTATGCGTTTGAACATCCAGATGAAGGCGAGTCTAAAAAAATAGCGAGGGCAGGATTACTTATCTTTTATCCTGATGCTGTTTCATTTACCGGCGGAAGTACTTCTATTACGTTTCCGCCTACATGGTTAGAAGTACCGATAGACCGCGAGGCGTTCATGAAGTTTGTGATAGAGGTGAACACTCTATTAGAAGGACCAGCGCCGGAAGAAGGCGAAAACTGTTCCTGGTGTAAATATCGGCATCTTGGCGACCAATTGTCCCATATTAAATAATGGATCTCTTTGAAAAGTTGGCGAACAAAATCCGTACCCGCGGGTTTAATCTTGTTAAACGGCTAAAGGCTTATTTTAAGCGGCTTCTTTTCCCTCTTTACCTTTTCCCCTTAAAGCTCGTGACTTACTCTCTCTACTACCTCATAAAAATAATTATTAAGACTTTACTTGGACTGGCAGTAATTGTTTTTGAGGCGGTTATTTTTCCGTTCAGGAGTCTTAAAAACTTTTTAAAGTCGATTTTTATTTTGGGGATCTGCATTTATTTAGTTGCCTCCCTTTTTGTGATAGCAGATTATCTAACCAATCAATATGGCTATATGGGTAAGTTTCTTTGCTCTTTTGGGGTACGGGACAAAATGGTAGGCTCGGTTGTTCGTGTAGTCGGCGGCTATTCAGAAGGGACGGGATTTTTCATCGCTCCCGACCAAGTGCTTACCAACTTCCATGTAATTGCCTACGAACCAAGCCCCAAAATCATTTTTCCTGACGGAAATTTTGTTACTCCAACTAAAATTCTTGGTAATAAAGATATTGACTTGGCGGTTTTGTTTATCGAGAAACATTACGCTGACCTTGTTTTGCCCTTGCCTGACTCGATAGCCCTTTACGCAGACGAGCAGCTTATTGCGACCGGATACGCCTTGGGAACCAGTTTAACCGGTAAGGCTACAAGCCTTAGGGGGAGATTTATTGACTTTAGGAAATCCAAGCAAATGCCCATCGGCTACACCCAAACCGATATTAGTTTGGTCAAGGGAATGAGTGGTGGGCCTTTGGTTGACCAATGCGGGGCTGTTGTAGGGATAAATACAATGAGTCTTGCCGGATTGTCGCTCTTTATCAATGCTGACTCGGCAAAAACAATGGTGCCGGACTTCACCGATCAAAACGTCGCAAAAATAGAGGTTGACCCTTCTGTTTCTCCGGAAGAGGCGGTTAAAGCTTTTTATACTTACCTCAAAGCCCGCAGGATGGAAGACGGTTTTAAGTTATTAAGCCGTGAGTATCTGAAAAAGACCAATTTCGAAGAATGGACAAACCGGTTTACCGATATTTTGGACGTCAATGTTATCAAATCCGAACAGTTTGAAAATACTAAGGACACCGCCCTTGTTAAGTTCTCGACAAAAAACTGGGTGGACGGAGAAGCCGAAATGCACTTTTACGAAGGAACATGGGAAACAATAAAAGAAGACGGAGTTTACAAAATGTTAAAAAGTAATATCAAAGAAGTTGCAGAGCCGGGTTTTGCATGGTTTTACGAATAAGTCTTGACTCTTTGGGGTGCGGCAAATACAATTAGTGAGTCTAAATGTTACTCAGCGGTGCGGCATTTTTAGTTTTAATTATCTGGCTTGCCGTGATAACATTTTGGCTGTGGCAAACTGACCAGCATTACAAGAAGCTTGTTGCAACGACCGGGCGCACGGACTTGAGGAGTATCCTTGAACGCCTGCTTTCCGGACAGGCAAATCTTGCCGAACATTTAAAAAAGGTCGAAGGAGGCCTGGGGGTCTTAGATAAAAAAACCCAAAGCCATATATCTAAAGTTGCATCAGTGCGTTTTAACCCATATTCTAATACAGGGAGCAATCAGTCTTTTGCTTTAGCTCTGCTTGACGGTAATAATTCAGGAGTAGTTCTATTAAGCCTGCATGGGCGGGAAGGCACAAGAATTTATGTCAAGCCGGTGGTAAGTGGTAAATCGAAGTATGAGTTGTCTGTCGAAGAAAAACAGGCACTTGAAGAGGCGGTTAAGAAAAGTTGATTAGAGATTAGAGATTAGATAATTAGTATAATTAAAAGATGGGGAATTTTCTGCAATCACAAAAAGCTAAATTTATTCTGGGCGGAGTAGGTCTTTATCTATTAACTTCCGGGGTTTCTTATTTTGTGTTTAGCGCCCTAATTTCCACTCCAGTCTTGTCTCCTGCTGGGGTTCAGGATAAAAGAGCAAAGATTGATACCTCTCTCCCGAAAACAGAAGAATGCCCTCTTAACGGCGGTATGTATACAAAGGCCGAGCGTGAGGTTTGGGAAAAGAGACGGCCGTTGACCGTGAGTATTGAAAACCATGAAGAAGCCCGTCCTCAATCGGGTTTATCAAAGGCAGACATAGTGTACGAAGCAATAGCCGAGGGTGGAGTTACGCGTTTCTTGTCTGTTTTTTATTGCGGAGTTGCGGCAGAAGAAACCCAAGTTGGACCGGTTCGTTCCGCGCGTATTTACTTTATGGATTGGGCGTCTGAGTATGGAGAGTATCCCTTATATGTCCACGTCGGAGGAGCCAACAAGCCGGGTCCTGCCGATGCTTTGGGGGCAGTTCGCAAATATGGCTGGGAACAATACAATGATTTAAATCAATTCTCAATAGGCTTTCCTACTTTTTGGCGCGACTATGAACGTTTCGACAGGACTGTGGCGACAGAGCACACCATGTATTCAACGACTGACAAATTGTGGACTGTAGCAGAAAAACGCGGCTTGTTTGCTAAAGATAAAAAAGGTAACGCTTGGGACGAAGATTTTGTTAAATGGCCGTTTGTTGACGGCAAAGCAGTAGAAAACCCAACGGCAACAAAAATATCTTTTCCTTTTTGGGAAGGTCAGACTCAATATGCGGTTGCTTGGAATTACGATTCTGCCTCAAACTCTTATAAAAGAGAAAACGGAGGGCAAATCCACAAAGATATGAACAACGACCAGCAAGTATCGGCTGCAAACGTTGTTATTCTCTACACAAAATCAAAAGGCCCGATTGATGAATTGAAACATATGCTGTATGACACAATTGGAAGCGGCAAGGCTTTGGTTTTCCAAAACGGCAATGTTATTCAAGCGACTTGGAAAAAAACAACAAGAAGCACCCGCACCCGTTTTACGGACGCCAAAGGGAAAGAGATTAGTTTTGTACGCGGCCCAATCTGGATTGAAGTAACCGACCCAACAAGTAAAGTAACATATTAATCCCGATTAAATCGGGACTGCCCAACATGAAGCATATATATGGCCAGCCTAACCGATTTTTTAGTTTCGAAAGTAAGAGTTAAGCTCCTTAAAAGTCTCCTTGAAAACCCCAAGGAAATGTATCACGTGCGCGACCTTGTGCGCCGAACCAATGAAGAAATTAACGCAGTGCGCCGTGAACTGGCGAGAATGGAAGAAGCCGGCATGGTATACAAAGAAGCACGCGGCAACAGACTCTATTATTGGTTTAACAAAGACTATCCTTTTTTTCAAGAACTATTACAGCTTGTGGCCAAAACCACGGGCTTGGGTTTTGCCATCCGCAAAAACCGCGGCAAATTAGGAAAATTAAGCTTTGTCATGTTTTCAGGTGAGTTTGTCAGGCATTTAGAAAGAAGTAACACAGACCAGGTAGATGTTTTAGTAGTGGGAGAAGTGGTTTTACCTGAGCTTGGCAATTTAATCCACCAAGAAGAAGCAAAGCGGGGAATTGAAATAACTTACAGCCCAATGACGCGTGAAGAGTTTGGATTCCGTAAAACCAGGCGCGACCCATTTATTCTTGGAATTTTGACCGGTAGCCGAGTGATGATTATTGGCAGTGAGCACGATTTTGTTAATTAACCAAACAATGGTACAAAAGGTTTTTCGAACAGGAAATAGTCTAGCTGTAACCATTCCTTCCCGTTTTGTTATGGCGGTTGGCATAAAATCAGGAGATTACGTCAAATTACGGGAAGAAAAAGAAAAAGGGAGGCTGGTTTATCAATTTGCTGAATCCCGTCAACTTGCGCTTGACGAGAAGTTCTTCAAGACGCGCAAAAGGAAACAACAGTAATGCTGCCTGTGAAAAAATTAGCTTTCATCTTTTTTATAACGTTTTTATCTTTACTTTTCGTTCTGCCTGCGTCTTTTCCGATTAAATTAGATTTCTTGGGAGTTAGAGTTGACTCTACTCTTGTTCGCCAGCCGATTTTATTTAGAAACGGAGACTTTGTTTTTGTCCGCGACTTCGAACTTAAACTAGGATTAGACCTTGCCGGAGGCAGTCATTTAACTTTTGAAGCCGATGTGTCCAAACTTCCGCAAGAAGATTTGGTTTCGGCCCTTGACGGGACAAGGCGGGCAATAGAGAGGCGCGTTAATATCTTTGGTGTTTCAGAGGCAACTGTCCAGACTTCTAAAATAGGACAGTCACACCGTATCCTTATAGAACTTCCTGGGGTGAAAGATACACAAAGCGCCGTAGATTTAATTGGCCGTACTGCCCAGCTTGATTTCCGCGAGTTAGTAAACCCGGATGAGGCAACCGTGTCGGGAACACCCCTGACGCTTGCCAATACAAAACCTACCGGTTTTACGGGTGCTGACTTTAAACGTGCGCGGCCGGGTTTTAGTTCTACCACCAGCGAGCCGATTATAGAGTTTGAGACTAAAGATGAAGGGAAGAAAAAATTTGGTGATATAACGAGTAGGCTTGTCGGCAAGCCCCTGGCGATCTTTTTAGACGAGAACCCGATTTCTGCTCCAATTGTCAACACACCCATAACCGAAGGAGTAGGGCAAATAAACGGTAGTTTTACGACCTCGCAAACCAAAACTTTATCATCTCTTTTAAATTCCGGAGCATTGCCGATACCGGTTACTTTAATTGAGCAAAGAACAATAGAAGCAAGTCTGGGGAGAGAGTCTGTGCAGGCAAGCGTGGTGGCTGGAGTGGTTGGCTTGACGATGGTCGTTCTTTTTATGGTTCTTTACTACGGAAAGTTAGGCTTTTTGGCAAGCGTCGCCTTGGTTATTTATGGGATTCTCTCTTTAGCGCTTTATAAATTAATTCCTATTGTTTTGACCTTGCCCGGGATTGCGGGTTTTATTCTTTCTGTGGGAATGGCGGTTGATTCAAACATTTTAATTTTTGAGCGTATGAAGGAGGAGCTAAGAGCGGGTAGGCGTTGGCAGGACGCCATGGAAGCAGGATTTGGACGTGCTTGGGATTCAATTCGCGACGCAAACATCGCGACTCTGGTCACTGTTTTTATTTTATTTAACCCTCTCAACCTCGAGTTTTTGCATACTTCCGGACCTGTCCGCGGGTTTGCCCTTACTTTGGGATTGGGAATTGCCCTAAGCTTGTTTACCGGCGTTTTTGCCACACGCACGCTATTGCGTACGTTTGGAAGGAGGAAAGAATGAGTCTGAATTGGATGAAGCTTAGGCCTTTGTATCTGCTAGTTTCTGGACTAGCCCTAGCCCTGTCACTTTACGCTATTTTTGTTTGGGGATTCCGTTATTCAATTGATTTTACCGGAGGGGTAACTGTTGATTACCGCTTTCCTTCTCAACAAAGCCCTGATTCAATAAAAACTGCTTTAGAGGCAAAAAAAGAAGAAGCGCCAAAATCAATTACACAATCTGCCGCGCGGACGCTTCAGTTAAAATACGGCCCGGAATTTAACCAAGAGAAAGCAGGAAAATTAGGCGCAAGTTTAAGTCAAGCTTTGGGTGAAAATCCTGAAATTGTGCGCTTTGAGTCTGTTGGACCTGCCCTGTCGCAGGAGATATTGCGTAAAACCTATGTTGCGGTAGCCATTGCTTCTTTAGGGATTTTGCTGTGGGTTACCTATCAGTTTAAAAGTTTGAAGTTTGGAGTTTCCGCGATTTTGGCGATGATCCATGACTCGGTGGCTCTTTTGGGTACGTTTGCGGCACTCGGACACTATATGGGAGTAGAAGTAGATATTCTTTTTGTGACGGCAATGCTGACCATCCTTTCCTTTTCAGTACACGATACGATTGTTGTCTACGACCGGGTACGCGAATCAATGCGCAAACATCCGGGGGTGCCTTTGTACGATTTAGCAAACAAAGCAGTATCAGAAACCCTAGTCCGATCGGTCAATAATTCATTAACGATTATTTTTATGCTGTTTGCCCTCTTTATTATGGGGGGAACGACTATAAAGTGGTTTGTCGCGGCTCTTCTTGTAGGCACAGTTTCCGGAACTTACTCTTCGCCGTTTGTCGCTGTTCCGCTACTTGTTACTTGGGAAGAATTGGAAAAATGGTGGAGGGGTAAAAAGAGATAACAGTCACCTTATTTATATTTTTCAATCCTTTGCAGTAAATATTCGCGGGTATTTCTGGACTGATCTTTTTCAACTTCGCCAAACAGCTCGTTTAGAATTTTGCCGATTATTGGTCCTGAAGGAATATTCAAGGTTTGCATAATATCTTTGCCGTTTACTTTCAAATCACGGACTGAAAAAGGTTGAAGTTGCACTTCTTCTAAACGCTCTTTAAATTCTTCCAACCGCCAAGAGGTTTCTGCCGCACCCCCGCCAAGTCTGTCGCCGGTACGCAAATCAAGCATATCTTGTACATTTTCCTTCCCTACGTTTCTTATAAACCTGCGCAAAGCAGTGTCTGTTTGTTTTTCTGAAACAGTAAATTGGTGCCAGCGCACAAGCCTCCAAAGCCTGTCGCGCTCATCGCGTGAAAAACGCAGCCTATCGGCAATTTCTTTTGCCAGTCTTGCGCCAACTACTTCATGGTTGTAAAAGGTAATAACACCCGCGGCTGTGATTTTTTGTGTCTTTGGTTTGCCGATGTCGTGGATTAGTGTTGCAAAGCGCACGAGTGGATCGCGCGAGGGGCAAAACTTTAAGGCATACAGGCAATGAGTTCCCACGTCATAAATATGGTGCCGTTCTGGACTTTTTTGTTCAACACCAAACCCTTCTATAATCTCGGGCAAGATTTGCTCCAAGAGACCCGAGTTATAAAGTAACATCACGCCCTCGTAAGGATTGTCAGAAGCCAAGGTTTTGAAAAGTTCTGCTTTGATTCTTTCCCAGGCAACGTGTTTTACGGAAGCCGAGTGTATTTTAATTGCCTCAAACGTCTTGGGTTCGATTTCGAAACCAAGTTCAGCCGCTATCCTCACTGCCCGCATCATGCGCAGGGCGTCTTCGTCAAATCTTTCAACAGCGTTTCCAACCGCCCGGATAAGCTTTGTCTTCAAATCTTGTCTACCGCCAAACATATCTATGACTTCAAAAGAGTGTTTACCCTGAGCGAGTGGAACGAGTCGAAGGGCCATCGCGTTGATCGTGAAATCGCGCCGTGCCAAATCTTCTTTTAAAGACTTTCCCCATTCTACGTGATCAGGACGTCTGCGGTCAGAATATCCCGTCTCACGACGAAAAGTGGTGATTTCATATGGGTTGTGATGCGACTCATCGGCCAATCCGACTGTGCCGAATTTGTTGTCATAGAAGCCTTCAGGGAAGACTTGTAGAATCTCGTCGGGTGTGGCATTAGTTGTAAAATCCCAATCGTAAGTCTCCTTACTCATCAGAACATCACGCACAGCCCCGCCGACAATATAAATCTCATATCCAGCCTTAGCGAACTTGTCTAAAATATTTTTAACAAATGGGGGAATTTTAATCTGCCGTCTTACCTTCGCAGTCATGGTATCATTCTATCAAACCAAGGGTATGAAAAGTATTGAAAGGATAATAGAGATTCTCCTTCAGAATCGTGGGATTAAAACAAAGAAGCAAAAAGAGGAGTTTTTTAATCCACCGAACCCCGAGAAATTAACAGCAAAAGATTTTGGTGTAGACCAAAATCAACTCGATAAAGCCGTAAAACGGATTAAGGAGGCAATCAGACTTAAGGAAAAAATTATTGTTTATGGTGATTATGACGTTGACGGAATTTCTGCAACTGCTATTCTCTGGGAGACTTTAGATGCGTTGGGTGCTCGCGCAATGCCTTATATTCCCAGCCGTTTTACAGAAGGGTACGGCCTGTCAGAGACAGGAATTAAAAATTTAAAATTAGAAATTAAAGATTGCAAACTATTGATTACTGTAGATAACGGTATTACCGCATACGAAGGTTTGGAGTTTGCAAAACAACAAGGATTAGATGTTATCATTACAGATCATCACCAGCCTGGGGGAAAAACACCCGGAGCTTTGGCAGTTATCCATACTACACAAATCTCCGGCTCGGCTGTCGCATGGATTCTTGCCAGGGAGCTAGTGTATCAGTGTGTTGGCGTGCTGGGAACTGATACTCTAGTGCCCCAACACCCTAGTACTCCATCTGACCACCTTGGGCTAGTGGCTCTCGGAACCATCGCCGACGTTCTACCCCTGGTTGACATTAACCGCCAGCTTGTTGTTCACGGATTAGAGGTTTTGCGCACTAGTTCCCGCTTGGGAATAAAAACACTTTGCCGCGAGGCGGCCGTTTCCCAGGATACTTTAGATACTTACCACATAGGTTTTATTTTAGGCCCGCATTTAAATGCTGCAGGAAGGGTAGATCACGCTATGGAGAGTCTCAGGCTCTTATGTGTAAGAGATAGGGAAAGAGCTAGGGTGTTAGCGGAAAAACTGTGCAAGAGTAATCGCCTAAGGCAGGAAAAAACAGAAGCCGTTGTTTCGCATGTCACAGATAATCACCTTGATCCAGTTTGGTCTGACGGAAACATCCCTAAACTTTTGTATGTTTACCACGCAAGTTATGAAGAAGGAGTTATTGGAATAGCGGCCGGACGGTTAGTTGATAAATACCACAGGCCAGCAGTTGTTTTGTCGATTGGAGATGAATACGCAAAAGCCTCGGCGCGTTCAATTTCTGGCGTAAATATTTTAGAGTTATTGAAAAAAGCAGGAGATGGGTTATTTAAAAGCGTTGGTGGTCATCCAATGGCGGCAGGTTTTATAGTCAAGACATCGGATGTTGAACTTTTAGGACAAAGACTAGAGGAGATAAGTGAATTAGAGATTAGCGACGAGGTATTGAAAAAAAACGTACGCATTGATTGCGAAATAAATCTTCCAGATGCAACTGAAGCTTTGTTGGGTCAAATTGCTAAATTTGCGCCATTTGGTTTCGGAAATCCCGAGCCGGCATTTGAAACAAGAGGTGTAAACGTTTTAGAAACGAGACTTTTAGGTAAAGAGAAGAATCATTTAAAACTTGTCTTATCTCAGGACGCTAACACCCCAACATCCCAGCACCCTGTCTTTACCGCAATTGGTTTCCGGATGGGCGAGTGGTATGCAAATTTGTCTCCAGATTTACCAGTAAATATTGTTTACGCAGTTGAAGAAAACGTTTGGAATGGCAATAAATCCCTCCAGCTTAAACTGAAGAGTATTTCAATTTAAGTAGACTTTTTGTTCCTATCTAGCTATTATTTAATCGCATGTCGCTACTTTTCAAGTAGCTTGAAATAACTGTAATTATTATGGAGCGGACGTTAATTACCCACACACCTGACAAGGTCGAGCATAAGGTCAAAATCTCTGGCTGGGTTTGGACGCGCCGTGACCACGGCAAAATTGTTTTTCTTGACGTTTCCGACCGCTCGGGAATTTTACAGGTTGTCTGCCAGGGCGGATTAGCCGAAGGATTAAAACCGCAAGACGTAGTTTCGGTAGAAGGCATTGTTGCCGCTCGTCCCGAAAAGCTTGTCAATCGGGATCTTCCGACAGGTGCTGTTGAACTGCAAGCAGAAAAAATTGAAGTCTTAGCAAAAGCTCAAGAACTGCCTATTGATATGGGTGTTGAAAAACTGGAACTTCAATTACCGACGCTGTTAGATAACCGCGCGTTAACTTTACGTCATCCGAAAGTAAAACAGATTTTTAAAGTGCAAGAAGCCATTATGGAAGGTTTCCGGCGTGCAGCTCAAAAACTTGAGTGCACAGAAGTTTTTGTGCCAACAATTTCATATTCTTCTACCGAGGGAGGCGCAGAAGTTTTCAAGGTTGATTATTATGGCCATCAAGCTTTTATGACGCAAAGCCCTCAACTTTACAAGCAAATTATGGTGCCGGTGTTCGAGCGTGTTTATTTAGTGTCACATGCCTACCGTTCTGAGCCGTCAATTACCACAAGGCATCTTTCGGAATCTATCCAAATGGATTGCGAGTTGGGATTTGTTGGATTTGAAGAATTGTTGGATGCTGTTGAATTTATTGGCCGAGAGACGTTGACTTATACCTCCCAAGAATGCCGCGAAATTTTGGAAAGTTATGGTGTTGAAGCGCCAAAGATTGGCTCCAAAGTTCCCAGATTAAAAATGCGCGAAGTGCAAGAAATTGTTGCAAAAAGACTTGGAAGAAAGCCTTCAAATGACCCGGATTTAACGCCGGAAGACGAGAGGGAAATTTGCGCTTGGGCGCTGGAAGAACACAAATCAGATTTTGTTACAGTTACCCATTATCCGACCAAAAAGCGAGCATTTTATTCAAAACCTGATCCAGAAGATCCAGAATATAGTCTAAGCTATGATCTTTTATACCGCGGGGTAGAGGTTTTAAGCGGCAGTCAGCGGGTTGATGATTATGAAGAACTTTCTAAAATTATCAAAGAAAGAGGGATGAATCCCGATGATTTTGAAATGTACCTCCAAGCTTTTAAATACGGAATGCCTCCACATGGCGGTTTTTCGTTTGGTTTAGAAAGAATGACAATGAAGACTCTAAATTTAGCCAACATCCGTGAAGCGTCGCTCTTCCCGCGGGATATGGAGAGGATCGACATCCGCTTATCAAAAAAAGATGCTATCTAGTATAAAGAAAAAAACAGGCCAAACGAAGAAAAAACAATCTTCAAGAAGGAGAGATATTTTTCTTCCCTTGGTTGGAATTGCCTTAATATCCTTTGTGGGCATGGGTTATTTTTACTACTCTCCACAACCTGAAAGACAAGCTGTCTTAGCCCAAGCTGTTGTCGAGGAAAACCCCAAACCTGTGTTCCGTGGGATAGGAGAAATTCCTGTGTTAACTGCGCGGGGAGTATATGCGTTTGACGTGGATTCGGGCGTTGAACTTTTTTCCAAAAATGCAGAAGATCCTTTACTTCCAGCTTCGACGACCAAGATTGCGACCGCATTGGTGGCAATGAAAACCTATAAACCGGATGATATTTTGACGGTTACCGGAATTAATAATGTGTCCGGACAGAAGATGGGGCTTTACACCGGTGAAAGGATTTCGGCAGAAGCTCTAATTTATGGAACGTTAATTCACTCTGCAAATGACGCCGCCACGGCATTAGCCGCCAATTACCCGGGTGGGCGGGGAGAGTTTATAAATGCCATGAACCAGTTGGCTTCGGATTGGGGACTTTCTAAAACCCATTTTACTAATCCCGTGGGGTATGATGAATACCTGCATTTTTCTACGGCGCGTGACTTGGCAATGCTGGCTCGACTCGCCATGGAAGAGCCAAAATTTGCCCAGATTGTGGGCTTACAAAGCGCGGTTGTAACAAGTGTTGATGGGAGAACCGTGCATCGCCTAACTAACACAAACCAGCTTTTGGGCAATGTTCCGGGCGTGGTCGGAATAAAAACAGGACACACCATCACCTCTGGCGAATCTTTAGTGACGAGAACTGACCGCGATGATCACAAAGTCTTGATTGCTTTAGTTGGTTCAACCAACCGCTTTGGAGAAACGCGAGCTTTAATCGATTGGATTTTTGCAAGCTATGTTTGGGAAAAAGAAGAAATTAGTCAGAAGTAGTTGTGTGCTGGTCTGGGGTAACGGCAGAGACGTAAGCGACAAATCCTCCATCTCCTTCAAAAACGATTACCGGTTGTAAAAATCCTTGCGCTGTACCCGAGTCGTAGTAAGCCAGATAAATTTTTCTAACTGTTATTTTGGTAACATCTTGTCCGTATTGGGCAATATATGCTTTGCCCGAGATGAGCTCATTCCAGGCGATTTGGGTCGTTTTGAGAGGATAGGTTGAGGATTGAGCAAGGTCGATTGGGAAATAATGATACTCACCGGCAATAATCCTTAAATCCCTGTCTTCGGATCCGGTAACCAAAAACCAAACATTAGCCTTTTTTCTGTTTGGGGCAACGACAGGTGTTTCCCCAACAGGCTGTCTAAAAAAATTAACCCGTACAAAATTTGCCTCAGAAAGAGAGCTTGCTGTTACGAGCTGGTCGCCGTCAACCCGTAGAAATTCAAAAGAAGTATTTCCTTTTTGTAAATCTTCTGTAAGTAAACCAGCAGACGAGAGAAAGGAACTAGCATCTCTCTCTGCCTCTTCTTGAGATTTTAGTTTAAGAGTTAGTAATTCAGGAGAGTCGGAAAGGCGATAGTTGACAGAAAGTGTTTTATTGACAGTATTAATGTCCAAAGTTAAAGAAGTTCCCTCCCGGGAAAAACGGTAAATAGTTTCAGAAAGTGACGTTCCGGTACCCGGGAATCTAAGGTTGGCCGCAAGCTCCTGCGCCTCTTCAAGTTTTAAGAAAGAGATTTGCTGTTTGGGCATAAAATAGACGGGCATTGTGGTTGTTAATTTAGGTAATTCTCCGGTCGCGGTTTGCAAAGTATAGGAAAATGCCGGAAGCCCTGGTTTCTCGGGAAAATGCAGGGGCGGCAATTTTCCCCACACAATAGTTGGCGGCGGCGGAGAAGGCGGAAAATAGCTAATATAGACACTGTATCCAATATTCCAAGCAAATCTGCCAACAATAAGCAGGATAACAAAAATAATAGTGTATTTAATTGTGCCTCTTGCGTAGAAGGCAATTTCTGTTAGGTTCATGTTTTCTGTTTCAGTATATCCCCAGGCCGTGGTAGAATCAATCGAAGCATGATTGAGATTAGAACTAGAATTGCACCGTCGCCAACAGGATTTGCCCATATTGGTACAGCGTACGTCTGTCTTTTAAACTACGCTTTTACCCGGAAAAATGGCGGAAAGCTTATTCTTCGCGTTGACGACACTGACACTAAACGTCACGTAGAAGGCGCAGAAGACGCAATTTATGCAGGACTTTCCTGGTTGGGATTTGACTGGGATGAAGGACCGGACAAGCCTGGAGGGTTTGGTCCATACAGACCGTCTGAAAAGCTGGATATTTACAAAGCCAAGGCTGACGAACTTATAAAAAAGGGTCAAGCTTTTGAGGACGAGGGAGCAATCCGTTTTAAAAATACAGGGCAAGACCAAACATGGCGCGACCTTATCCGCGGCGAAATAAAATTTGGCGGCGGCGAGATTACAGACTTCGTGATTATTAAGTCAGACGGTTATCCGACTTATAACTTCAACACGGTCGTCGACGATATCGATATGCAAATTACCCATGTTATCCGCGGGGAAGAACATATTTCAAATACACCCCGCCAGCTTGCTTTGTACCAAGCTTTTGGAGTTAAACCTCCGGAATTTGCCCATTTTCCAACTTTACGCAATGCAGACCACAAAAAGTTATCAAAACGCCGCGACCCTGTCGATTTAAGGCTTTATCGGGAGGCAGGTTATTTACCCCAGGCTCTGGTTAATTTTTTAGGGCTTCTTGGTTGGTCGCATCCTGACGGAAAAGAAGTGTTCGATTTGGCAGAATTTGTCGAAAAGTTTGACCTTAACCGGGTAAGTCACGCAGGGCCAATTTTTGACACTAAAAAGCTGGATTGGTTAAACGGTCTTTATATCCGTTCCACATCAGATGTGGAATTAGTAAAGATGCTTAACGAGAGGTCGACATACAACGTAAGTGAGGAGATGGCAGCTCTCATCCGCGAAAGAATCTCTAAACTTTCTGAAGCCGACAGTTTACTTGATTTCTTTGTAAACCAGCCAGTTGTTGGCCGCGATCTTTTTGAGGGTGTTGAAAAATCCTCTTTGCATGTAACTACAGCGTTACACGTACTATCTAATATCAAGGATTGGAATTTAGAAAATATAAATAGTGCCTTAACAAAACTTATCGAAGAAAAAGGATTTAAAACAGGGGACTTTTACATGACTATGCGTCTTGTTTTAACAGGTAAAAGGATGACGCCGCCCATTAACGAGTCAATGGTAATTCTCGGTCAAGATGAAGTATTACAACGCCTCGAAGAAGCGCAAAAGATTTTGATTGATATCGAGCCTTCCGAAATTAGTTAATCCTGATGTGTCAAGCTATTCCACACCTGGTGTGGAATACGTTTGCACACCAGGATAAGAGGAAGGGACAAGGTTAAAAACTGCCGCTTTAGCCTTAATTTTAGACCGACGACCGTCATTGTAGAATTAAACGTAAATTTGTAGGAGATACTTGAAATTTATAAAAATCCTGATTGTTTGCTTTTGCTATACTCGAATTGCCCAATGCCCAAAGACTCTGCTCTATTTGAAACTCTAAGGCAAAAGTTAAAACTGCGCCATTTAGGCATTAAATCTTCGTTTGTCAAAAACCACCCCCATGTTAAATTAGACCTTGAACAAATCCGCCAGCATTCGGCAAAGCTTTTAACAGCAGGTGCCTTGGGTTCTACGCTCCTTTTGCCTCCAGGGCAGGAGATTAATGTTCAACCTATGCCCCAAACCGTTGTTCATGCTCTAAACCCGACTTTTGAGTTGCCGTATCCTCCACAAGATTGGTTAAAAGAACAAATGCGCCAAATCTTACCTGCAATCAAAGATCCATGGGCAATGCCATTTTTGACTTCGGGCGAGGAAAAGGTAATTGGCAAAATTATCGAAAAGGCTACTGGTATTCCTGCCGTAGCCACGCTCGAAGGCGAGCGTTTGAACACAGTTTATGGCTATATCGGAGCAGAACAACATTTGCGCCGCTGGCCAGGTGACTCAATCGCTAACCACGGAGAGCTTGCTAATGTTGAAGGGATGGCACCCGGCAACGGAGGGTTTGGCTATTTTGCTCAGGGCGCTGCCGACAAAGAAGGAGTTGAACGGGAAAAGTATTATGTTGTAGTACAGCTTATGTATTTCCCTGACTGGGGGAAACGTACCCGATATTTAGCCGACTGGTACAAATGGCGCAAGATGATTGTTGTTAACCCGGATAACGGAAAGGCGGCGGTAGCTGTTATTGGTGACGCAGGGCCTGCGGCGTGGACAGGGAAACATTTTGGCGGAAGTCCGGAAGTAATGGACATTTTAGGCGGAAAGCGGTACAAAAAAGGGAGAGTTTTATTTTATTTTGTCGATGACCCTGCCAATAAAGTTCCCTTGGGAGAAGTACGGCATAAGCCCGGTAGTTTAGAATACAAACCGGTTCTAAACCCCATGGATGAATTAAACAATCTAACACCTAAACAATTTAACAATGAGTAAATTATTTTTCGATCACTTAATAGAATTTGAAGAAGTTGAGATTGAGCTTAAAGGACTCGATATCAGTTCCGAAGAAAAAAAAGAACTTGAACAGCTGGTAGACAGCATGGTGCACCACCGCGTGATAGACCGGATTCTGACGCACCTACCCCGTCACCACCACGCAGAATTTATCGATCGCTTCCACAAAGCGCCTTATGATTCCAAACTTCTCTCTTGGATAAACCAGAGAATTGAGATAAGCGTAGAAGAACACGTCAAAGACGAAATAAAAAAGCTAAAACAAGAAATCCTTGAAGACATCCGCTCAAGCCACAAAAACAAGAGCAAAACTTAAGGACTTAAAAAAACCTAAAAATTAGGCTCTTTAACTCATTTTTGCAGTTAGCATCCAAAGACCTGCTGCGCCGACGAGAACATAAACTAGGTTCTCAACTGCTGGCCAGCTGCCAAGGAGCATATTTACTAAATTCCAGTCTCCACCACCCAAAAAGGAGGCGAGTCCGACAAGACCCCAGTTGACGGCACCTATTACTACTAGCCACCAGCCCAAAGTCTCAACAGTGCTGTTTGTTCCTTTTGCCATGATTATTCGATAATCACAAGGTCCTGCGCGTTAGCGCAGGTTCTTATATGATTACCTTAAAAGTTTTCACCTCCTCTATATATTAAATGAAGCAGTTATGACATACCTTTGTCAACCCCGTTAGATCAATCAACCTAAACGTAGAATGTTTTCAAGGCTAAATTTTCTAACGGGGTCAATACCCCTTTCGTAGAAAGTAAAGCTGTTGCGAAAGTTTGACCCCGATTTGATCGGGGTTGACTTAACGGCAAGTTAGGGGTATAATCCCATTTACTAGAGGTCGATTTATCGACCTTTTCTTTTTTAGTTTTACGGGTTGTGCGCCACGCGCTAAGCGTGGCAATTGGTCCGCTCAGCGGATCGCCGCCATCATGAGACAAATACTTTCAGTATTACTCTCTTTTACTCTGACTTTCTCCCAGGGATTTTACCCTGCCCTTATTCTTGCCCAGGAGGCTACAGAATCAGCTATCGAGGCTACGGAAAGCGCCCAAACAGCCTCACCTGAGCCTACGGCCGAACCTAGTCCTTCTCCTAGTTCAGAACCAAGTCCACCATCCGAACCTACTCCGTCACCTGAGGCATCTCCCTTACCAAGTCCCTTACCTTTAGTTTCACGGTTTAACTTTGCTCCTTTCACGGACTCTAAAAAAGTAAAATCTGGAGTCGAAGACTCTTGGGTCAAGGGTGAAATCCTTGTGAAATTTAAAGAAGACAGCCTGGATTTGGATAAGTCCGAGGGGCGGGCACAAGCTTGGGAATTTGCTGAAGCACGCGGCTTTGAAATAGTCCGACACCTCAAAAGTGCCAACATTACTGTCTTAAAGCTTAGAAACGATAGTTTAGTACCTAGTAAGATAGAACAGCTACAAAAAGAAGGGGCTATAGTCTTTGCTGAAAGAAACTTCAAACGTAAGCTGAGCTCAATTAACACCAACGATCCCCTCCGTGATGAGCTCTGGGGTCTTCACAATACAGGACAAACTGTTGGTTACAACGAAGGTGTAGAAGATGCCGATATTGACGCACCGGAGGCGTGGGAGATTGCAGAAGGAAAGCCGGAAACGATAGTTGCCGTTATCGATACGGGAGTCGACTATAATCATCCTGATTTGGTTGGAGCGATGTGGGACGGAACAAATTGTAAAGATGAAGACGGTAGTTTCTTGGGGGGATGTAAGCATGGTTATGATTTTTCTCAGAATGATGAAGACCCTTTCCCTTCGTTCGGTGAGTTTGGGTTTACTGCCTCGCACGGTACGCACGTAGCTGGCACGATCGCAGCTACAAAAAATAACGGTAAAGGAATTATAGGAGTTGCTCCGGGTGTTAAAGTAATGGCTCTAAAGGTTGACTTTAGCCTTGATAGTCTTGTACGCGCAACCGACTTTGCTCGCGCTAATGGCGCAAAGGTTATTAATGCCAGCTACCATTCGTACGGCTATTCACAGGCAGAGCGTGAGTCAATTGAACGCTTTATTAAAGCTGGGGGTTTATTCATTGCTTCTGCTGGAAACAGCTATTCTGACAGCGATACTGAAAACGGCCAATACCCGGCAAAATACCCCCTTGATGGGATTGTTTCAGTAGCGGCAACCGATAATAGGGACAATAAAGCTTTCTTTTCAAATTGGGGAGCAAAGACAGTTGATATTGGTGCCCCGGGCGTGGCTATCTTAAGCGCAGTTGTCGACTTTGTTTATAAAGAACTAATTGCAGAGACTTTTAATATTGTTACTACGCAATCCTTGCAATCCTTATTGCCTTCTGGTTGGACAAGTGTAGGTAATTGGCAAATAGTTGATACACAGAACCCAGCCTGGGGTAATGTTCTGTACCCAGATACTATTCCGTATAGTGCTAATGCCAATTCTACTTTTACCTCCCCAAAGCTTAATTTAACAGATGGCCTTACAGCAGATGTTACTTTCTTTGCACGCTGTGATACCGAGTATAAGCCTGAAAAAACCGACTTTTTAGAATTCCAGGTATCGGGTGATGGGGTAAACTTTGAGACTTTTAACAGTCTTGATGAATACAGTATTGATCGAGACGGAGACGAGTCAAATAATATTACACCCCCTACCATCTTTGTTTGGCAAAGTATTCCAGAAAGTTATTTAACCAGTGATTTTCAGGTCAGATTTAAATGGACTACAAACGACACTGATAACAACCATGAAGGTTGTTCTGTAGACGATATCTATATTTCCAAAATTACCCAAGGTAACGGGGAAAAGTATGAATTGTGGTCTGGTACCTCTATGGCTGCACCGCACGTGTCTGGGTTGGCAGCTTTGCTTTGGAGTGCCAAATCTGATTTAACTTTCTCGCAGGTTAAAAGTATTATTCTTTCTACTGGAGACCCAATACCTGCTCTTGCCGGCAAGACTTTAACCGGTAAAAGAATAAACGCCGCCAAGGCTCTGCAAGTTGTAAAAGGCCCTGGGATTTTGGGTGTAACTGACGATCCGTCTCCTGTCCGTTCAAAGACTTGGAATTGGTATTCGGATGACGCTGCGGCGAGCTTTAGATTTGTAGTCGATCAGAATCCGGCTGGCGTTCCAACTGGCGCTTATGGAGATATAAAAACTACTACGGTAAATTCCGGTGATGGCGCTTTTTATCTCCACGTCCAAGCTAAAGCCAATGGAATTGAAGGCAATGTTGTCACAGTCTATGCAATTATAGACAACACGGCTCCCTCAGAATCACAGTTGGTCCCGATTTCTGTTCCAATTTCAACTGTGCCAACTACGGTGCCTATTTCTTCACCCGGAGAATTTTTTACGGGCAGTCTTGTTTGGACAGCCGTAGGAGATGTTTCAGGAGTAGCCCATTACATAGTTGAAGTTGTAAACGAGACAACAGGACAAGTTTATACAGACGCGGTGATGTGGACAACTAGCGTTTTTAATTACTTTATTTTTCTTTGGGACGGGATTTGGAGTATTTTTGTAACTGCCGAAGACAACGCAGGTAATACTGTTAACGTTCTGTCGCAAACTGTTGTTGTGGATACAATTGCACCAACTGGACTGATAACCAAGCCTGTTAACGGCTCGCACCACAACACTTTGCCCGATTTATCAGCAGACATACAAGACTCTTCTGGCTCTGGAGTGCAGTATGTCAACTTCTGGCTTAGAGCGCCGGAAGCAGTAGTTGTCAGTGGCGCCGGAGGTGGTGGAGTAGACGCCAGCGGAAGCGCAGTTGTAGCTACAGATTACACAGCGCCTTACGAAACTACTAATTGGGATGAAACTTGGGGACGGCCCACTCCTGAAGGTCTTTATAATGTTTGGGCGGAAGCTGTTGATAATTTTGGCAACAGATCTGTAACCCCTGCGGTTGGATTTACTTATGACACAACCAAACCTGTTGCTCCTAAGGTGGAGAATCCTGGAGCTCCTGTTACGGTTAACGCCAATATCTATAAAATCGAAGGGGTTAAGGCGGAGTTTGAAACTCGGGTCAAAGTGTACGTTGGCGAGAATGTTGTTGCCGAAGAGGTTGAAGTTAGCACAAGTACGCCGGAATCAGTTAGAGGCGGAGGTACTGTGCCTCAGTGCAGTTTCTCAAGTTTACAAGGCGGAGGAGGACTCGTGCCTTGGGCAGTGACCGTAACATTACAGCAAAACGCAGTCAACAACTTTACCGTAACCTCAACTGACTGTGCTGGAAATGAAAGCGGACATGCAACTGTGCCGACGATTACTGAAGACAGTAATGCGCCTGAGATTACGTCGTACACTCTCGACAATGCAGTTATTTCTCCTAGCTCTACCCCTGGGGTAAGAGATACTGCGAGCTTTGACCTTGCTTTTTCAGAGGAAGTTGCAGTAGATTTTGACATTCTCAACTCGGGTGGCGCGAAAGTAAAAGATGTTTACACGAGTCCTGCTGTAACTAATCCGCAAGCCAAGACTTGGGACGGAAAAAACAATTCCGGAAGCTTTGTGACAGATGGGGTTTATACCATCAAGATTGCTATTACTGACTCGGTCGGAAACAACTTAACCGATACTTCCAAAACGATTACTGTTGATAACGATACTTTGAGTCTAGTAATCACCGGTGATAAGACTATTGGCGAAGGGGAGGAGTTAAAAGTTACCCTTATTGGGTCGGACGAGGAAGGGAACATTCTTGTTTATGGGGTTATCAATGCTCCAGAAGGCAGCTTGCTCAATTCTTCCACAGGAATTTTTACCTGGACTCCTTCAGAAGCTCAAGGTCCTGGAGTTTATGACGTAATATTTACAGTAACTAATGGTTTTGAAACAGTGTCTCAGAATACTTCATTTATAGTAAGAGAACACAACCAGTCTCCAGTTGCTGATAATGTCGCAGTTTCGACTGACGAGGACACAAACTTGACCATTACATTAACAGGTTCAGATGCAGATTTGCCAGCAAATACTTTGACCTTTAGTTTGGTTTCGACTCCAACTAATGGAATATTGAGCGCTTTAGATGATAATAATCAGGTTGTTTACACACCTAACATAAATTTTAACGGCAAAGACTCATTTGTGTTCAAGGTTTCAGACGGAAACACTAAAGACACAATGGCTGTTGTTTCAATTACTGTCAACCCGGTCAATGATGCGCCAACTGCGGTTGCTGACACAATTACTACAATTAAGAACACGACTATCGTAGTTCCAGTATCAACTCTTTTAGTTAATGACTCTGACATTGAGGGTGATCAATTATCGTTTGTAACTGTGGCCTATCCTACCAACGGCACAGTGATCGTCAATGGCTCAAATATTGAGTTTACTCCGACTACAGACTTTGTAGGTCTAGGTAGCTTTTTGTATGCTGTCTCAGATGGCGCATACAACGAAACAGGTGTAGTTACAGTAGTTGTTAACCCAACACCAGAACAAGATGAAGTGATTATGGAACCTGTGACAGACGTTACTCCGACAGCTCCAGATATCGTAGTTGGCCCTTCTGAGGAAGACGCGATAGTTAATATTCCTGCCAACGTCACAAACGCCGTACTTGATCTGTTTTCAGGACTGGTTGAAACCATCGTGGGAAGCCAAATTGAGGTAACGATTCCTGCCGACATTACGCTTAATGTTGCCTCAAGTGCTGGAAACATAATTATCGAAATGCCGCGCGATGTAACAGTTTCTGCCCCTACCGGTTGGAATGGTGAAATATCAGCACCTAAGCTTGAGAGTAATAACACGGTCACAGTTATCGCGCCGGGAGGCTTAGTTAACACGACGACTGCCGTTATCGAAGTCGGAGCAGGAGACACGGCCTTAACCTTTAACAAAGCTGTCAGGATTGTTGTTCCAGCTCAAGCCGGAAAGTTAGCGGCTTGGGTGCGCGCTGGCGTGATTACCGAGATTGCCAACACTTGTTCTGCCGATACGCAAATCTCGGGTGACGCTTTGCCGGCTGGGGGAGAATGTAAGACAAATGCCGGATCTGATTTGGTAATTTGGACTAAGCACTTTACAAAGTTCGTTGCCTTTACCCAAACTACTCAAGCGGCTCAAGTTCCGGCATCAACCTCTGTTGGTTCCGGATCAGCAAGCTCTCCGGCTCCTAGTTGTAGCGACACGAAGCCCGGCAGTGCTCCCAAACTCTTGAGTGCTCAGATTACGGGTTCGGGTGAAGTAACGTTAACCTGGGCTCACGCCGCAGACCCTGCAACTTATTATCTAGTTGCTTATGGTAATAAATCTGGCGAGGTTAAGTATGGCAATCCAAATGTTGGCGGACGCGATACTGTGCGCTACACAGTCCGGGGATTAAGTACAGGAACGTATTATTTCAGAGTCAGAGCTGGAAACGGTTGTACACCGGGGGACTTTTCAAATGAACTGGCATCAAGCTTTGGAGGACAGCTTACTCCGATCGGATCGGAGCCAGCAGAGGGATTTACAGAAGGAGTCTTAGGAGAAACAACTGATGTTGAGGCAGATACCCGAGCCGGTAAAGTAAAAGCTGACGAAACCAAGACCGAGACGCCAGAGGTCAGAGGTGAAAGTGTAATTGCTAAAGTTGCAGGCAATCCGCTATTTTGGGTTGTACTCGCATTTGTCTTAGCTGGAGCTGGATTATATCTTCTAACCCGCCCTAAAGAATAAAGCTTACTTTTTTGGGTCTAGTATTAATTTGACAAACAGAACAAAGAAAACTATTCTTTAAAAGAAATGTCAGAATTTGGTATTGGTGGTGAACCTGTAGCTGAACCTCCTGTTGTTGCTCCTATAGAAAGTGACCCCCGACAAACTCCTGTGCGCGAAGAGCTTATGGAACCTGAACTTGGACCAGAATTGTTAGAGCCAGAACTTGAGCCAAGGCCAAAATTAGTTCTTAAGAAACCAGAGCCCCCAACTTCCAGGCCGAAACTAACAATAAACAAGAGATAATCTTCTTAAACTCTCTGGATTGCCACGAAATCCCTAGGTGTCAACGTATTCCACACCCGGTGTGGAATAGCTTTGCACATAAGGATAGTTTTTTACATAGAATTCAACTGGATTTGTAGCGAAGCAAACGGAGTTTATAAAAAGGTTTATTAGTGTGAAGTGTAGAGGATGACTTCTGGTTCAGAGACTTCTTTAACAAGATCAACTTCTTTAGATTCAACCTCCTTGTGGCTGTTTCCGTTATGAGCCGTTACTTGCTGGTGCTGGTAGATGTCAAAGTTTATTTCCCGGGCGCGTTCGTGGATGTCAATCGGGTATACACCGGTAAAACATGAGGTGGAAAAGACGTATTCCGGCAACCCTGTGGCCGCAATTAAACCAGGATATGAAAGATAGTATAAAGAGTCGGCTCCTACAAAGCTTTTAATATCTTCTATGCTCATGCGGGCGGCAATCAGCTCGTTTTGACGCGGCGTATTAATGCCATAAAAGTCAGGAAATCTTATCGGTGGAGAACTGATTAAAAGATGAACTTCCTTGGCTCCTCCCCGACGTACCATTTCGACGATTTGGCGCGAGGTTGTGCCCCGCACAATTGAGTCGTCAATGATTATCACCCTCTTACCTTTCAAAACCTGGGGCATCGTATTTAACTTCAAATTAACATCCTTTTCCCGAAGCTTCTGAGTCGGTCTGATAAAGAATCCGGTACTGGTATCACCACGTCTGCTTCTATAGGACATTCGCGGGCTAAATTGCGCCCCAAATTCTTACGTACTTCATTAACACTTTGGCCTAAAAGTACCGAATCGGGTCTTGAAAAATAGACAAATTCAAAGATATCTAACCTTTGCTCGCCTTCTGCCAGCTGATGGCTTTCTAAGCCGTTTTTATCAAAGACGACCATTTCGCCTGGCCGGACATCCCGTACTAGAGTCGCGCCAATAGTGTCAAATGCACAGGTCTCTGAAGAAACAACCCAACCTCCGTTAAATTTACCTATCGAGAGCGGGCGGATACCTTTGGTGTCGCGCAGGGCAACTAATTTATTTTTAGTCATAATTAATAAACAAAATGCTCCGGTAAAAAGTGGCCAGCACTCTTGGATAGCTTTCTCCACAGAAAAACCCTTAACCAAGTAATATTTAATCGCTTCGTGGATAAGTTCCGAGTCGTTGTGTCCGTGTGTGGGTATCCCGTGGCTTTTTAAGAATTTTTCTAAAGCCCGTGTTGTTGGTAAATTGCCGTTGTGGGCAAGCGCGAGTAACCCATCTTTTGTTATTACGGGTTGGCTGTGTTCAGGAAGTGACCCATGGGAAGTTGAATAACGGTTGTGGCCGATAGCGATATAGCCCTTGAGGTTTTTTAAGGCTTTTTCATCATACACGTGAGCAACCAAACCCATGCCGCGGTGAATCCGGATCGTTTTTCCGTCTGAGGAAGCAATACCTGATGATTCTTGACCTCTATGCTGGAGTGCCCAAAGGGCTGGATGGACGATTCTGGCCGCTTCAAA
>VMGE01000014.1 GCA_007376395.1 Microgenomates group bacterium Gr01-1014_5 | reverse complement strand
TTCACCTTTGTGTCAAGCATTAATTTGACTCCACTTCCCAAAAGTGCTTCACTTAATTTGTGAGACAGCGCGGGTTTGTGGAAATTATTGTCATAATTGGTATTTTGGTTCTTGTCGCCATCGGCGGAGCATATTATTTTGGTACACAGAAAAACAATATTAATTCAACAAGTTCCCCTTTCCCAGTATCCCAAGCTTCCCCAACAACAGTTGATGAAACTGCAAACCCCGATTCAATCGGGGCAAACTGGAAAACATATATAAATCAGAAGTCTAAGTTTTCCCTTAAATATCCTCTCAACTGGTCGATAATAAAGCAGACTGATGAAACTGTTAGTTTGGCACCCGCAGACAAGTTAAATGAATATTCTTATGGAGTTATAGAAGTGAGTATAAATCCTAAAACTGGAATCGAAAAAGGAAGCAGTAATCTCTCTTTAGAAGAATATATCAAAAAGTTTGCAGTGGAAGAAATTCAGGGATTAGATAAAGTTGCGTCAATGAAAAAAATAACAAACGAGAAAACTGTTGGTTATAAAGTAGTGTGGAACCTTGTCGAAGGGTCACCCGCTCAATCAAAAACATTGACTATTGCTTATTTTGAGAGATTTGCTGATCCAGAACACATAGCCCGGTTTGGTTGGATAATACAGGAGAAAGCAGAATACGAGAATATTTATAATGAGATGATATCCACCTTTAAATTCACCCCGTAAAATCTCCAGTCTCTAGTCTCTAATCCTCTAGTCTCCAAACATTTTCCCCCTTTCAAGCGTGAAGCAAGCGTAGTAGAATTGCGCAAATGGACCTCAGGGTTGGTCCTCCACAATATTCGAATATAAAAGTTGTCCAGTATGCGGCTAGCAGCCTTTACTGGATAGGTAAACCATTCTTTCTTTTACTGTCCGGTTTTTTCCTTATTGCCGTTTCCCTCTTATGGTTTATCGGCAATACAACCTTAAAACTGTTTAATCAAATCGGGAAATTCCTTACTCTCCCACTACCTGTTAAACGCCCAACAATCAAGCTACCCGCTATCCCTCAAATCTCTTGGCCCCATCCAGCGTTTCCCAAGATCGCTTTTCCCAACCGGTTCAAAATCGCCCTCTTCCTTCTTTTGTCTGTCGGAATCGCGGGATATCAAACTTGGGTTTTAGTCCTGAAAGATTTACCCCAACCCGGAGAATTAGTCACCCGCGACCAAATAGTTTCCACTAAAATCTACGACCGGAACGGAAACCTCCTATTCAAAATCTACCGCAACCAAAACCGCAGTTTAGTCAAACTGGAAGACCTCTCTGACCACTTAAAACAGGCGACCATCGCAATTGAGGACGCGGATTTTTATTCTCACCCGGGTTTTTCAATACGCGGGATTTCCCGCTCGATTTATAGAAATACAACCCGCGGCGAGCTCACCGGGGGTTCAACTATTACCCAGCAATTGGTTAAAAACACTCTCCTCTCCCCTGAAAAAACTATCATCCGTAAAGTTAAAGAGGTCGTTCTAGCCATTCAGGTCGAGATCGCTTTTACAAAGGATGAGATTTTGGAAATGTATTTTAACGAAGTAGCCTACGGAGGAGCGGCTTATGGAATAGAAGAGGCTTCCCTGTTATATTTCGGCAAGCATGCCTCAGAACTAACACTAGCCCAAGCGGCACTTCTTGCTGGATTACCCAAGGCGCCAACAACCTATTCTCCATATGGTGCCAATCCTCAGCTGGCACGGGCTCGGCAACTGGAAGTGCTCTCGCGCATGGCGCAGGACGGATATATAACCCAAACTGAGGCAGACGAGGCAACGAACGAAACTCTCACCTATGTTCCCCAAAAAACTGACATCAAAGCTCCTCATTTTGTGATGTATGTGCGGCAGATTTTAGTAGAGAAATATGGCGAACGGGTCGTCGAAGAAGGAGGTTTGGAAGTTGTTACCAGTCTAGACCTTGCCATTCAAGAAAAAGTCCAGGAAATAGTTACTAATGAAGTAAATAAATTAAGCGCTTTGCGTGTTTCCAATGGTGCGTCTCTTGTGACAAATCCCAAGAACGGAGAAATTTTAGCCATGGTTGGTTCAACCGATTACTTTGCCTCCCGTAACGGAAATTATAACGTCACAACGGCTCTTAGACAGCCCGGATCCTCGATTAAACCCATTAACTACTCATACGCCCTTGAGTCAGGTAAATACACCGCCGCGTCCATGCTTTCTGATTCTCCCATCACTTATCACTCTGCCGGTACAGAGCCTTACACTCCGCGCAACTATGACAGTAGTTTCCGCGGCAATGTGTCTCTCAGAACCGCTCTTGGTTCCTCATTAAACGTTCCTGCCGTAAAAGTTTTGGCGTCTTACGGAGTAGACAAGATGATAGAACAAGCCCAAAAGTTGGGAATTACCACTTGGAATAACCCAAGAAATTATGGTTTGTCACTTACCCTAGGAGGCGGAGAAATCAAAATGACCGATATGGCAGTAGCCTATGGAACATTTTCAAACTACGGTAAACGGGTTGATCTTCAGCCAATTTTGCGGGTGACAGATTACAAAGGAAAACAGCTTGAAGATTCGACTTGTGATGTTGAGGGTGATTTCACTACTCACTACCCGCTACTCACTACCGTTCACGCCTCCGAGGCAACCGCCGCCGATACTTGCGGCAAACAGGTTCTGGATCCACGGGCTGCTTTCATCCTAACCGATATCTTACGCGATAATGATGCTCGAAAACCTGTGTTTGGTAATAATTCATTACTCGTTATCCCCGATCACAAAGAAGTAGCCGTCAAAACCGGAACCACCCAAAATCTTCGAGACAATTGGGCGATTGGCTATAACCAGGATTATGCTGTTTTAACCTGGGTTGGAAACAATGATAACTCACCAATGGGGCGCGTTGCCTCGGGCGTCACCGGAGCAACGCCAATCTGGAATAAGATTATGCGCTACCTTTTAGACGGCAAGCCGAATCACTCTTGGGAAGAGCCGGCTGGTCTTGTCAAAACCGAGATTTGTCCCGCAACCGGAACTTTGCCGTGTGAGGGTTGTGGTAAAAAGATGGAGTATTTTATCTCCGGTACTGAGCCGAAAAACCGCTGTGT
>VMGE01000006.1 GCA_007376395.1 Microgenomates group bacterium Gr01-1014_5 | reverse complement strand
TTTGAAAAGAATTATTAAAAGCATGTGGACAGCGGCAGGAACAATGGCTCTTTCGGCTATTCCGGCTTTTGCTCAAAAAGAAATAGATCTCAAACCAACAGGTCAATTTACAGAACTTGGCAAATTGGAATTTGCCGATATCGTTTCTAAATTAATCAGGTTTGCGCTTATTATTGCCGCAGTAGTCTTCTTCTTTATGCTGCTTATCGGAGGAATTAAGTGGATTATGTCCGGGGGCGACAAAGGAAAGACAGAAGAAGCAAGAAACCAAATTACAGCCGCTTTGGTTGGATTGGTCATTGTTTTCTCAGCTTGGGCAATAGCTCAGTTAACCAAAGCTTTGTTTGGGATTGATATCCTTAACTTAAAGTTTTCCTAGTTTGACTTAACAGCGCTTGGGCGTGTAAAATTTGAATTAAAGTGAAAAGAATATACGCTCAACCCCGATCTAATCGGGGTCAAATAATAAGCAAAGCTTGCTTTTCGCAAGGGTTGCTCAAAGTAAGCGCTGTTAGTCTTACTTTGAAGACACTAGCGGTAATTGCGCTAGTGTTTTTGTTTTTGCCGCAAAAAATCTCTGCTCAAAGACCGTTTGAACAGGGAAAAACTGAAGTAGCGGGTTCTCCTAACCCTCAAACAGGGAAGGTGGACGTAGCAACAATTAAGGGCTTGGAAGCCATCTTTGAAAATGTTATTTCAGTAGCACTTTCCTTTGCCGGAATCGTGCTTTTTGTCATGTTTTTGACAGGCGGTTTCCGCTATTTGACCGCAGGTGGAGATGCTAAAGCGGTCGAGGCGGCAAAAGGAACGCTCACCCACGCAATTCTAGGATTGGTTGTTTTAATCCTTGCTTGGATTATCATTCAATTTATCGAAGTTCTTACCGGCGTTAACCTTTCCACATTTAGAATATACCGACCATAACTGTGAGGAATATGTTCCGTTTTTTGCTTCTTTTTAGTTTAATCTTGTTTAGTTTTCCTTCTACCATCAATGCACAAGCGGTGGATCCTGCACTTTGCCCTGAAGGCTATACCTGTCCGGATACTTCTTTCAAACCCATTCCAGGGAAGGAAATTCAAGTAGAAAAAAAGGGTTTTTTTGGAATAGACCTCCCCTCTTTTTCCGGAGAGACAGGGCCTTCTAAAGATAAACTGCGTTCACCCGACTTCAGCCAGGAGGAAAAGTTTCTCATGGACCCTGAAATTATTTCCAGATCACTGCCGTACGAAATGGTCAAAAAAGGACTCCCTGAATTTAAGCCGGACACACTTAAAGGTACGCTTTCCCATCCGGGATGCGGTAAAGTCTCAGTCAACGGCAGTATCAAAGGCGACACAAGAATAAAACAAAACAAAACAGAACTTATCCCGCTAACTTCAAGTTATAACCGACTTCTTTTGGGTTTTAGGTTTTGGGAAGCTCAGTCTTCCGGAGACAAACCCGCTAAACTCAAATTTAAATCCATACAGCCGTCAGGAGACCCAACATTTAGCGAAAACTCGGGCGATTGCGTCAACGAAGGCGGCGAGCCGTACGGCGAAGCAACAACTTTAACAAACCCAGAACCTGCCTCTGCGGGTCTTTTAGAAAATATTGCCTCTGAGATTAGAAAATTTATCTCGGGTCTTTTAACTGGGGCAGGAGCAACGGCAACTGCAACTTTTAGTGTCCAGCAAACAAAAATTTTCCCCGGCGAAGAGGCGTTTGCTAAACAGTCAAATAATTTTCTCAATTCGTTCCTTCCTTATGAGGAGGCTAAAAAAATAATTGATCAGGAAGAAGCCGTTTCCTATCGTGCAATCGGCGAGGGGAAAGTTGTCGGCGTTCCGTTTGAAGGCGCAAAGTCTACGCAAAACAAGACTGTCGATCTTGTAAAATCCTTGCGTCCTTATGATGAGGCAAAGCTCATCACCACCCTTGGTCCAACCGGAGGACTGCAGGAAGTTAAACCCCCCACGCCAGGATTAAACTACACCATTCCCTACAACAACCCCGATGCAGTCAAACTTACTCCTGAGACAAAAAGCAAAATCATTGAATGGGTTAAAAACGGCTGGCCAAACACTAAAATTGCAGAGCAGTGGGATGTTGTTGCAAGCACCTCTTACGCTTCGGGGATAAACCCGGCATTTGCCATTGCTCTTTGGATAGAAGAGTCCGGCGCTTCGCACTACAACAACCATTTTTCATGTCCTCCGTCTGAGAGCGACTTCCAAAAAAGTTTTAGTTGCTTTATCAACACAACCAATAATATTAAACCTCCTGACTGGTCGCGCTGGGTGCGCAATTATTGCGGAACGCCAGAAGGCCAGCCAATCTGCACCAACGACAGCAACAACCATTTCATCAGCAATCTGAAATCTTGGTACGATAATATTATTCCACCCGGAAGCATGGGGGCGGCAACGCCACTCTAGACAAATTTACAATTTTAAATTTTTAGTGAAACCTGAATGATAAAATGCTTAAAACAAACAGCGGTCAACCCAAAATATAGACATTGAAGAAAGAACCGTTATATTCAGGGAAAGAATTATAGACCTTTGCAAGAAAGATTTTCGTAATATAATATTTATTTGTAAAAAGGAGGCCAAGGAAGCTCAGTACTGGCTTAGAATGCTCGCAAGGGCTTGCGAGGAGTTAAAAGTCGAATGTGAAGAGTTGATGACTGGATGCTTACCCACAACTCTTACCCCAACTTACCCGATGTCAACGAAACCCTGATACTGTACACCAATGTGATAATTTGACTTGATTTGATATACTTAATTTATGAGCAAAGAGGCAGCAGAAAGAATTAGACATGCACTTTCAGATGCGCAAACAGACGCAGAAACAAAAAGAGTTCTGGAAGAAAATAGAGCCTCTGTGGAAAAATCCAGATTAGCAGCTGAAGAAGAAGCAAGGATAAAATTATTAACTCAACAAAACAAACAAAATCTTGTCGCAACAGGAGTTGTTGATTTGTTTGAAGCTTTAATAGCAAGCCGTGCAGTGACACTCCATAAAAGCTATACTGCCACAATTCAAGAAAAAATTCCTACACTTTTATTCGGTATTCCAATTGGAAATGTCCGGACAACAAAAGAAGAAAAACACGAGGGACGTGCAGAAATTCAGTGGGGGGTAAGAAACCAATTTATAACTTTGCGTTTTGATGAAAGAACCTATTACGATTTTCATTACGAACACGGTGAGAGTTCAATAACCTACTACTCTACTTTAACTGCAAATATTAACGATCAGGATGGAACCTTATGGATAAACAAACAAGAAGTAAAAGACTTGTCAAAACTTGAACAAGTAGTGCAAGATGAAATTTTTATGTTAAAAGGTTTGCCTAAGAAATAATCTTCAACAAAAACCAAAACTTCTAATTTTGACATTATTTCTAAAATAGCTTCAGGTGCCTCAGCATCATTTAACCTACACACTCTTTTCCTCTATTACCTACCGTTTCATATTCCACCAAACCTCTTTTATCAGACTTGAGAGAAGGATGGTGTCTATTTCTCCCTTCTTGGCTTAAAAGCCATAGATCAGCTTCCGTCCCTGATATTTTACCCGGATGGTCATCAAATATTTCAGGAGCTTGTCTGATTGAGGATATGAAAAAGTTCGCTATTTTTTTCTCTCTTAAGTGAAAGATCTCTTTATCGCCTCATGAGTTCCAAAACTGTTTGACACGGTATCACGACAAAGACCACACGTATCACTTAATATGCAAACACCAAATAGATTTACACAATCACTGCTGGGTTTCTATGGAAAATACAGCGTGTTTGAAAAAATCTAAACTTAATGAGATACTTAAGAAAACTAATTTAAAAATGACATTAACTAAATTCTTCAGCAAAATTAAAATTGTTTTTCTTGCATTAACGCTGTCTAGTACTCTCTTTGTCTCTGCGGCCACTCCTGCTCATGCGCAATTCGGTGATATTTCAAATCTTTTTAATAATTTCGTTACAGCAGTCTCGGATAAGGCTAGTTCAAGTTTGCAGGGTTTTGCCATGAACACGCTATCTTACATGGTTGAGGGGTCATTGCTAACTCTTATCGGATGCGATAAGGTTAAAACCCCGGACTGTGACAAGACTTACGCTAAAGGAGCAATGGGAGCAACCACGGACATGATAGCTTTTATGTATGTTACCCCTGCGGCCTCCGGTGTTGAGTATTTTGCTTCAATAATCCAGGACTTCGGTCTCATTGAGCCTGCTTATGCCCAAACCGGGACTGGCTTCACCGCTCTTAGTCCACTCTTACCCCTGTGGCGGGTTTTTAGAAATCTTACTTACGTACTCTTCGTTATTGTTTTCTTAATATCTGGTCTTGCCATCATGTTTCGCTGGAAACTCAATCCCCAGACAGTTCTCACAGTACAATCTGCCTTGCCGCGAATCGTCGTGGCTCTTCTATTGGTTACATTTTCCTATGCAATTGCCGGACTGGTTATTGATTTCTTATACGTCATTATTTCTCTCACTGCTTTAGCTTTCGGATCAGTGGGCGGAAATTCAGCATTACTGCAAACTCAATTTACCCAAGAAGGCGGTTTTTGGAATATGGTAACCACACTTGGCGGTCAAGTTGGTTTAGCTAACGTTGGCCAACTTGGATTAAGAGCTGGGCTTGCTACTGGACTGATTGCTGGAACGGCAGGACTTATTGGTGGCGGGTTTATCGGTATGGCGGCAGGTGCAGCGGGCGGTGCTATAGTTGGATCTCTCTTGGTATTGCTTATCTTTGCAATAATCGTAATTTATGTCTTAATAAGACTCTTCATCCAATTACTGCAATCATACATCGCTATTATAATGCTGATAATTTTTGGACCATTACAAATAGCCTTAGGTGTAATTCCTGGCATGCCCGGTTTCGGAAGCTGGTTCAAAAGCCTGGTTGGCAACGTTGCAGTATTTGCCGGAGTTGCCGCCGTGTTAATGTTGGGTATTACACTCGCTCAACATGTAACTACGGCTAATCTTTGGCGAGCTCCTCTTCTTGTTGGAAGCGGCCTTGTGGCGGACAATTTAAATTTTTTCATTGGAATTGGGATCCTTTTAATTGTTCATCAAGTACCACAAGCCATCCGCAACGCCTTTGGCTTGAGAGGGTTGGGTTTTGCTCCACAAGAAGCCGCACAAAGAGCCGGTGGTTGGCCAGCCAGACAAGTGGCCGGCGGACTGGAAACTGAGGTAGCTACTTGGGAAAGAGCAAATACTGGACAAGTCGCCAGAGGTGGAAGATTTACTTCTAACGTTCTGAGGTTTGTGGGAGGAAGATAAAACTAGCCTATTTTCTTTTTATTTCCTCTCTTGAGAAAATCGGGTGTATATGCAGACGTAACCCCCGACCAAAAATCTTTCTCTGCATCAACAAAACCCATCTTTGTAACCGGCTTCTCTCTTGAGATTTTATTGGGATCTATTAAACCAAAATAGGTTTTATCCGAAATTCTTCTTTTTTTAACGAGTATATCTAATTTATCAAATTTAATAATAGTAGCGCGACGCTCTGCCGGAGATAAATTTAGTCCACCTCCAACGCCTGCCCTTATATCTGCAACCGCATCCCCAACATCAAGCATCATATCCATGTCTTGCCAATAACGGGCAATCTCCAACTCCTTTAACCGAGCAAGTGATCTGGCTAAACCCATTACGCCTTCTTCCGTCAAAACTTCAGCCAAATACCTTTTCTCTTTTGGTGGCAAACTTGGATCTCTTGGATCTTTTATTTTTTCTATAGAGGGTGCTACCTCTTTTTTATCGGTGTTAAGGTTGAATATTTTATCCTTTATTACTCGGCTATATAACTCATGATATTTACCATTTCCATGAGGAAAGCCTAACGCTCTGAAAATAGTATAGGCAACAGTCACTACACCAGGACAAATATTCAACTGTTTTGAGATTTGGTCAAGATATGGGCGAACATCTAAAGGATCCTTTACGTCCTCATTGTCAAAATCTGAGAATTTATAGTTGATACCTCTTGGTGTCTCTATTCTCGGGTCGTTGATTATCCTGCCGTGCTCATCAGCTGTTGGTGGAACATGATAGCCTTGCAACTCAAAAATTTTAGTTAAAGCACGTCTGGTGTCTGTATCTACCATCAACCATTGAGCCATACCGTCGGGTTTTAAGCCATGCTCTCCTCCCATAGTTGCCACCAAAGGGTCAAATCTACTCGACTTCATGGCTATATTGATAATAATCGCATGCAATAAACCATTTCTTGCCGCGATTTTAAACTCTCTTGATGGTGCTTCATCTATGACAGTATTTGCCCTAGTCCAAGCAGTTGGATCTGCAAGCCCTGTTTCAACTAGCTCGCTAAACACCTCTTCCGGACGATATTCGTGCGTTACCCTTGAATAAGGATCTGTTGTTACAACCTTTTCGGGGAGATTGTGCTTATTTGCCCACTCCCGAGTAAACGCCAATCCGCTTCCGAAAATTTCTGCTCTAAAGTCGTCTACACCCTCCCTTCCTTGTCCCGCCATTGGTTGTTCTATAACTCCACGTGGTCTTTGTTGTCTCGTAGCATCATCCGTTCTTGCTTGTCTTTCTTCTATTCTTCTTTGTGCCTCTTGTTGCATTTCCTCCATTGTCTCTATCGCGCGCTTCGGCTAAAGCGCGGTCAACCGTGGACTGTTCGCTTCTTGTTGGATCGCCTTGGCCAGTTTCTAAAGGCCTGAATTGTGGTCTTTCTGTTCTCATATGATCAATTGGTTGTTGTGTGGGTAGACTACCCTCTCCTTGTTCAGCCATGGCAGTAATATAAGTATACCAAACCGGGGATTAAAAACTCCAGAAAACCTGTTATTAGCAGAATTTGTTATGCAAAATCTAGCTTGACTTTGCGATTAGATGCTTGATATAATATTGGCAAGGTGAAAGTAGGGCGTCGGTTTTGCCGAACCCCTTTAAACTTTTACCTTTTTTGTTGCTTTAACTCTCTCCAAGAAGTTTTCAACTCCTTAACAATCTTTGCCTCAAAGAGATCTCTCAACATGGTTAATTCCTTAATATAGCGTTCTCTTGTCGCACCAGCCACAAAATCAGGAAGAGAAATAATAGCGTTTTGCTGACTATCCAGATGCTCAATAAACAAGTCTGTTTCCAGGCCTTGTTGTAATAAGTTATCGAACTGCTCTCTCTGACGTGTCCAAGTAAAATGCCTGTCAATAATAATGTGGCTAATTTTTATGCCGCTTTTGACTACTAGACCGAGTAGCACAGAAACCAATAAAGCATAGTTCTGTGGCGTATCTAGGATTTTTCTTCCCTCTGTAAAAACAACAAGAGAGAAAATATCAATATCTCTCTTGGTTATAGACTGCAGCAGATGTCTTTTAGTATTCTCGCCAGTTTTGCTGAACTTAATTTCGGGAAGCGTGTGTTCTTTCTTTTTGGTCGGCAACTTTCTTCTAGCTTGAAAGACTATTTTATCTAATCCAACAAGAGATTCTGTAACAAGAGCAGAAAAAACGATTACTTTGCTTGAAGCATCTGCAAAACGACCGCTCTCGTCAATAATTACGTAAGACACATATTAAATGTAGCATTTCTGAAAGCGGTCTCATACAGAAACTCTTACAGGAACAGTAAAAAATTCCTTAAGGCTTTTACTTTTTGCCTTTTTTAGTGGAATTGCTATACCCTCCTCTTTGTAAAGCTAGATTAAAGATTGGGCAACAACCGTCATTTCCAAGACTGCTTCGTCTACTGTGTCGCCTTGTGCAAAACAATCAAACCAGGAAGGACAAGTTACTACGAAACCACCATCTTTTTGGCGTTCAACTTTTATAGGTAATTCATATTGCGCAACCTGAGATTTTTAAGCACATAAGAATTCTACTACAAAACACCCCTTGCAAAATTTCTTTACCTAGCATAAATTGACTGAATAAGGTTATGCAACGTCCTTCCGTAGCTTTAAGCGAAGGAGGATTAAGGAATCCTGTGCAATTCAGGAGCTGTGCCGCAACCGTATCTCGGGCTAAAGCCCTCGATATAAATTCTTCAAAAATTTGAGGAGTTTACTTCGAGGAGAGAAGCGACGAGAAGCCGGAAAACTAATAACCTTCAGTTACCATCCCGAGCAGGAAACTATGAATGTAGAACTAGCGCTACCGGTCGCAAACTGGAAAAAATCTCAAGAAGTAATCGCTCAAGATTTAGCTTCTGTAATTCTTGAATTTCAAAGAAAGCCAAATATTTATTGGACAACGCTCGAGGAATTAGTTCGGCTCACTGATACCAACCGCACAAATCACCCCGTTTATCAGAATGAAAACACAGCAACCACGGAAACCGTCTCCTGGGCGGCGTTTAGCGACGCTGAGTGTCTCGCCTGGATAAGTTCAAGGGTCGATGGCTTCTATAAATGGTCGCGGGTAGTTGTAAGCCGAAAGTATGAAGAAAATGGCATTGTACGAGTTCAAAGTGTTGCTGTATGCCTGCCTCTTTCTCCGACACAATGTGTAAGAGTTTACGAAGCGTTTGCCGATGCTCCCAACTCACTAGACGACGAAGAGTTTAACGACAGACCGGTTGAATTTAATCTTCCGGAGGGCAAAACTTTTAACGATTTAGTCTTAACTTTAACTAAAAAAACTATCGCTCAATTAACTGCAGAAAAAATGGCCGCACTCAAAGACGGCCGAGAAATAGCTGGCAATAATCACACTGCTATAATATCAGCTTCGACCTTGTATGAGCAGGTTTTTGTAGGAGCAAAAATCGAGCAGGAAATAATTGCCCGAGGACATTTGATAAACCAGCTCCGCGACTGTCCCGGCATATTAAATTCAGAAATGCTTAATCTTATGACATCAGACACTTTTCCCGGAGTTGCCACTTTGCAGAACATCGATAAATTTAAAACGCGGCGGGCATGCGCCTCTTGCGGCTTTGAAAAATATGTCTGGGGAGCAGAAGATGGCGGGTGCAATGTTTGCTTGAAGTGCAACCTTGAATACGACCTCGGTTTAAGGTAAAAGTCTTTAATTCTTCGCTTGTGAAAATAGGCTCCCTTGAAATCCTGATTTCATATGCTAATCTAGCGGTAGCTAGATTAGAACAAAAAACACAAAACAGAAAGCATAAATATGGAGACTGCCTACTCATATAAAAAATCCGCTGCTTATCAAAAAAGCAAGCAACTCACTTTAGATGTTGTAAGTTTTTTCAAAGGAAAAGAGCTTCGCGGAATATTGAAATATTTAGTCAACCAGCTTGTGCGAGCAATATCTTCTGAAGGAGCAAATTTAGCAGAAGGGTATGGTAGATACTATTCACAAGACTACAGACGTTTTATTTCGATTTCGAGAGGATCGGCATTTGAGGTTGACTATTGGCTAGAAATAATAATTGAACTTAATTTATTTCCCAGAAAAAGGTTGGATGAATTTTCAGAACAAAACCTCGAAATTATAAAACTGTTAACAACCATGATGAAAAGATTGGAGGTAAAGAAGAGTAAAACATAAAACATATTGCAAAGAGCATAACTTTTATGTTTTTTGCTTTATGAATTATCGCGTAGCGATATATGTTTTGCGACTTCGTCGCAATGCAGCAGCATCCTGTACCGCAACACATTTCTAGCTATGAATTTAAGCTTGTCGGAGACATGACCCTCAAGCAATTCTTCCAGTTGGCCGGGGGTATTACAGTATCACTCATCTTTTATGCTACCCCCTTGCCAGGGGTTATCAAGTGGCCTCTGGTACTACTCTTTGGCCTACTTGGAGCGGCACTTGCATTTTTACCAATAGAAGAACGTCCGCTTTCTCAATGGGTTCTTGCTTTTGTTAAAGCAATTTATTCACCAACCCTTTACACCTGGGACGCAAATAGCGCCGAAGATGTCTTTGCTAAATCTACCTCTTCCGACACAACACCAATTACCTTGTCAACAACAGACTCTGATCTGACCGGGGCAGGCCAGTCGGAAGAAGTTAAAAAATTTGAACAAGGAGAGAAAAACTTTTTCTCAAAGGTTAGCGCCATGTTTGCCGTAATTCCTCAAGCAACATCGGGTGCAAATACAACCTTTAATCAAAACACCATGTCAGGGGGAGTAAAAAGCCAAGCAGAACCTTTTACCCAAGGAATGGTGCTTACTCAAGAAGTACAGGGACAAAAAATAGCACAGCAAGTCGCGCCAAATATGCGGTCAGTGCGGCCGGAAGATACTGCCATGCCCGTGCCGGTTCAACAAGTTGTAAAAGTAGGACACTCTGCACTAGTCCAAAATCAGCAAGCGCCCCAACAGGAAACAATCCAACCTCTTTCGCCTGTTTTTGCAAACCAATCAGGCAGCGGACAGGTTGTCGCCCAGGCAGTCTTTAGTCCAGAGGCCGCGCCTCCTTCTCCTCCTGAAATTCCCAACACAATTGTCGGACAAGTTTTAACCGCCGAAGGTAAAATCGTCGAAGGCGCAATCTTGGAAATTATTGATTCTGTTTCAAAAACTCCTGTCCGCGCAATTAGAAGCAACAGAGTTGGCCACTTTATGACCGTAACTCCCTTGAAAAACGGCGGCTACGAACTCATGACCGAAAAAGACGGTTTGACTTTTGACCCCATACAATTTCAAGCCGAAGGAAGGCTGATTCCGCCAATACAGATAAAAGCCAGACAACTATGAAAATTGACCTAATTAACCTAATTTCTAATTGACCCAAAAATTGGACAATTGGGATTTATTTAGAAATTAGAGCAATTAGAATAATTAGAAATTTGAAAAATGCTAAATCTTAAACCAGCAAAGGTTGTGCCTATCAGCTCTACCACCCAACAGCATATTTTAATTGCTGACATTACAGACGACATCTTGCTGACAAAAGAAGGCGGAGCGGCAATCATTATGCGCGCTTCGGCCTTAAACTTTTCTTTATTATCCGAAAAAGAACAAGAAGCAATTACTTACGCGTATTCGGCTTTTTTAAACTCGCTTTCCTTTGCAATCCAAATTTTAGTGCGTTCGCAAAAAAAAGATGTCACCAACTACCTTAACTACTTAAAAGAAGAGGCAGACAAGCAGACAAACGCTAAACTTAAAGTTTTGATTGGCTCATACCAAACCTTTGTTGCGCAAATTGTCAAAAAGAGAAATGTTTTAGAAAAAGATTTTTTTATTATTATTCCCTTCTCCCCTTTTGAACTTGGAATTTCCACAACAGGAATGGTTAATACGCTAACCCGCCGCCAACGATCTGTTCCTTACCCCAAAGACTATGTCTTAAAAAAGGCCAAAACCGTGCTTTTTCCAAGACGCGACCACGTTATCCGCCAGTCCGGGCGTCTAGGAATTAAAGTCCAACAGCTCACCACCGAGGAGGTAGCACGGCTTTTCCATAATATCTACCGGACTGACGGACGACCCATTCGACAAGCTCAGGGTAAGTTAGAAAACGGCAAGGAGGTTCCGGTCAATGTTTAATCTTAGCGTACCATTCGTGAAAGCCAAAAGCCTTAGCGAGGCGGTTCCTGCCGCGGGAACTCCCTATTAAAATAAACGATAAATATCTGCGCACTATCTTTGTCGGCGGCTACCCGCGCTTTGTTTCTCCCGGCTGGCTTGATCCGATTATTAATTTTGACCATTCCCTTGACCTTTCTTTTTTTATCTACCCCGTTGAAGGAAAAACAGTGTTGGACGATTTACGGCGCAAAATTGCCGAGATGGAAGCAGAAATTGCCACAGATTTACAACGCGGAAGAGTAGTTAATCCGGGAACACAGGCAAAACTCGAAGACGCCAGAGATCTGCAGGAACAATTAGTTAAAGGCGCAGAGCGCTTTTTTCAGTTTTCTTTTTATATTACAATTCCTGCTGATTCACTGGAAGACTTAAACCAAATCACTCACCAAGTACAATCTACGCTCGGTTCTTTATTAATAGTGGCAAAATTTACCGCCCTGCAAATGGAAGACGGTTTACTCTCAACAACCCCTTTGGGAATAGATAAATTATCCATAACCCGCAATATGGACACTACCAGCCTTGCTACTACTTTTCCTTTTGTTTCTGCCGAGTTGAGCTCAGACCGGGGAGTATTGTACGGAATTAACGAAGACAACGATTCGTTGGTTATTTTTGACCGTTTTCGGCTGGAAAACTATAATTCTTTAATCTTCGCTACTTCAGGCGCGGGAAAGTCGTACGCTGTTAAACTGGAAGCTGTACGTTCCTTAATGCTCGGAACAGAAGTTTTTATTATCGACCCTGAGGCGGAATACAAACCTTTAACAGAAGCGGTTGGCGGAGAATTTATTTCTTTTTCTTTTAACTCGCCGGCTAAAATTAACCCTTTTGAACTAACCCCTGTTGCAGATCCCGAAGAAAGCACTCTGGGTTTAAAAATACTTTCTTTACACTCTTTGTTCTCGGTTATTATGGGCAAACTCAACCCGACAGAAGAGGCGCTTTTAGACCGGGCGTTTATCGCAACCTACAAAGCAAAAGGGATTACTCCAGACCCCCAGACTCAAACCAAGACTCCGCCTTTAATGGAAGATTTGTATAAAACTCTTTTAGGAATGGAGGATCCCATTGCCCGTTCGCTCGCCGACCGCATTGAAAAATTTATTAAAGGCTCTTTTGCCGGAATTTTTGACCAGCACACTAATATTGATTTAAAAAATCCGTTTACTACTTTTTCCGTGCGCGATTTAGAAGAGACTCTCCGTCCAATCGCCATGTTTGTTATCTTAGATTTTATTTGGAACCGTATTAAGCGCGATCTCAAAAAACGCCTCCTGATTGTTGACGAGGCCTGGCACATGATGCGCTACCCGGATACAGCCCAATTCCTTTATTCTGTTGCCAAACGTTCCCGTAAATACTACCTGGGCTTGATAACTATCACCCAAGACGTAGAAGATTTCCTGTCTCAGGATATAGGCAAGGCAATTGTAACTAATTCTGCTCTCAAACTATTAATGAAACAGTCCCCTGCCGCCATTGAGCGCGTTGCTGAAGTCTTTAAACTCTCGGAGGGAGAAAAACAGCTCCTGCTCGCGGCAGACGTTGGCGAAGGTATCTTTTTTGCCGGCCCAAACCACGTTGCCCTACGTATTGTTGCCTCAGAAGAAGAACACACCCTGATCTCTACCAAGCCGGAAGAAGTCTTACTGCGCCAACGTAAAGAACAAGAGATGCAAACACCCATACCCACCCCAACAGCTATTCCCATCACCGTAAATAAGCCAATTTATCAGGTTGAAGAAGTTAAGTAAGAACAATGGACAATTTAATCCTCACTCCAAACATCGCCCGCGAGCTCTTAAATAATTACCAGCAGTTCACCCGTTTTAACAAGGAAGAGGTCGAAGGTTTTACTTTGGCAAATTACCAAAAACTTTTGACGGCTTATGGCCAGCTTTATTTCAACACCAACGAGATCGGGGTTGTTCTGGACCGGCTTGAGAGCCTCGCAAGTTTAAATGAGCAGGCGCTACCAACTGCCGCAGTCCCCAACGCCGATCAGTTAAAAATTCTTATCGAAAGCCATGAGAAATTTCTGCGCGAAAAAGCTCTCCACGATACAAGCTGGCGCGAGCATCAAGCCCTGCAAATTAAAGAAAACCTTGCCCGGCTTAAAACCGAAGCGGTTGTCTACCAAAGAGAAAGCCCTTCTCTTATTCCTATTCGCCCAGATCTGCCGGAAGAGGCTCTAGGAGACCGTATTGCAGATTTTGCCGAGCAAGACAGCCTTAAAAACATTGAGGCTATAATCCGTGAGGCGGGTGTTGAGGAAAATATCGCCAAACAAACAGCCGAGCAAATTAACCAATACGTCAAACTAACAACAGGTGAGGGACTGGTTTTAAGCCCGCAAGCCTTACAAGAAAGAGTTGAAACTTTTCTCTCCAGGCGCGGCGCCATTGTTACCCGTGCCCAAGTCGAACAAATCACAGAGCGCCTGCAAACTGCGCCGTCGAGCACTCCTTCACCGTATGTCAAAACCCCAAGGCCAATCCGGGCGCAAACACGAGAAGAAGACCAACAACCGGAAAAACAAGAGGAGCGCCAAGCATCGAGACAACAAGAACATCTTTATCTTATATACCGGGGACAGCCGTATTGGAGAACTTTTGCCGGGCAACTTTCGCCTTTTTCCTGGTTTGGTAAACAAAAAGACCCAACGCAGGACAGTTTACAGTTAATTAGATCAGAACTTGCAAGGATTAAAACGGACGAACCGCAAAACTACCGGAAGTATTCCACAATTTTCCAGGCAATAGAAAACAGGGTTGAGCAATTAATCGAGACGGGTATAGCGCTCGAAAGTGTTGATTTCGTCACTCCTGAAAACTTAGAACAGGCGCTCCAAAACTTAGACGAGGTGGCAGACCAAGTACAAAGGCTTGAATTTAACGAAACAACCCAGAGCCTTGAAAAACGAAGAGAGACTAAAGAAAGCTTAATCTCGTCGCTTCCCGGGCATTTAAGGCAAACCTTAGAAGAAAAAGGTTTTGCGGCAGAACAAGCAACACGCTTTGCTGGACAAGAGGCTAAAAGGATACGGCAAAACCTCCTCTCCTCCCTCTCGATAAAACTGCGCCAGTTGTTTACTAACCCCAACATTGGCTGGCTGCGCTGGTCAATGTCCGGAGCTCTGGCGGCAAGCATTCCGTTCCTACCCACACCTATGGCAATTGCGGCAGGGGGGGCAAGCGCATCTTTGGCACTTGCTCAACTCAAACACGCCGGTGGTGTACTTAAAAATGTCGGTCTTTTGGTTGCCAAGGTTGCGGGCGTTACTCTTGGACCTGTCGGGACGGCTATTGTTTTTTGCCATTCTTGCCTTTTTGGTGTTTTTTGCCATCACCCTATTCCACGGAATCTTCCTCAAAGAAAACACTTCTCTTGGTATGGTTCCTGAATCAAAATACATTGCTGTTACAAAAACAGCAGAACCCGTTAGCCTGCCAAACAGCGCTTTACCGGCAGAAGTTAAATACACCATTACTGTTACCGCCAAAGAGAAAAACCTGAAAAATATCCGCCTTGCTGAAAAATTCTCTGTGTATGGCAAAAACAACCCCCCAGAACCCAGCACGGGAAATCACACATTGCCACAAAGTTACGGTTACGGCTGACGTCGAAGACGGCCCTTCAGGAGAGTCTACTTCGAAAACAGCTACGGTAATTATCGGAAACCCTCCGATAGGGTGCTTCACTTTTGCGGAAGGAGGTAAGGGGTGGACGCCTGAAGATAAAGCCGAGGTAGCAGCCGCGGCCGCTAGAATAGCTCAATACAAAACATACACAGCAACTCTTTGCAACCAAGGGGCAATTAGGGTGTTTAGAGGCACTGTCGCTAAGGAAGGAGAAAGCGGGCACGTCATCGGAAAGGATATTTATTTGTTCGACAAAGCATTTGCGGGCATTCACCAGCTGTCTTACACGCTTTCTCACGAGTCTGCTCACGTATATGCAAAAGTAGACGGAGCTGTTGCTTTTTCTGGTTTTGCAAACTCAGGAGCTACAATTAAAGAAGGTATCCTTCCTACTTACCCAAGTAAATATCTAAACAATATTAACATTATCGACGAGGATTTTGCCGAAACAATAGGTCTTTACATTATCAGACGCGAATTTAAGTTTTTAGGCGCAACTAACATTTTCGAAATGCCAAACAAGTGGCCTTTACATTATCAATTTGCCCGTAATAATATTTTTGGACAACAAGATTAATGGAAAACACTTTTCAAAACCAAAGTACCGAACAAAAAAAGCCCAGTTTTTTAAAAAGAAATTGGCTCCTGATTCTTTTGGCTTTTATGGCTACGATTGTCGTCTTGGCAAAAATCTTTCTTTCTAAACCGCAAGAAATGGTTCAAACCCCCACGCCGCCTCCTACACCCTCCTGGAACGAAATAACTCCCGGAACAACAACGACAGAACAGGTCAGGCAAAAACTAGGAGAGCCTAAAACAGTAGTGCCTGAAGGAGATTATCTTAAGTTTCTCTACCCTAGCCAAAGCGACGGACCAGAGCATGAGGTTTTATTCTCAGGAACAAGTACTGTTCTTATTAAAGACCGTATTTTAGGAAATGGAAACATCGCCTCGTTCCGGCAAAAATACGGACCTTCAGAGAGAGAGTTTTGGGGAGAGCATAAAAGCGTTGGTTTTAAAACTTATGTTTGGGCAGGGCGCGGAGTTGTCGTTGTTGCTCATGAAGATTCTGGTTTAATTTACGAGTCCTGGTATTTCTCCCCTCAAACTATGGAGCAATTTTTAGCAGTTTGGGGGAAAGACTTAACAATTGATTTTTCTCCCGACGGTTATTAGTTTTGAATCTTGAACGGCATAATCAAATGAAGATAAGACGGGTCTTTTGTGTCGCGAAAAACACCAGGTGCTGTTGGCCCTTCGGTTTCTATTGATATTTCCTGACCGGTGACTGAATTTAAAAAATCAAGTATATAGCGGTAGTTAAAAGCTATTGTAATTCCTCCCTCTTCAACCCTCGCCTCTACTTCCGACTCTTCACGACCGTATTGAGGACTTTCGGCGACAACTATAATCTTGTCTTTTTCCATGACCAATTTAATAATACCGGAGGCCTCACGGGCAAAAACAGCCGCTGCGCGTATAGCACGGACAAAAGCCTCCCTGTCGACGCTTGCTTTATGAGGAGTGTTTTTGGGGATAATTCTTTCAAAATCCGGGTAGTCCCCTTCCAAAAGCCTCCCCGTAAGCACCAAAGACTCGGCTTCTGACATTATTTGTTTTTCGCGCTCCATGAGTGCGACTTTTATCTCCTGTCCTCCTACTATTTTGTAGAGCTCGTCTAAAAGTTTGGCTGGTACAAGTAAGGTTTTTTTGTCTGCGGCTATTTTTTTAAAAACGAGCTCTTTGGATGAAAGCCTAAATCCGTCTGTGGCTACAGCTCTTAAATTATCTTCAGAAAATTTAAACAGAACTCCGGTTAAAATAGGCCTAGAGTCATCTTGGGCCGCGGCAAAGACCACTTGTTTATTAATTAACTGCAATACATCTCCAGAGATGGTGAAATCTGTGTGGTCTAGTTTGTCTGGAATGGAAGGAAATTCAGAAGCTAAAATTCCGGATAGTTGGGCTTGGAACGAACCAGAAGACACTTTTAACTGCTCTTGTTCTGAGGATAGAGTGATTTGTCCTGGGGGTAAATTAGCCGTTAGTTCGAGTAAAACTTTTGCAGGTACGGTAAGTAGTCCGTCTTCTTCTACTTTTGCGCCTACCTCAAAAACAATTCCCGTTTCTAAATTTGTAGCTCCTAGTTTAAGTTTCCCTTTCTCGGCTTTTAGAAGAATGTTTGACAAAACAGGAAGCTGTGCCCGTACTGAAACAAAACGCGAGACACAACTTAAACCTTTTAGTAAATCTTCTTGTAAAACTTTTACTTTCATAGCTCTTAGCGCATAGCGTACAGTTTATAGGGTTTACGGTCAATATATTATAGATATTCGATTTTCTACTTGCTGTTTGTTACTTCCTATTCACTGTATTATTAACTAGTAGTTGTAGTAGTGTTGTGTGGACAAGTGGACAACAGCTTTGATTTTCGCCTTTTTTATTGTTGAAAGCAAGAAGCACAATTTCTGTATAAAAATGTTAACCATTTGAACTCCCTGTTCATAACTCTTAAAGTTATCCATAATTTATCAAGAAATGTATTTTTTTATCCCCAAAATATCATCCCTCAACCCGCCGTTTGTGGATAAGTTTGTAGATATCTTGCCCACAGCGTGCATAACGGTGGTGTGGTCGCGTCCTCCAACAAGCCTACCAACTTCTTGTAAAGGCAGGCCAAGTTCAACACGTAAGAGATACATAAGGATTTGCCGCGGGTGGGCAACGGGACGCGTGCGTGTATCGCTAAGGAGTTTTCTTTTTCCTAAAGAAAAATAATCACAAACAGCGTCGATGAGCTCTTGCGGCAGTGTTGCTTTTCTTTGGGGAGTAATTAAGACGCCGTTTGTTTTCCCTAAGATTTTATTAACAAGCTCTATCGTAATCTTTTCTTTAAAACTATTGGTTTCGGCAAGTAGTCTTGTCAAAAAACCCTCGATTTTGCGCGGGTTGTCTATGTTGGCGGCGATGGCTTGGGCCACATCCATGTCTAACATCATCCCCTTTTGTTGGGCTTTAATTAAAGAAATCGCCGTTCTTAACTCAAAATCAGGAGGAGAAATGTCGACAATCATCCCTGCTTCAAACCTGTTTCTTAAGCGGTCTTCTAATTTTTGAATTTCTGTTGGAGGCCGGTCAGAAGTTAATACCACCTGTCCCCCTTCGCGCAGAATAGTGTTGAAGGTGTGAAAAAATTCTTCTTGCACCTTTTCTTTTCCAGCGATAAATTGTACATCGTCAAGCATTAAAAGCTTTAAACTGCGGTATCTTTTTTTGAACTCTTGTGTATTTTTATTTCTAATGGCTTCTACAATCTCTGTTGTAAATTCTTCACCCATAACGTAAAGTGCCTTTCCGTCAGGATTGTGGCGCAAAAAATAGTTGCCTATTGCCAGCATTAAATGGGTTTTTCCTATACCCACTCCTCCCCAAAAAAACAAAGGGTTGTAGGCGTTCCCGATGTTTTTAGAAACAGCATCGGCCGCGGCGTGGGCCATTTGGTTTGACGAGGAGACGGCAAAGTTTTCGAAAGTAAACCCTGGGCGGATTCGTGCTTTTTTTAAATCGTCTTCTAAAGATTTTTCTTCACTTTGTAAATTTTGGGAAAACAAAGGAGACTCAATTGTTTTTTTTGTTTCATTTTGGATTTGTTGAACACTGAAGACTACCTCGTTTTTTATACCCGTAACCTGGTTTAGAGAGTCTTGGATAAGCGTAAAATACCTTTTTTCCAACCCGTCGGCAATAAAAGCGTTTGGACAGCCGATTTCGACGACCTGCCTATCGGCAGGTAGACCTGTTTCTCCTACTGGTTTGACTGAAATAATAAAAGTTTGGGACAACCAAGTAGAATAGTTAGCTCCCGAAACAGAAACTTTAATTGTTTCAAGTACATCTTTCCAAAGTTTTTGAGTGTCCATGTTTTTAGGTTTTAGCTAATAGCGTTTAGGTTGTAGGAGACTATAAAATTAGACAGGAAGTATGGGGTAGGAGCCTATCCGCTAACAACTAAAAACTATACACTAATATATAAGTTATCCACAATGGCGTCAACCCCGAAAATATACGAAAGGCGTGTTTAAGGTTGCATTAGTTTTGTTTAAAGATGTAAAATTGGAGAGATATGCCAAAGAGAACCTTTAAAGGAAAAAAGATATCCCGCAAGAGAGCTCTTGGATATCGCGCGCGCTCGAAAACAAAGAACGGCCGCCGGGTTTTAAAAAGCAGGCGCAAGGTCGGCCGAAAAAAACTCTCCTCTTGAAATGCTTCCTAAAAAAAACCGTTTAACTCTTAAAGCTGATTTTCAAACTGTGTTAAAGCAGGGTAAAATTCAACACACAAAATATTATGCGTTCTCTTACATAATCACAGAAAAGCCGGAAAAAAGGGTGGGTATGATTGTTTCAAACAAAATTTCAAAAAAAGCTGTAGAGAGAAATAAGATAAGGCGGGCCGCACGTGCCGCAGCCCAAGAAATGTTGGAAAATCTCCCAAGTGGTATACTTGGGGTGTTTTTGGCCAAACCTCAGGCAAATCTGCAAACACACGGGGTTTTAAACAAAGACGCCCGGGAAGTTTTAACGAAAGTGTCTTAATTTTTGTATGTCAAAAATTGTATTATTTTTAATTAGGCTATATCAAAAGTATTTATCGTTTGACACCGGGTTGGGCAGGTTTCTGGTCTTTGGCCGCCCAGTGTGCCGCCACTTCCCTACTTGTTCGCAATATACATATGAGGCAGTCAAAAAAAACGGAATAACTAAAGGATTAAGTTTGGGATTAGTTAGAATATTGAATTGTAGATAAGATCTTTATTCGCTATACCCTATTCCCTACAACCTAACTTATGAATATTTGGCAAACCATATTTGTCGGTCCTCTTGTTAACGGTCTTTTGGTGTTTTACCAACTGACCGGCAGTTTAGGTTGGGCAATTATTACCCTCACGGTTGCTATAAAACTAATTATGCTTCCCCTAACCCATCCATCAATGAAAGCCATGCAAAGAATGAAAGAACTGGCCCCAGAGTTGGAAAAGTTAAAAATACGCCACAAGGGTGATAAGACAAAACTAATGCAGGCGCAGGCCGATCTTTATAAAACGCACGGCGTAAATCCGGCGGCCGGCTGTTTGCCGCAGATAATCCAACTGGTAGTGTTGTTTGCCTTAGTTGGCGTGTTTGGCATGTTTGCGACAAGCAATCCAACAGAAAGTTTAAACAAGTTTGCTTATTCAGGATTGCATTTGAGCGAACCTGTTCAGACTAAGTTTTTTTATCTGGATTTAACCCAGCCCGATGTTTTCCGGGTTCCCGGTTTGCCTATTCCCCTCCCAGGACCGCTCCTTATTTTCTCAGCAATCGTGCAATTTTTGTCTGCTTTAATAATGATGCCAGAAATTAAAAAGGCGGAAAAGATAGCCAAGAAAACAAAAGAAGGAACCGACGATATGATGGCGTCATTCCAAAAACAAGCGCTTTACCTTTTTCCTCTAATGACACTTTTTGTGGGTGTTAGTTTTGCTTCAGGTTTAGTGCTTTATTGGACAGCTCTTTCTTTAGCTCAAACTATCCAGCAATATTACGCTTCTGGCTGGGGAGGCCTTACCCCTTGGCTTACACGCCTAAATCTGGTAAAATAGATCTTGACAGATCTATTGTATGGCATCTTGTATTGCATACTACTTAGATTTGCCATAAAATCCTCATAATGGCGGCAAAGGACAGCAAAACCGAAATTAAAAAGACAGCCCAAAAACTCCTGGATTTACTAGGCGTTAAGGGGAGTGTTGTGGTTGGCGAGGATAAAGAAAACGAGGCTTTGTCGGTAAATATTACAACCGACGATGCAGGGATTTTGATTGGCAGGCACGGCGAAACAATCTCTGCTTTTCAAGTTGTCTTGGGGCAAATTCTGCAAAGGCAAACCGGAGAATGGCAAAGAGTATTGGTGGACACCGGAGATTACAGAACCAAACAACAGGAGATGTTAAAAAGCATGGCTGAGCAGGCCGCGGAACGTGTTAAACAAACCGGAGACCCTTATACGATTTACGACCTAACTTCTTCACAAAGGCGCTTCGTACACATGGTTTTGTCAGAAGACCCGCAAATAATCACCGAATCAGAAGGCGAAGGAAGAGAGCGGCATTTAGTGGTAAAGCCCCGTTAGAAACAAAGGGGTCTGTTCTTGCCAGTCTCTCGAGAAATTAGGCTTCTAACGGGGTAAAGCCCCGCGGGTAATTTTTTAGACGGTACTCCCCAATCGTCCTAGAATCATATATCCTGTATTGGTAATGCAAGTTTTTTCCGGTGTCTTGAAAAATACTCTCGCCCAAGGATTAAGCAGGCTTGGTACGGTTCTTGTCTCGGTTGTTTTAACGGCTGTTTTATACCGATTATTAAAAGACGATGGGTTTGGCGCTTACTCTTTTATATCTGCTTTAGTACTCCTCTTTGCTCATATCTCAGACTGGGGTACAAATATTATTACCGTCAAACAAGCGTCCCAAGAAAAAGAAAAACAACCCGAGATTTTTGGCAGTTTAATTATTTTCCGTTTTGTTTTAGCTGTTGTTAGTTTTCTGCTTGTCAACGTCTTTGTTCGCGCTAACCCTGCTTGGCAAAACCTGATTACCCCAACAACAATCGCCTCTTTTGTCTTGCTTTTTTTATCATTTAAAACTTCTGCGCAAATGATTTTTCAAACCCTTTTCCGTCTTGAACTGTCGGCAGTTGTTGATTTTTTAGCATCCTTGGTTTTTCTGATTCTGGTTCTGTTGTTTGTCTATCTCTCCCCTGTAAATTTAAATTTCATAATGTTTGCCTGGGTTTTGGCAACTATTGTCGTTGGGGTAATTGGCATGTTTTTAGCTGGAAAAGTTTCCCGGATAAACTGGACGCTTGACTGGAAAATTATTAAGTCTGTCTCTTCGGCGGCTATTCCCACAGGAGCACTGCTTATTACCTTTTCTCTTTACAACCGTATTGATATCGTTATTCTGCAGTATTTTCAAGGGAACGCAGAAGTCGCTCCTTATGCCTTGGCGTATAAAGTTTACGACAACGCAGTCCTGGGAGCGGCATTTTTAATGAACGCCATATTCCCCCATTTGGCCCGGGAGTTTGCCGAAAAATCAAACAAGATTGCGATTTATTATCAAAAAGCCTTCGACTTACTATTACTATTTGCCCTGTCGGCGTTTTTACTAATTTTTATTTTTGCACCTGTAATCGTCGGAATCCTTGCCGGCTCTGCAAATAACCCGGCAACCGGAGTCTTAAGAATATTAAGCGTTGCGGCTTTTATTGCGTATTTTAACCACTTAACGGGATTTTCGCTCATTGCCGCAGGACGTCAAAAAATCTCACTAGCAATAGCCCTTACCGCACTTAGTTTTAATGTTTTAGTCAATTTAATGTTTGTCCGGCAATACTCGTTTACAGCGGCGGCATATGCAACCGTTGCAACAGAGGTTTTAGTTTTGTTAATATCTACTTTGGTGATTTGGAAAAGTCTTGGCGTTTTGCCGTCTGTCACCTCTTTCCCAAAAACATTTTTAGAATTAGTAAAAAAGAAAATTTAACATGGGCGGAATAATTATTCATTGTGACGGCGCCAGCCGCGGTAACCCAGGACGCGCCGCAGCAGCTTTTGTAGTCACCGTCGGCGGAAAAGTGATTTATAAATCGGGGAAACTTTTAGGAGTCGCCACCAACAACGTTGCCGAATACTCAGCCGTTATTGAAGCACTGTTGTGGGTTACAGATAATCCCACAGACCAGTCACTTGTTTTTGTCCTCGACTCGCAACTAATCGTTAACCAGTTAAACGGTATTTATAAAATTAAGAACTTAACTTTACAAAAACTTGCACAAACGGCAAAGAAGCTGGAAAAAGATATTGGACAAAAAATAGTTTACAGAAATGTTCCCCGCGCCCAAAACCGTGAGGCAGACACTTTAGTTAATCAAATTCTCGACGGTGAATTTACCGGGTGAAAAGCGCATGTCAAATGTATCTAACTTTCACATCTTACGCGTCATAACACAGTTGCGGAGAAATTTTGTCCTCAATTTTTATATTCACTGACAATTGAAATGTTGCGGTGAAAAAAGATAATATTAAGTGTAATGCCCATCTTTCTCCCTCCTGATTTTTTTAATAACGCGAAACCTCTTGCCTTAGTTGTTGGAGATGCTAGCTTTATCGCTTCTCACCTTTGCGGTGAACTGGTTTCCCGTAGCGTAAAAGTTATTTGTCTTGGCGACTCAAACGAAAATACGAAAAACTTAATAAGTGAAGATTTTGTGTATGTCGATATTGAAAATGTCGACGATGTTCTACCTAAAATCGAGAGAGTAGACTACGTTTTTTTCTTAACAGAAAACAGAAAATTTTCCGAGCTGGCGTCGACACTGGTTAATTTCTCAGCTGAAAAACGAGCGCGTTTTTTGTTTGGTTCAGAGTTGCGTGTAAAATCTGTTGAAGAAAAAAATATTCAAGATGCTTCTTTGAAGAAGGGCGTAGATTTCCGCCGTGTGCACTGGCTTGATGTTTATGGGCCAAACATGTCTTTATCGCGCAGCCCAATGGATCAAATTCTCACAGCAGCAGCTGGCCGTAAAACTATACGTGTAGCAGGTAATCGAGAGGATTTTGTCTACCCGGTTTTCATAAAAGACGTTGTCGAGGGTGTTTTGAAGGCACAAGTTTCCCCGGGAACAAGGGGTATGCTTTTTACCTTTGCAGGAGAGAAAACTTCAGTTTTTAGTTTTGCAGAGTACTTAAAAAAACTGGTTGGCGGTGTTGAGACGGAATTTGTAACCGGAGGGGGTACAAAAGAAGAAATGGTAAGTGACGAGTTGCTGAATTCCGGCCGTAAACTTATTGGCTGGGAAGCAAAAAAACCACTTGAAGAGGGGATAAGACAAACACTTTCTTGGTTTGACAGGCACTTGCCCAAAATGAAAATACCCGTCCAGTCGGTTGACGAGTCTACCGTCCAGATTCGTCCAACCCTAAAACCTGTTGCTGGTTTTTGGAATGGTCCGCCAAAAAAGAAGCGTGGGGCAAGATGGATTGCCTTGCCGTTTTTTGGCCTAACTGTCCTGTTTTGGATTTTTGCCTTACCTGTCTTGCAGTTAGGGTTGGGGATTGTCCAGTTGGGCTTTGCCGAAAGTGCTCTTAAATCAGGTGAGATTAAAATTTCTACAGAATGGTTTGAGCGGTCTGCTTTTTGGTTTGAGTTGGCAACTAAAACTTTTCCTTCGTGGGGAACGCTTCCTGGTTTGAAAAACGAAGCCCAGGGCCTTAGTAAAAAAAGCTACAACTTAAATCAGTTCGCAAGACTAGGCGTAAAAACCACAAGCTTAATTGAACAAGTAGGGATACTGCGCAACGGGGTATTAGGGAAAGAAACTTTTGCCTTCGGAGAAGTTTTAGCAAATACGCAAACAGACGCGGGAACACTAGCCCGGGAGTCGGGATTTTTAGCGGCAGAGATGCAAGGCGCTGACTTGAGTTTTACCTTGCCGTTTTACGGAACAAAGACGGTAGTGTTTTACAAAGAACTAGACGAGACGAGGACAAACCTGACACTTTTCCAGGAGCTGTTACCGGTTTTACCCGACCTTTTGGGAATGAACGGCAAGAGGACTTATTTAGTGTTACTGCAAGACAATACAGAACTTACTCCCGGCGGGGGAAAAATACACTCTTTTGGTTTGGTTACTTTTGACAAAGGCCGGATAATTAATCTTGAGGTAATGGGTGCAAATGTCGCCGATGGCCAGCTTAAAGGACAGATAGACCCGCCAGAACCCTTAAAAAAATACACCGATTTAACTGATTGGAACTTATCTTCTTCGGGTTGGAGCGCTGACTTTCCAACATCAGCGGCGCGCGCCGCTTGGTTTATAGAAAAAGAATTGGAGCAAAAAGTCGACGGTGTTATTGCCTACGACCTTGAGTTTGTCAAAACCTTACTTGCCGGAAATCGCGACATTGAACTTGAAAGCGGAGAGGGGATAAATAGAGACAATATTTATCAAACTTCGGAAAAATCAAACGAAGATTATTACGCGAAACTTAACAGGGAAGTTTTGCGGCTTTTAACCAACCCTAGCGAATTAAAAATATTAGAACTTTCTGGTTTGAGTAAAAATACTACACAAAAACATTTGGCCTTTTGGACAACCACAAACCGTGTAAAGACAATTTTAGCAGAACATGGTTGGGATGGGGGTATAAGAAACGTGTCTTGCGATATTGCGCAAAAGTATGGTGATTGCGCAACGGATTATTTGCAAATAGTTGACGCAAATCTGGGTAAGAATAAAAACAGCCGCTTTTTAGAAAAATCTTACGCTTTGGAAATCGACATTAAAGAGAATACTCTTTCACACAGACTTACAATTTCTCTTGAGAACAAATCGCAGCAAGTATATAAAAGCTACCTGCGGTTAATGGTTCCTGCAACCGCTAAACTAAATTTATCTGCTGTAGTTAATCCCGAGGATGGTTTGCAAGAAAATACAACACCAGACACAGGAAGCGATAAAGGAAAAAGGTCTTTTGGGACGATGGTGGAAATTCCGACAGGACAAAAAAGGCAAATCGTTTATCTTTGGGATGTGTTAAGGAGTAAGAGCGGAGAACAGAGCGAAGAAGGGGAGCTTGTCTTTTTGTGGCAAAAACAAATGGGAACGTTCGCAGAACCCGTAGTTTTACGGATTAATTTGCCAAAACCTAGTTTGAAAGTCGGGGCTTATCCTGTTCCCAGTTTGACTGAAAACGGCACGATCGGTTATAATACAAACTTGTCGCAAGATTTAGTAACAAATTTAATATGGCAGCCCAAGTGAGTCAATCCCGATCTGATCGGGATCAACACACATTACAAGCAGAACCAAGAACAGTTGTAGGACGTAAAGTAAAACAATTACGCCGCACTGGTGTTTTGCCTGGAAATATTTACGGTAAAAAAGTTAAATCTCAGTCGGTTCAGGTCAACCTAATCGAATTTTTAAAGACTTTTAAAGAAGTTGGCGAGACTGGATTAGTTTCTTTAAAAGTGGGCAGTACAGAACATCCAGTTTTAATCCATAACGTCCAGTTAAATTCAGTAACAGATCTTCCGGTTCACGCAGATTTTCTAGAGGTCGACCTGCTCGAAAAAGTTACCGCCACAGTCCAAATTGAATTTACAGGCGAGTCGCCAATCGAAAAATCCCAAGAAGGAATTTTGGTTCCTCAGTTGCGCGAAGTAGAGGTAGAAGCATTACCAACCGATCTTCCGGAAAATATTACCGTTGATGTTTCGGAGTTAACCGAAGTTGGTCAAGCAATAAAAGTCGCAGACCTAAAAGTCGATAAGACAAAAGTTGAAATAAAAGGTGATCCAGAGCAAATTGTGGTTGTAATCGAAGAACCGGCGAAAGTTGAAGAACCGGTAGTTGCCGCACCGGCAGAGGGTGAAGTCGCCGCAGCAGAAGGTGGTGCTCCAGCTGCAGAGGGTGAAACTCCAGCCACAGAAGGTACAGAAAAAGCTGTCACAGGAGAGAACACACCTACTGACGGAAAGAAAGAGTAATTTTACACCTCAGGCCACGAAGAGATCAATACTTCGAATAACTTTTAATTAAATTCGCTGTTAATTCTCCTTCTAGTAACGCGCGCCTAATAACACTTTTTAATTTAGTATTGTTTTTCTTATATTTCTTGGTGAGCTTACAAAGACCGCAAGTAGATTTGGAGACTATCATGACTAAAAAGTTAGCTAAAAAGACGGCTTGCGTTTAAAATTGTCATGTTAATTAACTTCTTACCTCTTTTGGTGACAATAACATCATTTTTATCAAGAGCAGACTTGTCGCTCTTTTTTGCCTCCTCAAAAACCACACGCACAGCATCGCCCTCTCTGTCATAAGAGATCCACAGAGGGGGATTACGCATATCCATAACATGACGTAGTCCCAATTTTGGTAAAACAGTATTTACAAATGCTTGTTCCATATTAATTCTTTCTTAAACAGCCAACGAGTATCGGTTGTTTCATAGGCTGTGATAATAAATCCGTCAGCTTCTGTCTCTTTGTATATTACCACAAGATATCTTCTTAGAGAAACTTTTGTAACTGCTAATATCTCTTCAGCTCCACCCCTGAAAACATAGTCTGGATTTTTTATTGTTGTTAAAACTTGCTTTTGTCTGCCAATAAGACCTGGATGCATAAGAACAATATGTTTCCACCGTTCTTCTGTGAGGCGGATTTTAACTCCATTTTTTGAGACAGTGTTACCTATATTCATTACACTATCAACTAGCTGGCCAGCGAGCTGTAATCAAAGCTTCTTCTTTGAAAAATCCCTGAGGACTGTTTACTGAGTATTGTTTATTGGCAATCTTCCAGATTGCCTCAGTAATAAAAGGCATAAATGGATGAGCAAGTTTTAAAGATTCTTGTAAAACAAAAAGTAGGGTAGGTTGTGCATCACCCCGGCGGTCTTTAGTTTTTTCAAGATAAACGTCTGCAAACTTTTTCCAAACAAATTCATACAACTCTTCTGCCGCCTCGCTTAAACGATACTGGTCAAGCGCATCTGTTATCTTTTTAATACTTTCATTAAGTTCTTTGAGAATCCGCTCATCATCTTCGTTAGAGGTTGGAGACTGGAGGTTAGAGACTAGAGGTGTTGAAAGAACGAAGCGCGCTATGTTCCAAATCTTGTTGCCAAAATTCCTTTGCCCGCGGATGTTGTTTTCGGATAGTGCAATGTCGCTTTCGACTAAGGCGCCCCACAGAATACCCATCCTTAACGCATCTGTGCCGTATTTATCCGCCATTTCTATTGGGTTAATAACATTGCCTTTTGATTTGGAAATCTTTTGCCCTTGGGCGTCGCGGACCAGTCCATGCACTAGTACATTTTTAAATGGCACGTTGCCGGTCGTGTACAGTCCCAACATTATCATTCGTAAAACCCAGAAAGGGACAATGTCGTATCCTGTATTCATAACAGAAGTTGGGTAAAAGTATTCAAAGTCACCGGGTTCTGTGGTCTGTAAGGTCGCGAATGGCCATTGACCCGAGGAGAACCAGGTATCAAAGGTGTCGGGGTCTTGGACGAGATTTCGTGAGCCGCAGGAGCATTCCATGGGCGCCTCGCTATCGGTAATTATCCACTTGTTACATTCTTTGCACTGCCATGCAGGAATCGCCATTCCCCAAACAATTTGGCGGGAGATATTCCAGTCGCGTAAATTCTTAAGCCAATGGATGGCAATTTTTTCAAAACGTTCAGCGGCGAATTTAACCTCACCTTTTTTGACCGCCTGTAGAGCTTTATCGGCTAAGGGTCTGATTTTGACAAACCATTGCTCCCGTGTCATGGGCTCAATATTCGTTTTACAGCGGTAGCAAATTCCCACCACGTGTTGGTATTTGTCGTCAATTTTTTCTATCAGACCGTTTTCTTGCAAATCGTGAACGATTGCCGCTCGCGCTTTTTTAACGTAAAGACCGGCGTATTTTCCTCCCGCCTGAGAAATTTTTCCGTCAGGATTAATAGCGCGGATGATTGGCAAGTTGTGCTTCTCGGCAACTTGAAAATCGTTGAAGTCGTGGGCTGGCGTCAGTTTTACAATACCTGTGCCAAATTCCGGATCAACAAACTCGTCGCCTATAATTTCCATTTCCTGTTTTGTTAAAGGGTTTAGAACTTTAGTACCTATCAAGTCTTTGTTCTTTTTATCTTTGGGATTAACCGCCAAATGAGTATCGGCAAAAATCGGCTCAGGACGGGTTGTGGCAACAACAACATAATCCGCACTGTCTATTTTTTTGTAACGCACGTAATAAAGCGGGTCGGTTCTTTCTATTCTGTCAACCTCAAGTTCGGAGTAGCCCGTGCCGCAGACTGTGCAGTAATTAACCAGGCGATCACCACGGTAGAGGAGTCCGTCGTCAGAAAGAGCCTTGAAAGTTTTGTAGACAATTTTTTGTATCTCTGGGTCGAGAGTAAATTTATTGCGCGTCCAGTCGCACGAGGCGCCTAAAATCCTGAGCTGATTTTCCATAACACCTTTGTTTTCCTGCACATAATCCCAAATCATTTTGAAAAGTGTGTCGCGGTCAAAATCAAAACGGCTCTTGCCTTGTTCTTTAAGGCGCTTCTCAAATACAAATTGGGTTTCGATTCCGGCATGGTCTGCTCCAGGGAGCCAGAGCGTTGGCTCTCCTTTCATTCTGTGGTAGCGGATTAATGTGTCTTCTATAGCGACAAAGCGGGCGTGTCCAATGTGTAAAGGGTCGTTGGCGTTTGGAGGAGGCATAATAATAGTAAAAGGCTTGCCTTGCCCCTCCGTAGCCTTTGGCGAAGGGGGGAAATATCCACCCTTTTCCCAAAAGGTGTAAATATCTTTTTCGTGTAGTTTGTGATTATATGTTTTGTCCATGACGACTAATTCTAGCGTAATTATACCGAGGAAGAAGTCGAAGCGCTACTTATTTGTAAAAGATGAGAAAACTTCCAAGAAGTGTGAACAGTAAACCAAACCCGAAAATAACCAGCGTGTTTTCGAAAGTACCGCTTACAGGAATAGCACTGGCTGTAGAAGGTTTGGCAGTTGAGGCTCCAAGCACCGAGAAATTTTGAGTCTTTGTTTGTCCGGCTTGGGCGATTGTAACTTTATGTTCTCCGGATTCCAGGTTTTGGGTAGGAGTGTAAGCCCATGTCCCGTCTGCACCGACTGTGACCTTGGCTCGAATAGGATTACTTTCAATAATAATATCTAGAATCTCTCCAGGCTTACCTGTTCCTGTAAAAGTTGGAGTGGAGTCGGAGATTGCGGTTTCTGCCGCCGGAGTTTGGATTTCAAGGGCGCTCGGGCTTGCTTCTTGCACGTTCGCGACAGGTTCTAGGCTAAACGACGAAGGCGCGGATTCTGCAACAGGCGCCGTGGTCGTTTGCGGAGCAGACCCCAAGGTTCCGAATTCATATGATTGGCCAAGGGTAATGTCCGGTACTGGGTTGTCGTTGTTTGTATCGGCATTAGCGGTTGCCCTGCCCAAATTTGAACCATTCACCAAGAGGGAGATATTATCCCCAGTTTCTTTGTAGGAAATATAAGTGGAAAGGTCAGCCCGGCGGGCATTGTTTAAAGTAATTAACCAGTTGCCGTCGTTTCTGGTATAGCTTGAGAGGGGAGTGCCTCTGTCCACAGTTAAATAAACCAAAACATCGGTTGCGGGCGCGCCTTGCGGAGTTAGGATTTTACCGTATGCCGGGTCGGCCAAAGGAGGGGGATCGGTAGTGGTGGGAGCAGTTGTAATTTGATAAGAGCTGCTGTCATTATCGTATTCCTTTGAACCAGAACCAATTTTGAAAAAGTAGTTTGTAGATGGTAAGAGGTTTTTGAGAGAAACGTGATGGGTGTAGCGTTCTTGGGTTCCGGAAGTATCCCGGTCATCACTGGCAGAGTTGCCTAAACGTTCAGTCTCGCCGTAAGCAAGAAAACCTAGATTTTGCTTGTCTGGAGTTACCCAAGAAACAGAAAAAGAGTTATCGGAAATATTGGTAATTTTCACTTCCTTTGGAGTTTCCTCTGGCGAAGCAGTGCCGAAGAAAGAGGTTTGATTTGTAGCAAGGTAAACTCCTCCCGGTAAAGCAACAACAAGGAGAGCAAGGATTAAGAGTACGAGCCAATATTTTTTGAGCAGAGTAAGCATTATATTTAAGGCGTAAACGCAGTATTTTTTCTAACGCGGATAATGTAGCCGCGGTTTGTTTCAATTGGGAAGTTTTCTCCGTAATCTTCTTTGTTTTTAGTTACAAAACTATCCCAAAGACCTGATTCCCAGCGGCTTGCGGCGTCAGCGCCTGACGAGTCCAGTTTTGACAAAACGTCTGAAATTTTATATTCCTGAGAAGTTTTTGGCAGTCCGACAGCGTTCCATCCCTCATTGAGGGTTAAATCAACAGGTGCAACAAACTCTTGGCCCTGGTAAGTAAAGACAGACTGTTTTAGTGCTTTAACAAAGTAAGCCCTGCCCGGAACGATAGGGAAGTCTTCTCCTGAGTAGGTTTTATCTCCCCGGACAACATATGACTTCCAAAGCCCATTTTCCAAAGTAGAAACCGTCGTTGCATAACCGTTCTGTTTAGCAATTTCTTGCAACAATTCGTTTGCAGTAAGAGGACTGGAAGGAAGGTTTGTTAAAGTAAACAGATTCCAACCTTGATTTAAGAATATATCCTTCTTGTTATTTAAACCTTTAAGCTTAACGATAAGATTTGCCCAAGGCAAAACCGCATCGCTAGTGTCAAATTTCCCGTTCCTATTTTCGTCTTGAAAAAGCAAAACCTGCACTTTGGTTTTGCCGTTTGCAAGGGCATTATCGTTTTCTTGCGCATAAGCTGTTTTTATTAGGGAAGTTTCTGATCCTTGCGGCTTAGATTCGACCTTTCCGCTCCCTTTAGATATCGAGATTGGGATTAAAACAGTAGAATTGTTTTTGGCATCAACAATCAAAGGAGTTTGTATGTCGATGCCGGGTATTCCTTCAAGAACAACAGAGTATAAGTCTTTGTCAACCAATCCCCAAGAAACGCCGGCGCTTCCAGTGGTAAATTTATACCCTTCACTTATTCTGTTAAACCTAGGTTCCAGCGTATCTGCCTCTAAAACTTGAGCGACATCTTCAAAGCCAACTTTACCAGTGGTGTTTATTATGTGTTTTACAAGCTCTTTTTTAACAGCAAGGTCAAAAGGCTGTTGTGTGGATATAGAATTGCTAGATTCCTCTTGAGCGAACGCCTTCTTAGTAAAGTTGAATAAATTTAATAAGTCAGGCCTCTGTGTCGGAACCGGTGTTGGGGTAGTGGCTTGTGAAGTACCCGTTTTGCTTAAGTAAAGATCTGCCCCTGCCGCAAGAGAGATTACCGCTGTTATTGTTCCGGCTGTTGCAATTCCCACCTTTATTAATTTATTCGTTTCTTTTTCAGGAGGACTATTTCTCGAGATTCCGAATTGGTCTAAAATCTCATTGATTTTTTTATCGTCTATTTTATCAAGAGCAGAAGGATCCCTGTATGTGATTTTACGGGCCTCGTCAATAGTTACGTTTTCTCTTTTTGCCAGCTCTGGTACAATACCTTCCTCAAATATTTGTTTATATTGTTGGAATGCTTGAGTATGTGCCGCACTCGCGTCACTTGCGCTCTGATTATATTTACTGATTTTTAATGCATCTACTTCAAAACTAGCAACTCTTCCTTCGTTAAGTGCCACTGCCGCTGGCTTCCCGAATCTACGCGTCAAATCATTAAAATGTTGCGGGCTAGATAAAAAATCGCAAGTGTGTCTACACTCGTGAACAATTGTCGGCAAAGGAGATAGACCTGTTCCTTCAGTTATAGATATTTGGCCGGTTCTTGGAATAAAGAATCCACCTACTGCCTCGCCGCTACTTCCTGCCAGTCGGCTTTCAAGTGAGGCTGAATGAAACCTGCTTAAATCGTAAGCAGATTCAATGTCGGTCTGTCGTCTGGCGATATCGCTTGCCGAACCCCCAAGCGAGTCGTTCATCGTGGTCGCAATTTTTCTAGCTTCTTCCACAGCCCCCCTCAACTTTTCCTGATTTTGTCTGTTTCTTATGGTTGCGTCTAATGAGCGCTCGGCTAATTCGCGGTACTCATCTTCGCTAATAGCCCGTTGACTATATACAATTAGCCCAGTATTTCCTTCGTGCTCAAGAGCGTTAATTACCGCCCTTTTTGCTTCAGTTATTTTTGAAACTGGTGATAGTCTAAAACCGCCGTTATTGTCAGGTACGAAAGAAGACATTAAATCGTCAGAAACTCTTTTTGCAAAATTGACAACATCGTCGCTTAAGCCATTGTCGGGCAATCCTTGACCGTTGCGGATCCAATGGGAAACTCTTAACAAATCGTCGTCGTGAAGCGCCTCGCTGTTAAATATTCTCATACCCGCTTCTCGCGCTTCTTCGGGGTCGACAGATCTGGCAAACGGCGGTACATAATAGTCATCTACTGACTGTACGGAATGCATAACGGCATGTGCCGGCATTGGAAGATCGTCTGCTGTGCCAAAAACCCTTCGGCCTCCCGTTACTAAATCATCAAATATTCCTCCTGCTGGTCGTAGGAAATCACTCGCAGATCCGACAAGTTTTCCACCTACGCCTTTTATGAACCCACCCACTTTATTGAGAGCCGGACCTCCAAAATAAGTCATTGCTACGATTGCGGCTGTTTCTATTGCGCCGTCATAAGCCATCTGAGCGGCTTCGTCGAGCTTTGCTTCAAGAGCGTTTCTTGCGGCGACTTCTTCTGGTGTTAAGGTGTCGTCGGGGTATAGCTCTTTATCTCTTTGAAGTTCTAAGGCTAAATTAGGTGAAGTTTGTGAAAAAGTTGAAAAAGTTAAACATTGTGTTGAGCTGGGATCTGTGTCGCAAGGATTTGGCTGGGACGCTCGCATTCTCGCGCTTACCCCTGCTTGGTTATATAAGTCTTTTGCTTCACCAAGAACTTTTGAGGTTTCTGCGCTTTTCCGGTTTAGTTCCAGTGCAGAGCTGGCAAAAAAATCTACTGCTCCCTCAGTCGTTACGTTTCCTAGTAACGGTAGAGTTGCGAGATGAGTAGAGCCGAGCTTACTTAGAAAACAGTCGGCGTCCAGGCACGCGAGACTAAAAGAAGGTTCTCCGACATTGCCTTCTACACGAACCCCGGCGTTCCCCATTTGAGACGTAAATTGGCCAAAAAGAGCAGAGGGGTCATTATTATTTTCTCCGTTGGGAACAAGCAAGCGGAGGGCAGATAAAGGGTTATTGGGATTATAAAAGTCGCGGTTTAATTCTTCTCTCTCTTGAGCGAGTCTTGCGTCTAATTCGTTAATTTGCCTTTCTGCTTCAGTTAAATCTGAGTTTGAACTAAAAATATTTGGTAATCGGAAATCTGCCAAAGGGTCAAAGATTGCAGAAGCTACTTGCGAGCCAAGATTGCCAACATTATCTGGGACTGAAGCAAGCGTGTGGTCAATTCCGGTGTTTCCACTACCGGCTTCGCGGACTTGCCGGTTTATAAGGTCAATTGTGGTTGCCTGTGTTGCGGCAAGCGCCGCCGCAATTGCCGCTCTTTGTGTTTCATCCGAAGTAACCGGAACGATAGGCTCTATACCTATATTACCCCCTGTTCCGGTATTGCCAGTTGCGGTAAGTGCTTCTGCCTCAACGTTTATTGTTGGCACGGGTGTGGGTGGAGTTGGTGTAGGTGTCGGCTCTGCACCGGTATTTCCCTCAGGTGCTGAAGATGAAGGAGAAGGTGGGGTGTTAACAGAGGCATCCATGCAGTAACACCCTCCGCAAGATTCAATTTGTCCGTTGAAGACCCGGCAATCCATGGCCCGATTTGAGCATCCGTTTGCCCACCCCCCGCAACTGTAGGTTACTGAAATGTATGACCTCGGCTCATAACTGCCAGTATTTCCTGTTCCCCCTGAGACAGGAGTGGGTGTTGGTGTTCTACTGTCTCCGGTATTACCTCCGCCTCCGCTGTCCCCTGAGCTGCCGCTGTCTGCATTTCCACTTTCATCTCCGGCATTTCCTCCTTCTCCACCACCACCGCCACCAGTATTACCTCCGTCTCCGCTTCCTTCAGATCCGGTGTTGCCCTCGTCCCCTGAGCTGCCGAGATTTCCTTCTTGCTCCACTCCACTGTTGCCGGTTTCGGCATCTGCCGCTCCGTTGTCTACGTCTCCTCCGTCACCTGTGTTACCCTCATCTGATCCAGAATCTCCTTCGTCTCCACTGTCTCCTCCGCCGTCATCTCCGGCATTTCCTCCTCCGTCATACTCTCCTGTGTTTTGCGCATAGACTAAGGATGGCGCTAAAGAAGAAAAAACAACATTAAAAATTAGAAGCAAATTTACAAGTTGGACAAAAACGTTTTTGGAAAAATTTTGCATAATCAATTTACAATAATATCCGGCCAGGGTTGATCGTTATCCATATCTGTCGCGGCTTTAAACTTGCCGCGGAATCCTGTTTGCACAACCACTTCTTGAACTGTCTCAGTGTTTAAATTAAACGGAGCTTTTAGATCACGGGTGCGAAAGTTGGCTAGATCTATTTGCCAACGTCCCTCGTTGTTGGTCAAAGTCGAGTAAAGCGCTGATTCTCCGTTTTGATTTTTTGCAGTCAAATAGACAATTGCTCCGACTTGCGGTCTGTTTGATGAGTCAATGACGCGGCCATAGACAGGGTTGGGGTTGTTAATTGAGTTTAAAATAATTGCTGTTGTAAACGAACCCTCAGAAACTTTTCTCCAGCCTTGATAAATCTCGTAATTATACGAAGTGGCAGGTCGCAAGGCGCCGATTGTTACAAGGTGTGTGGCATAAAACCCCTGGCTTTTTTTGTTTTTATCTCCATCGTCTTTATAAATATCCTTTTGAATCTTAACCGTTCCTTTTGTCGGTTTATCTGTAGACCAAGTTATTGTCGCTTGTCCGTCGGTAATATTGGTAATAAAAATTTCTTTTGGCGGAGAAGTCGGTTCGGCAATAAATGGCGCAACGATAAAAATACCGATTACGAGAAAGATAATAATGAAAAAGACAAGAAGAAGTTTTTTCCGACTAAAGCGGCTTGTAATTTCGGGAAACTCCTGGGCAGGCAGAATATCCATTTATAATAACAACTATACTACAATTTAGTATAAATGACGCTCGTTTTATCTCTGTATTTTTCTTTCCAAATAGTCTGGTTTTTGGTTAGATATGAATCTAGCGGGGAACTAGCTGGAATTAACAGCCAATCGGTTTTGTAGTCTGTCAATTTTTTCAAAAAGTCACCCTGCGCCCGCATTATTTCAAGGTGAGTCGTGTACGGGCTTGGTATAGTCCAAGCAGGCATGCGTCCGTCGACAAAATATTTATAGCGGGGTAATTGCCAAGCAGTAAATCCACTCCACTCATAAGACGAGAAAACGTTTTTTCCTTCCGGTGGATATTTTTTAATGTAATTTACGGCTTCGCACGGCATGACGCGCAAACCTTTGGTACAGAAACTCGACCAGTTAAAAGTTAAATCCAATGTTCGAGGGATATTGGCAGAAATAATACTTAAGCCAAGAATAATAAGAATAGCTGTGGCTATTCTTTGAAAAGCAAGTTTTTTAGACCAAGTTTTAATCTCTGTTTTTGCAACCTCGAGTGTACAAATTCCGGCAAATAGCGCCCAAACACTTAAGTTGCGTTTAGCGGTTATGGCCATAAGAGCGAAGGTGCACAGTAAAATTGTCCAAAAAATGAAGTTTTTCTTTTTGTAATAGGAAAAAAATAGCAAAACCGGAGTAACGAAGAGAACAAAGCCTGTGTACCAAAAAGACGGGGCAGTCCACTCGGCAATAATTCCGCCTAAAGAGGTTTGTAGGTGGTTTAAGACTTCCTGGTGAACACCTATTCCGTAGGGGTTTAAGAAAGTTGCCAAAGCAGAAAGAGTAAGAGTAAGAGCTAGAGTTTTTGCCACTCTCTTGTTTCTGTCAAAGATGCTTTGAGCAAGAGCCGCCCCTTGGACAAAAAGTCCTAAAACAAACCCTCCGTGCAAGTTGGCCCAAAGGATAAAAATTAAGGGGAAAAATCGAGGGAAAGAGTTGTGGGCAAGCACTTGTTTAACTGTGAGATAAGTTGCGATTAAAAATGTAAAACTAAAAACTTGCGCTCTCCAGCCAAGGTTAAAAACCACTTGCCCGAAATAGACGATAGATAAAAAGATGCTCAAAGAGGCGAAAAGATTTTTAGGGGAAATTTTCTGGAAAAGCCAGAAAGAAAATACACCTAAAAACCCATAAGCCGCGCTCAGGGAAAACAAGCCTCCCAGATTAAATAAAACCGTAGTCAAAATTTGATAAAGAGTGTAAGAATTAGGCCAAACATAGTCGGGGAGGAAGTAAGTTAGCTGGTTGGGAATAAAAAGCCTTTGGTTTTCAAGCATGAAGTTGCCGTAGCGCAAATGCCAACCCAAATCAGTGTCAATAGGTGGTAAGAAAAAAACAAAAAAGACTAAAAAGTAACACAGAAGGCGTAAAAATGCTGGGTTGACCATCAGTTCATAATACTCAAGTTTGGATTGGCAGATATTTGTTGCCAAGAGAGGGGGTGATAGTTAAATTCAGCACAAGCGGCAATAGGGCTGGCGTTGTCTGTGCAAAGCTCTGGAGGAGGAACCCTGAAATCTATCCCTAATTTATTATTCTTAATTCTTAATTCAAACTTTTCGCGCAAGCGAGAGTTTGCCGCGACTCCGCCCGCTAAAAGAAAAGTTTTTGCCTTATATTGCTTTACCGCGCGTAAAGATTTTTCGACCAAAACATCGGTAATTGCTTCCTGAATTTCGTATGCGAAAGCTGATGTTGGAAGCGGGAGGTTGGAAGATGGATGTTGGAAGTTAGATACTTCGCGAAGCACGGCTGTTTTTAAGCCAGAGAAGCTAAAGTCAAAATTATTATTGGAAATCATCGGCCGAGGTAAGAAAGATTGGTAGTGGGTAGTGGGTAGTGGGTAGTGGGATGCAGCAGCGGCTATCGCTGGTCCGCCGGGATAGGGAAGACCTAAGAGTCTGGCTGTTTTGTCAAAAGCTTCCCCAGCGGCGTCGTCGCGCGTTCCTCCGATATATTCCATCTGACCATGATTTTTTAAGTAAACAAGATCTGTATGTCCTCCTGAGACAACCAGTGCAACAGCAGGCAATTCAGGTTCCAGGTTCCGGTTTGTCGGGTTACCGGTTAGCCAGTTTGCATAAATATGAGCAGTGAGATGATTAACGGGAACAACGGGTTTTTTCCAAAGATACGAAAGAGTTTTGGCGGTTTCTACTCCCACTAAAAGAGAGCCAATAAGCCCCGGACCGTAGGTGACGGCGATGCAGTCGAGACTAGAGATTAGAGATTGGAGATTAGACGATGACCCAGGCTCTAACCTCCAGCCTCCAGCCCCTGAAGCCTGGAGAAGTGCTTCTTCTATCACTGGGATTATTGATTTCACTTGTTCACGCGCAGCCTTTTCGGGAATAATGCCGCCAGTTTTTATGTGCATCTGTACAGAAGTTGCCAGTACATGAGACAAAATTTCTCTTCCGTCTTTTACGACTGAAGCCGCTGTTTCGTCACAGGAAGTTTCAATTCCAAGAATAACCATATAGAATTTCTAATTGCTCTAATTATTCTAATTAATCTAAATAAGTTCCAATTCCCAATTTAGAAATTAGAGTACTTAGGTTAATTAGGTCAATTTTACTGTTCGGCTGTTCCGCGCAGGTATACCGCTTGCCAAGGGCGGAAGTTGGAATAAAAAGTCTTTTCGAAAATAGTTTCACCACCCCGCGTCACTTTGTAATCAAATGCAGTTTTTAATCCAGGAACCGACTTTTCGATCTGTTTTGTTGTTCCTGTGGGCAGGGTAGGGTCGTCTTGATAGAGATCGGGCGGAGCAGGCCGCGGATCCCACTGGCGGTAGTTTAAGGTTTCTGCGCGTCTTCCGTCGTTGGTTCCGTAAAACTCAAAAATAAGTTTGGCATTTTGTCTGTCGTTTATGGTTTGTATCAAAATGTGCGCCGGAGTGTCGTTTTTAATACGCAAGTCAATATTGGGTAAATAAATGGCCGCGTCATACCCCGGCTTTGAGCCGTTCTCGTAATAAGAGACGCGGTATGAGTGCTGGTGCCTTTCTGTAATTGGCAGACCTGCGTTTAGGGCGGCTCTAAAAAAAGTGGTAGATGTTTGACACACCCCGCCCCCGTCATCAAGAATCGTTTTTCCTTCTTTAATCACATATGCCTGCTGATAGCCGGTTCCCTGCGAAATATCGCCGACGGCTCTATTAAAGGAAAATTCTTCACCGGGCTTGATAAGAATCCCGTTTAAACGGCTGGCCGCAAGGGAGAGGTTGTGAATACGGCCGGGAATCGATCCGCGGTAAATTGACTCTCCGCGCCCGACAAGCTCGTTTATTCCCAGATTATTGACGTCTTGATTTTGAGTTTCTGGGCGGGTTGCGTCGACCGCGAGTTGAACGAGAGCTGTTTTTTCCTCGGTCTCAACAAGTTTTTTGAGCGCTTCGGCTACCTGCTTTACAGTTTCTTCTTCCTGAACCTTAATACCGTCTTTTGCTGGTGTAAATTCTTTAACTTTCCCGCTTTCGAATTCAAACCTGGCGTCTTGAGGTTCGCGGTTTACACCCTCTGCTAAATCAGAAACAAGGGTTTTGGTTTTTTCGGCATTGATAAAAGATTGTTCTGTTCCAAGGATGGTAACCAGCTCCAGATCTTTGTAGTTGAAAATCTCTTTTTCAAAAGCAATTTGGATTTGTTTGCCCAATAATTTTGTTGCTCTTTCTTTGATTATTTTTACGTCAATTTCAGAAAGCTGCGGATTGGTTATTGTGACAGGAATTGTTATTTCTTCAGTTTCAAGAAAAGCCAAGGAACGGGTTATTTTTTCTCTTAATTCTTCTTTTTTGACCTCTTGCCCGCTTTTTCCGGCGTTAACGACAATTCTTTTCCCTTGAATATTGACCGCGGGCTCAACAGAAGGAACGTGTGCGTCCTGAGAGACCTTTTCAATGATTAAATCTAGAGCCTTGCTGTCGAGCGAAATAGAAAGAGGGATGTTGGTTCCTCGGGTTAGAGCTTTCCATTTGTCGCGGGTTGTTTTACCCAAGTCTCCTTTGCGGCCAATTTCTACGGCGCGGAGAGCTGTTTTGTTTGTTCTGTATTCCAGCTCAATTTCTTCACCGGTATATTCGTATTTTTTATCCCCCTTCGCAGAAAACCATGTGTCCAATTCCGTGGATGAATGCGAAGAAATTTCTGCTTCGGAGGGATTCCGCTCCTGACGAAGCAGTGGGGAGAAGATACCGCGGGCGCCTGCCCGTGGAGCTTCATCTTTAGAGCTGAGGACTATTTTTTCCGGCTTTGCGAGATTGTTTGTTATTTCTTCTATCCCGGCAGCTGTTTTTCCGGAGACGTCAACGCCCACGATTTTAACTCCAGGATAAGCCCTATTCCAGTAGAGGAGATGGAAAGAGATGAAAGTGATTACACAGACGGCAACCAAGGCAAAGAACGGCCTTAATTTTGATCTTAAAAGTGTTTTTGGTATTTTGTCCATAGCTACACGTATGATACCATGGAGCCTGAATGCCCGACCAAGATTCTAGCTTGCCCGCTTCGCCGAATCCGCTTCACACCGAGGCGAATCGAGGCGAGCCAACAAGCGGACAAAATCCTATTTCTCAGACTCTGCCGTCAAGCGAGAATTCGTCGGACGTGCCCCCACCGCCACCAATTTCGATCTCTCTACCCGCCAATCCTGTAAACCAGCAGACGGCAAGTGTCTCTCAAGTTTTACCAGAGCCCCGCTCTATTCCGGTAGTAGAAGAAGTTTTTCAGGCTCCGGTACAAATTCAAAGTCCTGTTCCGCCCCCTGCTGTTCCTCCTGCTCAAGATCAGCCCCCGGCAGAGCAAAAAAAGGCAAAAACCCCGCCGTTAAAATATCTGCTTTTAGGCTTGGGTGTGCTTGTAGTTTTAGGTGGCATAGCTTTTGCGCTAAATTCGTTTCTCTTTAGCGCAAAAAGTCCTGAGCAGACAACTCTAACTTATTGGGGCTTGGAGGAAAAGACAGTGATGGACAGTTTAATTAAAGAATACGAAGCAAAGAATCCCAAAGTTAAAATAGGATACATTAAACAAGCAAAGGAAGATTACAGGGAGAGGTTGGTAAACAGCCTTGCTAAAAATTCAGGGCCGGATATTTTTAGCTATCACAACACATGGGTACCAATGTTGTCTACCCAGCTTGCTCCTGCCCCGGCGACTATTTTTAACAGCGCTGAATTTGCCAACACTTTTTATCCTACCGCCTCCCGTGATTTGGTACGCGGATCATCTGTATTCGGCGTCCCTTTAGCCATTGACGGTTTAGGGATGTATGTTAACGAGGCAATTTTTAATGAAAACGGAAAACTTATTCCCAACAACTGGAACGATCTTTTACAAACCGCACGCGAGTTAACACAAAAAGACGAGGAAGGGAGGATTACCCGTTCTGGAGTAGCCATGGGCAGAACAGAGAACGTTGATAACTGGGAAGATATCCTCTCTCTCATGCTTTTGCAAAACAAGGCGGATTTGGCTAATCCCCAAGGAGAATTGGCAGAAGACCCGGTATTGTTTTTTGTTTCTATCGCGCGCGACGAAAAGATTTGGGACGATACCCTGCCGCGGTCTACAGAGGCTTTTGCTAAAGGTTTGGCGGCGATGTACTTTGGACCTTCAAGCCGGGCAGAAGAGATAAAACAATTAAACCCAAACCTGTCTTTTCGTATAGTACCAATGCCGCAGTTGCCCAAGAATTCCCCGGACGACCCGGATATTAATTACTCGTCATATCAGGCATTAGGTGTTTGGGAAAAAAGTAAAAATTCTGAAGAAGCCTGGAGGTTTTTAAAGTTTTTGTCCGAGAAATCTTCTTTAGAGAAAACGTACGCCGCAGTCTCGGCCGCACGGGGATACGGCAACCCTTACCCTCGGCCAGATATGGCTCAACCTTTAGAAAACGATCCTTTAGTCGGGGCATATTTGCGCCAAGCTTCAACTTCCCACTCTTCTTATTTGTCGTCTAACACCAATGACGGGTCAACGGGAATAAATTCCCGTTTATCGCAGATCTGGAAGGGTTTAGTAGACCAAATGATACAAGAAGGTCGAGATATTAAGACTTTACTGCCTCCGGTTGCCGAAAGTATTCGCGGGGTTTTGGCTGTATATTCTGCTTCCCAGTAAAGCGACCCATTGACAAGTAGAAGCAACTTTCGTAAAATGACGCTGCGCTTGAGGCAAACTTTCTGTTTGCCATAGCAGTGACTGTCGGCGAGTGCTGGCGGTTTTTGAGTTTTAGAGTACACACAAATGGCTAATAAACTTAATCTAACACCTACTGCCGGTTATATTCTTCTTGAACCGCAAGAAGCAGAAACTACAACTGCCTCGGGAATTGTTTTACCTGATACCGCAGGAGAAAAGCCGCAGGTTGGGACTGTAATTGCCGTTGGCGCAGACGAAGTTACAGATTCAGGGAAAGTTAAAAAAGCTCCTGTTAAAGCAGGGGACAAAATTGTTTATAAAAAGTGGGGAGGAAGCGAGATCAAAGTTGAAGGAAAAGAGTATTTATTTGTGAAGTTTGAAGACGTTCTTGCTACGCAAGAGTAGACAGTCAGTGCACAGTAACCAGTTAGTTATTAATTACTAGTCACTAGTAACTGACCTACCTTTCTAACTTACTGTCAACTGGGAAATTGATTACTGAAAACTAAACTATATATGTCTAAACAATTAAAATTCGGGAAAGACGCACGGAAATCACTAATGGCTGGTATTGACCAGCTTGCGCGCGCAGTGGTTACCACTCTTGGCCCCAAAGGCCGTAATATAGCGCTTGATAAAAAATGGGGAGCTCCTAATGTTGTACACGACGGCGTTTCTATCGCTAAGGAAATAGAACTTCCAGACCCATTTGAAAATATGGGCGCACAGCTTGTCCGCGAGGCCTCTTCTAAGACTAATGACGTAGCAGGGGATGGTACTACTACCGCGACACTCCTGGCGCAAGTGATAACCCAGAAGGGCATGAATTTAGTAGACAACGCCAAATCTCCGACTAACCCGATGATTCTGCGCAAAGGAGTGGAAAAAGGAGTGGCTGTGGTTTTGGCAGAGCTGGAAAAGATGGCCCGTAAAATCGATAGTCCGGAAGAAATTGCGCAAGTTGCCACAGTTTCTGCGCAAAATGTCGAGATTGGGCAAAAGGTTGCCCAGGCTTTGGACAAAGCCGGAAGAAATGGCTTGGTAACCGTTGAAGAAGGAAAAGGTTTGACGATTGAGATTGAAGAAAAACAGGGAATGGAGTTCGACCGCGGTTTTGCTTCAGCTTACTTTGTTACCAACACCGAAAGGATGGAGTCAGAACTCGAAAACCCCTATATCCTTTTGACTGACAAAAAAATCACTGCAATCAGCGATCTTCTGCCTTTCTTGGAAAAATTTGTCAAAGTTTCCAAAACCTTGGTTATTATTGCTGACGAAGTTGAAGGGGAAGCTTTGGCGACTTTAGTCGTCAACAAATTGCGCGGCACTTTTCAAGTCTTGGCAATAAAAGCTCCGGGGTTTGGCGACAGGCGCAAAGAGATGCTTGAAGATATTGCAGTACTGACCGGCGGAACGGTTATTTCAGAAGATACAGGGCGTACTTTTGAGTCAGTTGAAGTTTCAGACTTGGGTCAAGCTGACAAAGTCACTGCAGACAAAGACAAAACCCAAATTGTGGGCGGAAAAGGTGAGCAGGCGGCAGTGGATGCCCGCATTGCTTCTTTAAAGAAGCAAATTGAGTCTACCACTTCTGATTTTGACAAAGAAAAACTCCAAGAGCGCCTGGCTAAACTTGCCGGAGGAGTAGCCCAAATTAACGTGGGGGCGGCAACAGAAGTTGAACTTAACGAGCTCAAGGAAAGAGTTAAAGATGCGGTCGAGGCAACCCAAGCCGCTCTGGACGGCGGAATTGTACCAGGAGGCGGAGTTGCACTGCTTCGCGCACGCGAGTCCTTGAAAGCTTTGAAGGCAAAGGGCGATGAGCAAAAAGGAATAGATATCCTTTATCTTGCTTTAGAACAGCCTCTGCGCTGGATATTGAAAAACGCAGGGGAAGACGACGACAAAATTGTCGCCAAGCTTTCAGCCTCCAAAGACAAAAATCAAGGGTTTGATGTTATGACTGGAGAGTATGTTGATATGTTGAAAGCAGGAATTATTGATCCTGCTAACGTAACGCGTTCTGCTTTACAAAACGCGGCCTCGGTCGCGGTAATGGTTTTAACCACAGAAGGAATAGTGACAGAAATTCCTGAAGAAAAGAAAGAAACGCCGGCTCCGGGCGGGATGGATTATTAAAAAAGCTTCCTTACCTTACCGGTTTCCCAAGCAAAACTGCAGGATTAATAGGCTTACCGTTATCATAGATCTCCAAGTGGAGATGGGCTCCAGTAGAACGACCGGTATTACCGAGCTTTCCAATTGCTGTAGCAGGATCGACTTCGTCCCCATCACGCACGTCTATACGGCTTAAATGAGCATAGCGTGATTTAAGACCGTCTCCGTGGTTAATAATAATGGAATTTCCATATCCAAAGCGGGAGAATTCCCGTGATTCAATTTTACCCTTTTCAATAGGATAAACCGGGTCGCCGGTCTCTCCGTCAAGATCAACTCCCCAATGGAAATAGCTAAAGCCTTGGTTAATCTTAACTTTTTCTACAGGGTAGCGAATTTTAACCTCTGTGGCTACTTGGGTAGGGAAGCCTGGTAAAACTAAGGTTTCTACAGGCTCTTCGTGGGCTACGGTTCCAGGCACAAGAAGACCTGTGGTGAGAACCATTAGAGTAATATTTCCGCCCAGAATAGCCTTGATATTGGCATGTTCAAGAAGGTGGCGGGCAATTCTTGAGAGCTTGTTGCCAGAGCGGATACTTCTAAGCTGGGAGAGGTCTGAAAAAAGAGGATATTTGCGCACCAAAAACCTCGCGCGCTTTTTGAGCGCACGTCGGATTTGACGCAAATTTCGGGTAAGTTTTATCATGGTTTACCCCGCTTAGCGGGGCGGCGAAACGTACGAAATTGAAATTTCTACGTTTCAGCAACGTTTAATTTCAGAGAAATTATTACGTTGCGCACAACCCTGTCTAGCCTCAGATAGAGGCTATAAAGACAAAAAAATTCTCAAACAACAAATGCTTGAGAACTGGACACAGTATACCCCATAGAATAGCCAAAAGTCAAGTTTTTGGGCCTATTTACCGTGCTTATTTGAGATTTTTTTGAGGCCTAGACCGGAGTTGAACCGGTGAATACTCGTTTTGCAGACGAGCGCGTTAGCCACTTCGCCACTAGGCCATACGAGAACTTCTGGATCGATTATATCAGATTTGGGGTTACAGGAGGCGGGCGGCAGCAGCTTTGGCGTTTTCTTTTAACTTCTCAGCTTTGGCAATCTCTTTTTGGTGTTCTGCGTATTCTCTTTTTTCTCTTATCTGGGTAAGTTGATCTTCTACCTGTTTTTGGCATTTAGAGTCAGGGCAAACGAACTGGGAGTGGGTAATGGTTGTTTTGCGGGAATAAAGCTCGACGACTTCTTCCCAGGTTTTGGCAAGAATTCGTGTGCTACCGCAGCGGGTACAAGTGTTAGTCATATTAAAACTGCCAAAATAAAACTCATGTGAGGCAGGAGGAGTTATTCTATTTTCCATTATACCACATTTTTAGAGTTTGTGGTTTGGTTTCGGGGTTGACAATCATTAGAGAGTGCCCCATTATAGGTTTGGAAAAATGGGAGAAAGAGAACGCAAGATTAGAAGACGAGCAGAACAAAAGGCAGCAAATTATGTTTCTCCGGAAGGAAAAGCGTTTGTTCGGAAACTGAGATCTTTTTATGGTCAAGAACTAGAAAGAGACGTGTTTGGCAGAAGGCCGGCAACCCCGGAAGAAGTGCGCAGGGCGCTGGGTGGACACGGTTAATATTGGAAATCTTGGAAAGTGGGGGAATTCTCAATTTTCTTGCTAAGTGATTCGACAAAAGGGATACAATCTCTTAAATTTTGAACAACTAAATCTGCGCTATTATTGCCGGAAATTCCTTTGTTTCCGACCAAAATTCCTTTCATTCCAAGGCGTTTTGCGCCATTAATGTCGTTGTCGATACGGTCGCCAACCATAATTGCTTCGTGGGGCAGGGCATCCATTTTACTTAAAATATAAAGAAAGGCTTTTGGGTCTGGTTTGTCGCATAAACACATGTCTGAGGCGACAAAACAATCTATTTTTTCATCCAAGCCTAATATTGCGAGTTTTTTTGCTTGTCCTATAAAGGCGCCGTTAGTCAAAACGCCGATTTTTATTCCACTTTCCTTTAAATAGTCTAATAATTCAAAAGTTCCAGGAGTGGTTTTTAATTGTTTGGTGTTTTCTTCCCAATAACCTTCAACAATGCGCATGATTGCTTTTATGGGAGGTTTTTTACCCATGAGTTCAAAAATCCTAAACCAAATCAAAATTGAGGCTGAAGGAACAGAAATCGAAGGGTCTAAAAAGATCTCTTTGAACGCCTGTTTATTAAGAGCAACCATTTCTTCGACGGTTTTATCCGGATAATGGCTTAAATTCTCTTCAAAGACGGTTCGCAGAGTTTTCTCCATCACTTCCGACGCGTTACAAAGCGTATCGTCTAAATCAAAAATTACTGCTTTTATCATTTGGAAAATTAGTTCTTTGTGCGCGTTGGGTTCTCCCAAGCGCCAGAGGCTTATTTTTGCCTTTTTTAATTAATCTGTGCGTAGTATACCATACCTAGATTACGATACAAAAGTTAAGGCTTTTCCTGTTTTATTTGCCCTGCCTGTTCTGCCGATTCTGTGAACATAATCAGTATAGTTTGTGGGTTCATCGAAATTAATAACATGGGTAATATTATCTATATCCAATCCTCGGGCGGCGATGTCGGTGGCTACCAACACCTGTAAACGGTCTTGCTTGAACATGGAAAGCGCTCTTAGACGCTGGCTCTGGGTTTTATTGCCGTGAATTGACTCTACCTGAAAACCAAAATCCTGCAGAGTCCGCGCCAGTCGTTCTACTGTCCATTTGGTTCTGCCGAAAATTATAACTTTCTTAAATTCTTCTTGGTGTAACATGTTGTTTAATTTAGTCAGTTTCTCTTCTTTGCTGGTCACGAAAATTACATCCTGCTCAACATTTTGTGCAGTTTCAGCTGTTTTTACGGAGACAATCACAGGTTCTCTTGAAAACGAGTTGATTATACCCTGGATTTCGCCAGATACCGTGGCTGAGAAAAACAAAGATTGCCTATTGTCCGGTAAGAGGGAAATGAGGTACTTAACGTCTTTTATAAAACCGATATCAACCATACGGTCGACCTCGTCTAAAATGATATTCTGAAACAAATTAAGGTTTAATAAACGTCTGCGCGTCAAATCAATGAGCCTGCCGGGAGTACCAATAACGATATTGGTTTGACTTCTGAGAGCTGAGATTTGACGGTTTATGCTTGCTCCGCCGATACAAAGGACACAGCCGATATTTAAAAATTCGGAAAAAGCGCGCATCTCGTCTTCGATTTGCATCGCAAGCTCCCGGGTTGGGACGACGATAAGGGCTTTTTGTGTGCGGTCGGTTAGAATTTTATTCAAGAGAGGAATTAAAAAAGCGGCTGTTTTGCCGGTTCCGGTGTTGGCAATACCCACCACATCCCGTCCTTCCAAAATGTGCGGAATGATTTGGTCTTGAATGGGAGTAGGGGTTGTATAGCCTCGTTTTGCGATATTCTTTTTTATTTGCTCGGCAATTGCAAAATCGCTAAATTGGTTGACTGCCGCATAGGCATCTTCCGGGGCCTGGCTTTCTGCTTTCTTTACATAGCGGGAGGCAGAGGAAGCAGGCCGGGAACTAACCCGGGAGCCAAACCATCTTCTGTTGCGTCTTTGGGAAAAATTTCTGCGCATGATTTACTCGAAATTATGCCGCGCAATCATCTATTAAGGCGCGGGAATTAAGTGAATATGACTGTCTAAATTAAAAAGAGAGCTCTAAATTTTTGAAGAAAGATACGGAAGTTTGAAAAAATTTGAGGTATCTTTACCTACTCTTTAGGATCAAATCCAATTTAAACAGATTTATTAACTCAAATCTGTGAATGCAGTATATCACAAAAAGTCAAAGAAAGCGAGTTTTTATTAAAAATAGCGATTTAATGGCCTATTGGACTAGTACGCAAGCTGGCGTCCATGGCTCGTCTTGCAACTGGGGCTATCTGGCCTCTGGTAGCTTCAAGCATAGCGACAAGCCCGAGAGCGACTTCTTTAATATCCCGACTGTTACTTTTAAGCGCAAGGGCATTAGCAAATGCTATCTCTTTTTCCTCTCGTTCTTCTTCGGTTCTTCCGTTTCTATAGAGATAGTCATATAGAGCAGTTCCCAAGTCTTCCCCATACTTATTTAATGCATATTCTCTAAAAGCTGATTCCTGGCGTACTCTCTCATCTCGGCGTTGCTCCATTTCTTGTAAACTTGCCATAATGCAACTTCAATATATATTAATTTCTTTGATTGTCAATGACTAAATAGTAACAGTATTCGTTATTACAACTCAGAAGCCAATTTGAAGCCCTTCTTTTTGTAGAAATTATCGAAGCTGAAAATTGCATCAGCGTTATATTTTTGTGCAACAGTTGCAACTATTGCATCAAAAAGAGTGGCGTGTTTGTTTCTATTTGTCTTTAGCAAGCGAATTGCAGTTGTCAGGATTTCTTGATTAATAGGTTCGATGGTAAATGCGCCAGTTTTTACAAGCTCAAATATCTTGTTTGCAGTTTCTTGGCGATTGAGTCTTATTTGGAGAATTGCAGTTGCCTCTGCAATAACCGTTGCAGGATAAATTAATCTGGCTTTTGCCCTGGTTAATTTTTGCAAGAGCAGGATAGAGTTCGAATAATGAGCATCGTCTTCTTGTGATGTTCCTATTAAACCATCAGAGTCTACAATAATTATCATGGCTTAATTCTTGAATTTCTCTTTTTACCACCCCATAAATAATAATCATGATTTACAGATAAGTCACGAGGGCCGGAAACCTTGTATTTTTTTGCTATTTTAGCAAGATCTAGGAGTATCTGTGCATCATTTTTATCTTGTTCTTGGGACACAGACAGGCCTTTTGCAATAGCGTTTCTTATAATTTCAGCCTTGCTCTTTTGTTGAGCATTGACAGCAATTTTAATTTTACGGTCTAATTCTTCCGGAATATAAAGATAAGTTTTTAACATATAAATACAGTAACATGTTGTACAACATGTTGTCAAATGGTGCTAATTCATTTTTATCGGGGATTTTGGCTAGTTTTTTGAGGTGAAGTCTATTGAGGCCATGAAGATCTGTCTACCAACATGAAGGTAATTTTGCCATGTTACACCAAACGTGTACGAGCAATTTTTATCCCTCGACTGCACACAGGCCAAGTAGGAAGATTTGACCACGATTGTAACTATAAGCTATACTATATATATGGCGAATGAACAGGGACAGAGCAAGTATGGGTTCGATGATTATCAACGTCAGAAGGAAGCGTGCAACAGAGAGGAAGGGAAACGCCAGCAGGAACGGGCCGAGCGGCAAAGACAGACACTCAAGCCGTTATATGACCGTTTCCGTGAACCATTGCTTGATGTACTTCGGGACTATTGTAGCTCGGTGAGATTTAAGGGCGAAGTGGAAACCTGCCTAGACAGAGAATCTTGTTATTGGCGTATTCGCTACTACCCTCACGGAATTATTGATGATCAGTCACCGTTGGAAGATACCCTTGTAAATGTCAGACTAGGGTTGGACAAGGGGTCTCCTAGATTTACTGTGTCTCTGAGTAGTGGATTAACTTTACGCTCTGATTACGAATCGATAAAGAAGAATACGCGGCACTTATGCCGTGTAGTTCAATCTGTAACAGGGCTACCAGTTGACGCTCCCTATACGCAAGCCAGAGGTTTCTGGAAGCGTCTGTTTCAGGAATGATTGAAATCAGTTCAAGTGTGATTCCACCTTCCAATTGGTTTAGATTGGCACCTGTATCAATAAATTATTTGCCCGATTTGATTTAACACGTTGCGACTTATTTTTCTTCAAACTCTAATTCGCCAATAAGCCAGTTGTAATATTTTTTAGAAATATGTTGGGTGGGGATAGCGATAACACAGGGAACGTCGTAGGTATGGATTTTGTGGACTTCATCTTCTAACTCTTGGTATTTACCTTCCGTAGTCTTTGCAATTAAAACAACTTCTTTACTTTCGTCAATTTGATTAGTTTTAGGAGGCCAAAAAAACATTGGTTGCATGTCAGGAAAGATATTGACGCAAGCACAAAGTCTATTCTTCATTAAATGTTTTCCAATAGTTTTTGCTTGTTCGACTGAATCGCAAGTGATATAGACAAGAAGAATATCGGTCATAAACGAATTATATCAGGTTCAGACACCCAAAAGTTTACTTTTGGTATAATCTGGGTATGGTCAGAAATTACTTTGAGGAAATTTGGGATTTACAAGACCAATGGAGTAAAGGAATTCTGGTTAGAGAAGTAATAAAAGGAAAAACTGTAGAGGTTGTTTTAAGTGACGTATCGGGACAGTATAATAACTTTGCGTTTCCTCTTGTTTCGTCACCAGATGAGCTAGATTTAGAGGAGATAAAACAATTGTTGGGAAGAAATCAAAGTAGCCCTTCAGTGTTTTTAACAGAAAATCAGCAGCAATCTGGCTTTGTTGAATTTTTAGTCAGACACAATTTTCTTCTTGATGCACGAGACTCGTGGGTGGGGTATGACACTTCAAGCTATGTGGATAGCCCTGTTAAAGCAAAAATCGAAGAGGTGTCTACTCAAACTTTTGACGACTACAGTGAGGTTTTAGGAAAAGTTTTTGTTGACTTTCCAGGAAACGAGAAATATTTAGAAATCTGCAGAAGAACTTTAACAGGAGAGCTGAAAAACGACTTCCCGGGATTAAATTCTGAATTTTTTCTTATTTACGATAATCAAAAACCGGTCGCAGGAGGAGGAATGTTTTATTCGAAAGAGAAAAACTTTGCTTATTTGCACGATGACGGGACTTTGGAAGAGTTTCGAGGCAAAGGCTACCAAACAGATATAATAAAATACAGGATCAATAAAGCAAAAGAACTTGGAATTGATAGGATATATGCAATAGTTGAGCATGGAAGTACTTCGTGGAGAAATTATTTAAAACTGGGATTAAATCAAATGCAGACAATATTTATTCTCGTTGAGAAAAATAAGACAAAACCATTACCGGGTCTTTAAAATCTTCGCCCTTTGAAGGATTTTGGCTAGCGATTGACGAGAGTGGAGTAGTATTCGAGCATGAAGTTGCAGTAGAAAGACGTTAAGTGATGTTAATTGTGGGCTGGTTGTTATATGGTCTGTGTTTCTCGGTACATACCATAATGTTTTACGCAACCTCGCGTTACCGACGCTTACCATTACTGGATTTAATCTCCTTCAGCTGATAAGAGACACCCACAATAAGTTAGTAGCAGTTTAAATTCGGGAAAGATCTATATGAGGAAAAAGAACTTAATTAACGGTTTATTACGTAAGTAACAAACTTGTTTATTTTCACCGTATGGATATCCCCGTCGCGACTAACAGTAATATTTAACATCGAAATTGATAATAATCTCTCAGATTAGACTTGTCAACTATAACTTTTTATATCTCTTGAGCATAAGGTTTCGGATTATATTTGTGTACCCAGATGAATCATGGTATACTACTAATTACAAAAACCTGTATTCCGAACTGTTACCTTAAGGTGGCGTGGTTGGGAAACTAATCTAGGGACGTGGTTGAAGATGGCCTCTTAGGAGGTCATTTTTTGTGCCTCATTAGCTATTACGAAAAATCTTGAAGAACCTTTCTCTAATTTAAAACCTGCATCTCCGGAATCATCAATAAAAACGAGCATTGGGCAGATTTTACCTCTTTTGAAGAATTTTGGCTAGATTTTGTTGCTTGGTTGTTGCCAACGATTAGCGGTCTCTTGAGCTAAAGCAATAGCCTTTTTTGGGTCTCTGTCTTGTTTTAAATGATCAATAATACTTATTCCGCCAAGTCGTTCCTCTGGAGTGGTAAGCCAAGAAGCTAGGGAATTACCTTCGTCTGGGCCGACAACCCCCTTAAAAGGCTTTAGAACCTCATGCAGGCCTATTAACACAGACCATACACCTGCTCTTTGTACAAACTGAAAAGCTGGAAAGACAGACACGCCTCCCTTTGTCCTTGTTTCCAAAAGACGCATTTGTTTTGACCAAGTCATTATCTCGAAGTCTTTAATTTGGAGACGAAGCCTAACGCGGGCAGTAGTCCAATAAGAATCTATTGGCTCGTTCTGTTCAGGTGATATAACTTCCGTGCTTCTTGAGGACATGTTGTATTTTAACTCCTCGGAAGCAGAATTGCAACTATAGGGCTTTGTTTCTCAGTGTTACTCAACACCTGTGAATACCGAGATCATTTGTCGATGATAATATACCCGAATTTTTTAGGATTAAAATGATCATGCAGATCAAAAATCCCTCTTTCCTGAGGAGTGAAGGCGTACTCTTCTTTGGGGTTGATAATTTTCTCCTGAAATCCACTTAGAGTTTTATGGTTTTCATGCCTTCCTACGGCAATTTCCATTGGTTTTTGGGAACTATTTTTAATAATTACAGGGTCGCCCAGATGAATAACTACGAATTCCGGAGTAAATAGTGCTCCGTCATATAAAACAGTATGTCTTTTTATATACTCTTTTTGAAAACTGTAAAGAAGAATTCCGAAGAGCGTAATTGCGCAGATTAGGAAGATAAAAGTTATTGTTCGAAGAGAAGCGATCCTACTCATGGGGAAGTGGTTGGTGCGGGAGCAGGTTCGGTAGGTGCAGGAGCTGGAGCAGGCTCTGTTGTGGTTGGAGCCGGAGTCGGTTCGGTCGAGGTTGTAGTAGGGGGTGGAGTATAGGTGGAAGTGCTTCCACCCCCGCTTGTGTTGTCTGACATACACCATCCGCCGCTGTCAGACATCCAATGATACCCTGAAGGACAAGAACCACTTGAGGTAGAACCACCAGTGGTGGTGGAGCCTCCTGATGTTGACCCGTCTCGAGCAGCATCAGACATGCAATAGCCACCATTATCACTCATCCAATGAGATCCAGAAGGACATGATCCAGAGGTAGTTCCCCCACCAGAACCAGGGGTTGATGTTGACGACTGACGGCAAGTACAAGCAGCCGAATCAAAATACCATCCGCTCGGGCAACTGGAGGCAGATACGTTATAACATCCTTGGGATGAAGATGCTTTACAGGAGCAAGAGCCATAATCAAAATAGCCTGAGCCGCAACCGCCCGACGGGTAGGTACAAGAGCTCGTACTGCCACCGCCACTACCCGGATAATTGGGGTAACACGCATTCCCACTCCAATAGTACCCTGGCCCACAACTTTCTCTTGTGAGATTTGGTGACGGCCAAGTATCGGAAGTAACACACGAGCCTCCTCCTGTAGAACTTCCTGTCCAATATTGTCCGGGTGGGCAATTGCCTGAGCCGCCGGGGTATGTGGGGCTGGTTGGCGATTGACATGAACTAGAGTAGCTATTCCAATATGTACCCTTGGGACATTGTGTACCGGGACTAACTTGTGCTCCTCCACCTCCATATTGATAACCGGGTGTGTATGTACCCCCGTTAGACATACACCAACCTCCCTGATTATAACTTGGCGGCATCCAATGAAAGCCAGAGGGACATTCTCCGCCCGTGGAAGGCGCTGGTCCTGATCCGGGGACAGTTCCCGGGGGTGGATTGGTGGTATAAGTTGTCGGCGCAGTTCCGTAATAGGTCGGTGGGGTATACGGAGAACCCGTTGTTGAGTAGTAGTTGTTCGAGTAATTTCCTGGGCCTTGGTATCCATAGCTGGCAGGCGGCGCGCCTGGGGGAGAGTAATACGACGTGTAAGGGGTGTAACCCGGAGTCGTTACCGATGGGCTACCATAGGAAGTTGTCGAACCTCCATAACTTCCAGAGCTGCTCATACACCAACCGCCATTGTCGTACATCCAATGGTAGTTGTCAGGACAAACCCCAGCCTCTACGGGTTTGGGCCCGTCGCCATAAACCAAAGGTTTTCCTTGAGCGTCGTTAGTAATGTTTGTATTTGTCCCAAAAGCTGATGAGCCAAAAGCGATGTTATCGTAAGAGAAAATTGGTATTGCAGAGCCTGGGGCAGGGCAAGGTGTGTTGGGTGCAAACGGCGGAGAGGGAAGATAGCAAGGTCCTGCTTCGTTTCTGACGCCAAGACCTCGGGAGAAGGCTTCTGCTCGCGCCAGGTCAAAAGGCAGCGGCCTTCCGGGATTATTTCTTCTGTACTGCTCAAGTCGATCTACGGTTTCGCGGGTGGGCTTAAACTCTTCTTTCAGCGTTGCCACGGCAAGCTGTAGATCGCGGCGGTTGCCAAAATCTTCTGTGCGCACAATGTCGGGCCTGATTGTTTGAGTTATCTCTTCAATTCTGGTTAGCCTGACGTAAGGCCTAATCTCTCCGGGTATTTCTTGACCGGGAGTGAATGATTGCCTAAATTCTTCCAGTTTTTGGGCAATATTTTCATTCTTCTCAACTGTTTTGTCTATTTCGCCTGTAAGTTTTGTCAAGTCTACTATTTCGTCCAGCTTTTTTAATTCGTCAAGTTTAGCCGTGCCGGCAGGGTCAGAGTTGGTAAGACTCTCGTCTAAAAGTGCCGTATCTTGGTTGGTTAAGAAACCTTGGCCGACTAGTGAATTAATTTCCAATCTGGCTTTAACTCTATTGTTAGTGGCGAGAAGTTTTTGTTTGTCTTCGTCGGAAATCATGTCGGCAGGTAAGGCTTCTATTTTAGTTTTTATTTCCTCGGGTATGGCTGGCTGACCTTGCAAATCTGCTGCGCGGTCGACACCCTGGACGGTTACCGAGACTGCCGCAGAAATTGGCGTTGCCAGGTCTGCGGAAGCAAAGACACTTACTTTCTGTAGAAGTAAGTTTTGTTCAAGAGCTTGGGTTTCAAGGGCTTCACCCAGTTGTTTTCTCGCCTCGTCGTTAAAGTTTGCTGAAGCCAAGTCGTTGTAAACCTGCTGCATCTCGCCCGTGTAGAGGCTTAACGATTCTTTGAAACCCTCTTCGTCGTTTGCTTCAAGTTCTTGGTAGGCTTCAGCAAAACGTTCTTTGGCGTGGGCAAGTCTAACTTCTTGTCTGGCTTGCGTGGTGAACGCGGTAAAGGTTTGTATTCCTTCAAAAGCCCTTTTTAAGCCATAAAGCGGACTGTCCGGTCCGGCAAAGCTTGGTTGTGGAACTTGGAGTTTTGACGCGGCGTCTGAAACGGGTGTGTAGGAACGAACCTCAAGACAGCGGCCGTCAGTCCAACTCCAAGCGCTTCCTTCAGAACAGGCAGGTTGAGTGTTTTTAGGATAGGGTTGGCTTGGATCAGGGTTTTCTACGCATTTAAACTCAGAGAAAGAATAGTAAGCTCCCGGGGTGCAGCGGTACTGAGCCGGATCGTAAACCGATTTTTGGCTGTTATCCCAAAGACAGCCTTTCCCTGCCTGATATGACGCGCCGGCAGGACAGAAATTTTCTTTTTCGCTCTCAGGAAGGTCTCCAATAGGCAATACTCCGGGAGGCGGCGTTGGCACGGGAGTGTTTGAGACTTGGCAGTTTTGCGACTCCCAAGCCCAGGCATAGCCAATTGGACAAACTGGCTGAGTATCACGAGCTTCTGCGCCAGGAGTATAAAGTACGCATTTGTTTTGGGAAAACGACCAATATTCTTTTGAGGTACTGCATTTATATTGTTCATAGTTGTTGATTTTGCTGCCGTTTGCTTCCCAGACGCAACCTTCGAATTGTTTAAAAATTGCCCCTACAGGACAGGTTGAAAAGACGGCGTCAACCGGGCGGATGGCGGTATTCTTTTCCTCTGAAGTAGTTTTTTCTGCCTCGACAAATTGACCTGCATTAATAGGTCTTTCTCCGCTTTTCGAAAGGAGGTCTTGATAGGTGGCCAACAACCCTTCGCGGCCTGCCAAATCTTCTGCTTTAATAAGCGAGGGGTCAATAGACTTAGTTAAAAACTCAATACGGGTTTCGTAATTGGCGTTTGTTTGACGAAGAGTTGCGGTTTGGGCAAATTCAGCCTGGGCGGCACGCAGTCTTTGTAACTCCTCAACCTTTTTGACCTCAACTAATTGGTTGTAGTCGTGCGGTGTAACGATAGCTTGTGCCTCATCGAGCTTTTTAGCATCAGCCGGAGGAAATGTCTCGAGTTTAACCAGCTCTCTTATTTTTTCGCGTACTTCTTCACGCGATTGAGATTGGACTATATTGTCAACCTCCTCTGGAAGAAGCTGTCCCTGCGCTTTTAAGTCTTGGAGTCTAGCTACTAAAGAAAGCGGAATTGCCGGTTTGTCGAGGGCGTCGGCAGAAGCGTCCATGGCGTTTTGGGTTACAGCAACAACAGCTGGCATGACCTCTGTGTTTTCGGAAACCGGCGGCAGTAAACCTTTTTCGAAGATAACGTTATGCCGGGCGGCCTCTGCTTCGAATTTTCCCGCCAAATCTCTTCTTGTTTCTTCACTTCCCTGATAATCCCTAAGATTTTGCGTGATACCTTCTAGAGAATCTTTATATCTTTCGAGTGTGTTTTGGTAGTCTTTTTCACGGCCGGTCGCGAGTGCAAGCGCATTGGCTTCTTTTAAGCGTTCTTCTGCAAATTGCATAGACAGCTCCATGCGCCTAGCCGGATCAAAGGCCGCAGTAAACAGTCCTGCCCCCTCACCAATTTGTTTGAAAAAGTAAGCCGGACTTCCTGGCAAAGGGCCGTTGTAATCGGCAAGATATGGCTGAGTAGACGGCGTGGTGGGTTCTGATGGCGAAGCCGTTTCCGGAGCAGTTTGTTCTGTAGGGGTGGGGGACGGCTCAGGGCTTGGCAAAGGCGAGGGTGAAGGAGGAGGAGTATAGGTTGGGTTTTGGGAAACAGCTTCAGGATAGAATTTAGCTACTTCTGTTTGCTGGTCGGCAGAAAAAGGAGCAAAGTCTATACTTTGAGCAAGTTCTGAAGCTCTGGCGTGATAAAGGTACGGCTTTATTTCAGCAGGTGGTGGTAAATCACCTTTTTGCGCTTGCCATTCCTCAATCTCTTTTAAGATATCAACTGAGGGCGGAGGCAGTGTTTGGTATGAACGCAGTTCGGCAAACTTAAGCACTGATAGCGCTTGGTTGTAAATATCGGGATAGTTGACAGCTACTGCAGTATCGAGTTTTGCCGCTTCTGCCTGAGGAAACGTACCAGCGGCAGTAAGTTTATCAATTTCTGCGCGTACTTGGCTTCTTGAGGTGAGAGAATAGAGTTTATCGCTTTGCTCAGGAGTGATGAGGCCGGCGTTTTTAAGTTCTTGAAGACTAACCGACAATTCTTCGGGAATTGCCGGCTGGCCGCTTGTTTCAGCGGATGAGTCCATGGCTTTTTCCGAAGCAGTTAAAAGTTGGTTCCAGGTTGTATTGGCGGCTGACGGAGAGGAAAGGGCGGCGCTTTGCGCCACGACAGCGTGATCCGCGGAGAGTTTTCCTACATTCTCGGCCAGAGCGTCTGCTTGGGGATTGTTTTGTGCGGAGAGTGCGCGCAGATTGTCGGAAACTATATTCATGGCGTTTCTGTACTCTGCGGCAGCAGATTCTGCTGCTTGGTAGTTTCCCTGCTCAACTAAAGTTTTTGCTTCGGACAAACGCTCGGAGGCGAGTGTAAGGCGAAACTCCTCTTTTTTTACCGGGTCAAAAATAAAGGAAAGCTGTGCGTTTTCCGTCAGAGTTTCTAAAAAGTGGAAAGGACTGCCTGGAAGAATTCCGGTTGCGGGGGGCGGGGAAATATTTGCCGGGATCTCGATTTTTGGCAATTCTTCCAAAGAAGAGAAAGTAACCCCCAAAACTTTGGTTTGGTTGTAATAAGGACCCCAATCGTAGTAAGAACTGCGCTCAGCAGCAGATATTTGAGACGGAGAAAGTAATACCAAAAAGGTAAGAAGAAAACAAAACAGGCTGGTTATGCTCTTCAGCACAACTTTTTTACAGCTGGCTTTCATTTTAATACTGACAATCTATTAATAACTTAAGTAAAGAGATAGCGAAAAACTTTGTCAATAGCCTTTTAACGGTAGGATTATCACTGAGCACGGGTTGTGTGTTATACTATAGACAATGGGAAATTTTAACAGGGGTGGTAGAAACAGCGGCGGGGGTGGGCGTTCTTTCGGTAGGCGGGATTTTAGGAGTGAAGACCGACCTATGTTTAGAACCACTTGCAGTAATTGTGGAAATGAATGTGAAGTACCCTTTAGGCCAACAAGCGGTAAACCGGTTTATTGCAGTAACTGTTTCGAAAGAATGGGCAATGCAAGGTCGGATTCTCCAAGGCAGGAAAGGCCTAGTTTCAGAGCCCCAAGTGTCTCCCAGAATAATGATCAGTTTGGAGCATTGAACGCTAAGCTTGATAAAATATTGAAATTATTGGAAGTAAAAACTTCTGAAGTTATTGTTTCTACTCCAGTTGTAGCAGAAAAAGTTAAATCTCCAAAAAGTAAGAAAATATCCCCAACAAAGGAAGAGTAAAAACTCCTCTTAAGCACAAAAAACCCGCACGAAGCGGGATTTTTTGTAATGTACTTACCGAAATTATTCGGCGAGTTTTACATTTTTTGCAGCTGGTCCTTTTTCACCATCTACAATATCAAACATAACGGCTGCTCCAACTTGAAGCTCGTCAAAAGTAACACCGACTAAGTCTGTTGAGTGAAAGAAAAGATCCTTTACTTCGCCTTCGCGAGAAATGAATCCATATCCTTTATCTGTTTTGGTCTTAATTGTTCCGTTCATAGTATTTTTAATAGATTTATAGACTAAACCTAGTTTTATCTCCTTTCTTCTCTCCATTATACACTTTTTGAAGGAGTTTTGCCTAAAATAAACTAAATTCTCTCTTTAAACCCATTGAAAAAGCTTTTTCAAGGGAAGTTAATGACGGTTCCGTCTGGGCGATACCAAACAGTCTCTCCGGTTTCTCGGTTTGTTACAGATGTCATAACGAGTTCTGCCCCGTCTCTCCAATTATGGTTTACTGGGTTAGGTTCTCTTGGAGAGTCATAGCCTTTTTGATCTGGTCGAGGAGCATCAAGATCAATTCTTAGCCAACGTTCAAGTTCTCTGATTGCGCGATGGACATCAACTTCTACTCTTGGTTTTTCTGGGACTTCTGATGTTCCGCCAGCTTCACAACTCATTTACACTTATATTAACATATTTATGATATTATCTTGTTATGGTTGCGGCAGAAGCCTACAGAATAAAGCTAACAGTTCAAGAACTTGAAGGTGCAATGTTTGAGTTTACACCGCGAGAGAGGCGAGGAACTGCAGAGTTCTTAATGGATGCATTTAGGCTATCGGTGGTAGAAGCTAAATTATGGATTGAAGATCCAGAGTCTGGATGCAGCCATCGCGTATCACTTAGCACTCTTAAAAAAGGCGAAGTTAAATATGAACGGGTAGATGGAGAAGGGAAGGTTGCATGTCAACTTACTGACGGAAAAGCAGACAAGGCGATCAGGGAAATTTTAATTAAAGCTGGAGGACTAATTTTTATTGAAGATTAGCTTACTTATTTTCCACCAGCCTTAAGATAATCTTCAATTATCTGAATATCTTTAAGATCTTTTTCTCTATTGTCATACCTCGTGACGAAAGTTTCGTACTTACATTCTTAGGAAGTCTAAGAATGGTCCATAAATCGATTTTAGACAGTTTGGCTTCAAAACGAATTATCGACATGCAATAAATAGACTAAATCAGGCCTGAAAAAATAAGAATCCAAACTACTGCTGTAATCGTCCCAAAGATACCAACAGTTTGAATAAATAGGTTAACTGCTTCTTTTTTCTTTCCCTCAATAAAAAGTTGAAGTGGTTGGTAGAAAAATATACAGGCCATTATTGCAGCAGAAAGAGTGAGTAACGACAAAAATGCGATAGGAGCAAAAAAAGTGTCAGGTTTGTCCTTTTGGGCTTGAGAAACAAGATTAATAATACTGGCAACAAGAAATATGTAGGCTGAGGCACTGATAGCATTAATAATAGGATTCTTAGATATAAGGAGAATTATACTATGTTTACTTGCTCTGTTTGAACAAGTTGCGGTTTACTGTGGAGCAGCAAGTTTCGCTTATTTTTGCTGAAGGTCGCTGACGAGTCGTGTAACATTATTTATTCTGTCAGGGATACTTTTCCCGCCGCCAGAGTGTGCAAGGTGGAGTTGTTGGGCCTTAAGAATGCCCAACTCGAGATTGCCGCACATTGAAACTACAGTTCTTGTAATTTCTGGATTTTCTCTCCAGTTTGAAGGGAGATCAGCATTTTGAGAATCAAATAATGCTGCTAATGTGTAAGTTGCATTGGTTATCCTGTGTGCTAATTCCATACACACACCGAGAGCATCCTTATTCCCTTCGTATCCTGCGTATTCTCTGCGAATCATGGCTGCTGCCGTTTGAAGAGATATTTCTTCAGGATGTCCGGCTTCGTTTAGGTGATTGCGAATAACAGCTGAAGGATCGTTTTTAAACGGTTGTTCGGGAGTTGAAGTAAGCTCTGTCATCGCAAGATTATATCATGTTTGTACTCGGCTCCGCTTGATGGACTCTATTAGAACCTATTATGCTACAGTTGCAAGAGTTGGTCTGTCCGTTTAACTCTCTGTTTTAAAGTTCCACTTAACAATTCATATTGAATTCCTGCATCATCAAACATCTCAAGGAAAGCTTTGTGGAATCCCAACCTTACCTGCTCATCCTCCTGCCTAACTGAATCTGTTTGGTAAGGCACATCAGCTGGGTTGACTAAAAGCAGTTTGTTATACGTTGAAACCCAGTACCTCACTCTATCCAAAAGCCGCCTTGAACCTCTAATATCGCCTTGCGATCGAACATAAGCAACAGCATCTAAAACCGAACGATCACAAACTATTTTAGTCGCGCCTGAGTCATGAGCAGATTGCTCATTCTTCAAGGCTAAAGCCTGCACTTCTCCTTGAGCATTTATAGAAAATCTGTCTCTAATCTCTGGATTTTTAGTGAAGTATTCTCGGGCTGCTTCTTCTACAATTACCAGCCCTGGTACATTTCTTCCTCTGTAATTATCAACCAATGTGGTTTTGCCAGTGCAACTTGTTCCTACAAAAGCTACTTTTAGTCGTTCGATCACGAACCGATTATATCAAAGATTCTAACGTCCAGCCTGGGTACTAGAAAACGTGAGGTTGTGGGCGATGCTAGAACCCATTACTTATCTATTTAAAACAACAATAAATAAATTCAGCAGGCTTGCAAAACTCACCCACGCTAAATAGGGGAAAAGTAAGACTGCAGCGGTTTTATTTACCTTTTGAAAAGACTTTATTGTTAGAAAAATACTTACCCAAAGCAAAATTATAACTACGAAAGCTAACAAAGGGTTTTTTAATCCAAAGAAGATTATCGACCACAAAGCATTTAGGACTAATTGAATCCAAAACCACTGCAAGTCTGCCTTCTTCTTTCTCCAAACGAGATATAAAGAAATTCCCATAAGAAAATAGAGCATTGTCCAAACAGGCCCGAATATCCAAGAAGGAGGGTTAAAAAAAGGTTTTATTAATGTAGGATACCAAGTAGTAACAGAGTTAAAGGTAACGATTGAGCCCACTATTCCAGCTGAAGCACAAATACAGACACAAAAAATCAACAGAGGAATGTTAATTTTCTTCACATTTAAATATAACAGTTTTGAAGAACTAAGTGACAGACTATTTGCTCGCTGGGTGGGACGATTTTCGTACCACAAACTGGGTATCTACACTCGACGCACCTGAAATTATATCACGAGAGGTTAAAGAGATTTTATTTTTTAGCCAAAGCTAAGAAGGCATTGCTCCTGCAGATGTTTGAGACCGCTCTTTACTAAATGTTTTAAATTTTTCTAACATTTGATCAATGGTCAAATCAACTCTTTCCTGTGTTGCTAAATCATAGACTGGGAATACTTTACCTTTTAATGTTTGTTTTTGATCAGGAGTCAGATGCATAAGCATGTTAGCCATCATTTCATTTATTTGATAGTAAGAGGTGTTTATATATGTTTTCATTGCATACTCCATTTGACCATCATAGGTTGTTTCATCAACTCCAAACAAATTTGCAATAGGTTTACCATAATTCCAAGCTTCAACCTCGTCTTGAAGACCGTCGTTAACTACCCTACAAATCAACATTAAAGACTCTTCTAATTCTTCAGGTGTCTTGGGAGCTTCTGTAATTTTTCTTTGATCTAAATCCTCCTTGGCGGATTCGTTTATAACATGTCCGATTTCATGGGCAACAATAGAGGCTCCCAAGGCGGGTTTTTCCTTCATCCAGGCTAAATCTACGCTAACAGAAGAGCTCGCAAGGTTTCCTTCCAAGTCCCAGCTTATGAGGGCATATGCTCCAGCTCCAGAGTTTGGGCTATCAACAATTGATACTTCTTTAGGCAAAAATTCTGAAAGCCTTTTGTCTCCCTTGGGGGTAGTAATTGTTATATCAGCATTTCCTTGAGGATCAGTGGTATAAGTAAAAGAATTTACCGAAGCAAACTGTTCAGGGTGAGAATCAATATATGTTGTTATTGCCTCTAAATGTTTTTGTGTACCATGAAGCTTTTCTAATTTAAACCCGCTTGAGGATTTTTCTTTAGTATCTTCCATTTATTTTTTTGTATATTAGAAGGTTATCTTCATTTTTCCTGCAAAATATCATTGCTCCCCCGGTAGGATTCGAACCTACGACCTTGAAATTACTTTTTGGACTATCTCATCACCTTGTCCTTCGGTTTTACTCAGGATTTAGGTGGTGGGCGCTCGAGGGTGTAATCACCTAGTCTCTGCACCTTTCCTTCGATTTCTCTCAGGACTTGGCTCAGGATTAGTCGCCTCAGGCGACCGTTCCCTGAATTCACCCACTTTTCATCCCGACATTTCTATCGAGAGCTGCTAACACAGTTTCCTGCTCTACCGCTGAGCTACAGGGGATTATTAAAGTACGCACAATTATACCATTCTTCAACGAACAACTCCAGAGATTAAGCCTATTATTCTCCTCTGCTGTTGTGAGTCCAAAAAGTTAATTGAAAACACTCCAAACTTGTGAATATTCTTCCTGATTTTTCTACTCCCTATCTTATTTTTAGCAATATAAGTTTTATAGAACTGGTTGATCGGTATTCCTGTGAGGTCTGACCAATACTGTTTAGATTGTTTTTCGTTCAAGCCTTCATGTAACCAAATTGAACCCCTGAATTTTGACATTGGGATATTGCAATATCTTTGAAACCATTTCATCATAAAATTAATTAATTTAGGATCCGAATTTGCAAATCCGCCTTGACCGTCAGTTTTGTTTCCCTCGCCAGAGTAGAGAGCAATTCCTGCGATAAATTTATCTCTATAACTAATCCTGCCTAACTCTTGTTTTGCCATTTTGAAAATCTCTTTTGTTCTACAAATTCTAAAGCGCCTTTTATTTTGTGCGGCTATGATTGAACCTTTTCTTTGTCCCAGTGACTTCAAACGGAGAAGTCTGAGTTCTTGCTTTTTTGTAAGTGGAATCTCCTTACACCAGTCACTTAGACTGCTCTTGGAAACTGGGAGTTGAAGCATAATTTCACCATAAGAAAGTCCTTGTTTTCGAAGTTTTTGAGCTTTTAATTTCTCTTCTAGTCTTCCATAATAACCCATATTTTAGTCTAACTACTGTACTTACGATTATCAATTATTCAAACTAACAATCAAGGTTCGTAAATAGCTGAAGTTGTCATGATTTTTCCATGCTAGAATTGGGTATGAACAAACGTATTTTTTGGCTTCTTTTTACACTTATACTAGTAGCACAGTTTGCTATCCGCATCATCCCCCCACAAAACTATAATTTTTACTTCACCACAGACCAGGGAAATAACGCAGTGCACGTCCGCGAGATTGTTGAATATGGGCGGATATTAACCAAAGGTCCTGAAACCTCAATGCCCGGGGTGTTTGCCGGACCTCTCTGGTATTACTTTTTGGCTCCCGGTTACCTTCTTTTTAACGGCCATCCGGTGGGCGGAATCTTTATGCTGATTCTTCTCAGTCTAGGCACAACAGCTCTTGTGATGTGGTGGGTTTCAAGGCGCGTTTCGCCGCTGGCTGGGCTTATTGCAGGGTTTGCCCTCCAGGGGTATTGGTACTTTTATGAGCTTTCTAGATACGAATTTAATCCCTTTCCTGTAGGGTTCTTAACATTGTGGCAATTGTTTTTATTATCTGGTTTCTTGTCTGGCTCGCCTGGCGGCGGGGCAAGCAAACAAAAAAATTACTATCTAGCCTTTATTCCGCTTATTTTAGCATTTAATTGTGCCGTAGCTGTCGCAGTTGTGATGTTTTTACTGCAACTGGTAGTCGGCGCTTGGGGCGTAAAGGGTAGAATACTCAAACTAAAACATTACATAACTACTACTTTTATTATTCCGCTTATTTTTTTCTCACCAATTCTTTTACAGCTTTTTAAACAATTTTCAATAAGCAGTCTTGTAAGCGCCGGAGTTGTGGGGGAGCGCGGGTTTTTTGCCAGTACAAACTTTTCTGAAATCACTTTAAGGTTTAGTGAGATATTTGCCCGCAGTATTATCCCCCAAAGCCTTTTGGCCAGTGTGTTAGTGGTTGGCGTACTGGCGTACTGGTTTTTAAGAAATTCGCAGAACCGCTTTGTGCGCTCATTCGTTTTTCTAACAGTCCTTTTTTGGCTTATATCGTTCTTGTTTTTTGGCAGTAATACGGCTTGGCGTGAATGGCACACAATCTATCTTTATCTTTTAACTTTCATAGGCCTAGTTTTAATGCTGGTGAGTATTCCCAAAAAGATAGGTTTTATGCTTTTAGCGCTAGTTATACTGGCTCAGGGACAACTTTTCCAGGAAAGATATAAACAGTATTTGACTTCGTCAGACGATCCCGGGATTTTGGCAAACCAGTTAAAGGTTTTAGACTGGATTTATACCCACAACGAAGAGGATGGTTTTAATGTTTATACTTACAGTCCGCACGTCTACGATTACCAAAACCAGTATCTCTTTTGGTGGAAAGGGCGCGAAAAATATGGATTTGTCCCTTGCGAATACAACCTCTTTCCGGGGTTTTTAAAAGATACATATGTGCTAAAGCCTCTCGCATATACACAACCGACGTTAGGCTGTGACAACCTCCGCTTCTTAATTATTGAGCCCGGCGGGGATCGGAATTCGTACTCTAAATGGCGGGAGAAAATTAAATTTGAGAGAGGAGAAAAGGTAGATGAAACAGAAATAAGCGGGTATGGGGTTGAAAAGTGGCGGATCCGGCCAAGAACTTAATTACAGTTTTTTCTCGTACGAAACAACGCCGCCGGACTTTAGGTTAAAGTCAACAGAAAGCCTGATATTACTAACGTCGCGGTGGTAGCTGCAGACTCTTCCCGAACAAGTGCCCAAAAGAAGTTTTCTGGAAGTAGATTTTAACTTACCGACTTTAATAGTACCGGCTGCTCCCTGCTGACCTTTGTTTGAATCGTAAGTAAGTTGATAAGTAATAGTTTTGACGTTGGTAAGGTTGGAAAAACTTGCAGAAACTGACAATTTGTTCTTGGCTAAAGAGGCTGAAAAAGCAGGATTTTTACTTGATTTTGTATTGTGTTTTGCCTCAGCGCTGGAAGTAAAAAAAAGTAAAGACAGAAAACAAACGACCAAAAACAGGAACAGTTTTTGCATAAATATATTCTGACATTAAAAGATCGGCTTTTCAAGAGAACAAAACTTGTCTACAATGGATATGTTAGTTGATTAAGGGTGGCCTGCCACTTACGTAGCCGAATTAAAGGGGGAAACCCCCCTCCGCTAAAGCTACGGTAGGGGTTCGCCAATATTTTTATATATAACAAGCGGAGGCGAAGGGTGGTGAGGGTAAATGGCAAAGAAAACATCGGTTAATAATAAAGATTTGCGCCGTTATTCACATTATTTAGTTTGGGGAGCAGTTGCGGCAGTAGGTCTTTCTGCTCTGGACTTTTTAGGAATTAGCTTTTGGCTTACTGCAACTCAATGGCTCGTTGTTGCCGGAGTCTTGGCTACTTTTGGAATTTATACAAGAATGGGCGCTTAAAGTTTAGACAGTCCGGGACGTAATAATTTTCCTGAAATTAAACGTCCCAGAAACGTAAAATTTATAATTAAATTTGTACGTTTCGGAAATAACGCGGTAAATATGCGGTGATTTATGGAGCAATTTTTAGCAGTTTTTGGCTTGGCAACACTTGGCAGTGTGCTGGGTTTGGCAGGAGGAATCCTCATGCTTTCCCGTGCCTCGCTGCGCAAGGTAATTTCGATTCATGCCATTCCTTTTGCAGCAGGCGTGATGCTTTCCGTTTCCTTGCTGGATGTTTTACCAGAGGCGATAGAAGTGTCAAATGCCGGATTTGTTCTGCGCGTGGTTTTAATAGTAATGGTAGTTGCCTTTTTCTTTGAGCAGTTTTTTATGCATTTACACCATCACGAAGAACACGCAAGAACGACCTTGAAATCTTCAATGCCTTTGGTTGTTGCTGGGGATACCATTCATAATTTTATCGATGGCGTAGCTATTGCTACTGCATATTTAGTCGAGCCTTCTTTGGGGGTTTTGGTGGCAATTTCTACTTTTATGCACGAAGTTCCGCACGAATTGGGTGATTTTGGTTTAATGCTGTCTGCCGGCTGGTCTAAAGCCCGCGCGATTTTAGTCAATTTGGGTTCTGCGCTGGCTACTTATTTGGGAGCTTTTACTGTTTTAGCGTTTGCCCAGACTTTCGAAACCAATTTAGGACTTATGCTGGCTATTGCCGGAGGGCTGTTTTTATACATTGCCGCGTCAGACTTACTTCCTGAAGTTCAAGAAGACCACCGAGATAAACCTTGGCACCAGGCAGCGCTTCTTTTGTTGGGCGTAGCTGTAATGTGGATATTGATAGGTATTCTTCCGCACGCAGAATGAAGTTGTCTAAATTACAGGGTGTTCTCCTTGCCTTTATTGGGTTATTATTTAGGAGGACAATGAATAAAGGAATAATTATCGGAAGTGGTATTTTAGTTCCAATTGCCGTAATCGTTTACCTGGCGGTAGGTCAAACATCCAACAAGAGTACGGGAGTATTTCAAGAACAGCAAACTCAAGCGCCAGCCGCAACAGAATCTGCGCCCTTGGTCACGCCCGGACAAACAGAAACAGCGACAATTATTAGTGTCTCAGGGTCTGAATACAATTTCACCCCCAAATCAATTAATCTGGAAGCCGGGAAGAGCGTAAAGGTTGTTTATAAAAACACAGGAACTCTACCCCACGACTTAGTGATTTCAGAGCTTGGAGTAAGAACAAAGGTGATCGGTGGAGGTAAGGAAGACACAATCACTTTTACACCCGATAAAAGCGGAATTTACACTTTCTTTTGCAGTGTGGGCAACCATCGCCAGCTGGGAATGGAAGGCGCGGTTACTGTAAAGTAACCAAGGTTGTGAGTAGTGGGTAGTAAGTAGTGAGAAATGGGTCTAAAAATTGTAAGTTTTAGAGATCTTGACGTTTACAAGCGTCTTTACAGGCTGGCTCTTGCTGTTCACAAAGAAATACTCCCTAAATTGCCCGTACAAGAAAAGTACGGATTAAGAGATCAACTCAATCGTTCAACCAAATCACCACCAGCTTTAATAGCCGAGGGGTATGCCAGAAGGCAGTCTGCGAAAGAATGGCGTAAGTATCTTCGCGACGCGGTGGGGGAATGCAATGAATCTGTTGTTCACCTTTTACTCATTCGCGATCTCTACCCCAAGCTCATAAATGTGTCAATTTGTGGTAATCTAGTAGAGGAGTATGAAATTGCGGGCAAACAACTTTATCGTTTAGGAGAAAGTTGGAAGTGATATTTCTCACTACCCACAACTGACTACTTATCCTTAATCATGATATTTGTTAACTTCAAAAGCTCTGTACGCGCCACAGGGGCAAATGCTGAAAAGTTGGTAAAAGAGCTTGCACTGGCACAAAAAGAGACCCGCGTGCCGATTATTCCCGTGCCGCATGACTTAGATATCTGGATGTGCCGGGAATTTTGGGATGGCGAGATTTGGGCTCAACACGCAGATTTTAACGGGGGAACGGGTAAAAGCCCGGTGGAAACTTTAAAAGAATGGCACCCCACTTCGCTAAAGCTTCGCGGGGCAAGCGGAATTTCTGGCGTATTTTTAAACCATTCAGAGCACAAATACGACGGATATACACTTCTCTCCAAAGTTATCAACCAGTGCAACGAATACGAATTAAAAACCTTAGTTTTTGCTTCTTCGATTGACGAGATCGATAAAATTTTAGAACCGAAAATTATTCCGACTTATATCGCTTACGAGCCGCCGGAATTAATTGGATCACCTGACACTTCTGTTGCCAAATCAAAACCCAAATCAATCAAAGAGGCGGCGGATCGATTGAAATCCCAAGGTATACCATTAATAGTAGGCGCAGGTATTAAGGATAAGGAGGATGCGGTAAGTTGTGTGGAGTACGGGGCTGTCGGGATTGCACTATCATCGGCAATAATTCACGCAGAAGATATTAAAGCTAAAGTGCTAGAATTGGCAGAAGGGTTTAAATAAATTTAAAATTTTCATTTCTCAATTTTCAATGAATTTTCAATTTTAAAATGTTTTAAACATTGAGTTATTGAGACTTGAATGAAAATTAAAAATTGTAAATTGTAAATTATGAAGGTATATATAGGTGCAGATCATGGCGGGTATGCTTTAAAAGAGTCACTTAAAGAGCATTTGTCAGAATTTGGAACCCAGGTTGAAGATTTGGGTGCACACAGTTTAGAACCAGAAGACGATTATCCTGATTTTGTTATCCCGGTAGCTCAGAGAGTGGCAAGTGAACAAGATGCTTTTGGAATTGTAATCGGTCGTTCAGGTAATGGTGAAGCAATCGCCGCTAATAAAATAAAAAGGGTTAGGGCTGCAATTTGCATGAATGTAGAAATGGCAAAGAAAGCTCGTGAGCATAACGACGCTAACGTTTTGTCGTTAGGCGCAGATTATATAAGCCTCGACGAGGCAAAAGAAATGGTCAAAGTCTTTTTAGAAACTGATTTTTCGGGCGAAGAAAGACATAAAAGAAGACTGGAAAAGATCTCGCGGTTAGAGTGATACAATGGGTATGTGAAGCTGCCAAAACTCACAGATCTTAAAATAAAAGGAAAAAGAATACTTCTCAGACTCGATTTAGACGTCGCCCTCGAAGACGGAAAAGTTGCCGAAGATTATCGCCTCAAAGCCGCAATCCCTACAATTGATTATCTTCTTGAACAAGGCTCGGGCAGAATTGTTGTTTTAGGCCACCGCGGCAGGCCAGGCGGTAAAGTAGTAGAAAGCCTCAGTCTTGAACCAGTGGCAAAACATTTAGAAAAACTCATGCGTGATTATTTAGGCCGGGAGAAATTTAAGAATTTAGAAATGTATATGATGGAGAATTTGCGCTTTGATGCGGGCGAGTCCCTCGACACGGCTCGGGATAAAGAAGAAATGATGGAATATGCAGCATATTTAGCAGAACACGGCGACATCTATGTTAACGATGCGTTTGGAGTTTGCCACCGAGAAACAGCTTCTGTTGTGGGATTACCAAAACTTTTACCCCATGCGGCAGGCAAGAGATTAACAGAAGAGGTAGAGCATTTAGAAAAAGTTTTACCCTCCATAGGCGGATCCGCCTCAGGCGGAGAATTCCCTAAACGTCCGGTTGTTATGATTATCGGTGGGGGAAAGTACGACAAGGTTGTGTTTGTAGACAAGCTATTTCGCCACGCAGACACGGTTTTGGTTGGTGGAGTATTACCGCACAAAATTAAATCATATTGCCGCGACACCGACGGAAAAATGTGTATTGTCGCCGCCCACGTCAACCGCAGTGGTCGGGATATTACTCCTGACTCGGCACGCAATTTTGCCGAAGTAATAAAAACTGCAAAAACAATTGTTTGGAATGGGCCAATGGGGGATATTGATAATAATCGCTGGGAAGGAACAGAAATAGTTGCGAAAGCAGTGGTCAATTCTAAGGCTTACAAGATTGCGGGAGGCGGAGATACAATCCACGCGCTCCACAAACTCGGAATATCTGATAAAATAGATTTTATCTCAACTGGCGGTGGAGCAATGTTGGAATATCTAGCATATGGTGATCTGCCAGGACTCCTAGCACTCAGAAACAGATAGAGATACAGATACGGAAAATGTCATTTCAATTTCAAAGGCTCAAAGTTTGGGAGAAGGCTGTAGAGTTAGCAGACCTACTTATAGAAATCGCAGATGGTTTACCTCAGAAATACCAGTTTTCATTTGGAGAACAATTAAGGCGATGTGCGCTATCAATTCCGAGCAATATAGCTGAAGGAAGCGGGAGAAAAACAGTTAGAGATTCATCTAATTTCTATAATATATCTAAGGGTTCTGTTTACGAGTCTATGAGTATATTAATTATATTAAGTAAGCGAAACTTGCTTAATGTAGATGAAAAATATAAACAGAAAATATATGTTTTAGCTGAAGAAATTTGTAGGATGTTAACGGGATTAATGAGAAAATAGGTTGCTTATCTGTGTCTGTTTCTGTATCTTTATCTTACTATGTCTGTCCGTGTTGCTATCAACGGTTTTGGAAGAATCGGACGCCTCGCGTTCCGTATCGCGCTTCTTAATTATTCAGACAAACTAGATATTGTCGCTGTGAACACATCAGGTTCAATGGATGTCGAAGGTTGGGCACATTTGGTCAAATATGATACAACTTACAGAAAATTCCCCAGAGAAATAACTTTTGAGAAAATCAGGAGTGCGAACGAAGCGACTGACGAAACCCCTGAGATCGGAAAAATTATGGTTAACTCCGATTCGATCGGAGCAGGCGGCAAAACAACTTTAGTTTTAGCACAACGCGATCCAGAGAAACTTCCCTGGAAAAAACTCGGTGTCGAAATCGTCATTGAGGCAACAGGTGTTTTTACCGACGAGGAAGGAGCCAAAAAACACGCTAAAGCAGGAGCCAAGCGCGTGGTCATTTCGGCGCCAGCCAAAGGAGGAAATGTTAATACCTACGTCATTGGCGTAAATGATTACAACACAGAAGCCGAAGTTTTATCCAATGCTTCTTGTACGACAAATTGTGTTGCTCCGGTTGCCGCTGTTATGCATTCTAAGTTTGGCATTGAAAAAGCAATGATAACCACGGCGCATGCCTATACTGACGACCAAAACACACAAGACAACTCTCATCACGACCTTCGCCGTGCCCGTGCCGCCGCAGAGAACATTGTCCCCACGACGACCGGCGCTGCGCTCGCTGTTACAGAAACGATTCCCGAATTAAAAGGTATTTTTGACGGCGCGGCCTTGCGTGTTCCGGTCATTACCGGATCGATTACCGACTTTACTTTTTTATTAAAAAAAGACGTCACGGTAGACGAGGTTAACAATGCTTTTCGGGAAGCTGTCAAACTCCCGAATTATCAGGGAATTCTTGCTGTAGAAGATGAAGAGCTTGTGTCGTCAGACATTATTGGGCGCACTGAATCGGCAATTGTGGACCTTAAATTTACCCAGGTGGTTGCAGGAAACATGGTTAAAGTTTTTGCTTGGTATGACAACGAATGGGGATATGCTCACCGCTTAATTGAACAGGTAATCCGGGTAGGGAATAGTCTGCGGACAACCGTGGCACCAACTGACCCAATAACAAAACAATTTTCAATTTAAAATTTTCAATATGGAGATTATTCCGGCAATATTAACGAGCGATCCGAAAGAGTTAGAAGAGAAGATTAAATTGGTCGCCCCCCTTCGCTCGGAGAGCTTCGGAGGGGTAAAAAGGGTGCAGATAGATATTATTGATGGAGTATTTGCCAAGAATAAAACTATTGATTTGGCGGCAGTTGCGCAAATAGAAAGTGGATTGGGAATTGATGTGCACCTAATGGTCAAAGAGCCTGCAGACTGGGTTGAGAAATCAATTCGTGCGATGAGTGACCGCATTATCGGCCAAATAGAAATGATGAGTAACCAGGCCGAATTTGTGGCTAAAGTTCAGGAAACCGGTCACCAAGTCGGCTTGGCGCTTGATTTGGATTCACCGGTCTCGGCGTTAGACGAGACGCTGTTTACAGTCGTAGACGTAATTTTATTGATGTCAGTTAAAGCAGGATTAGGGGGACAAAAATTTAGCGAACTAGCGATAGAGAAAATTAGAGAATTAGCCGAGTTCAGAGAAAAAGATAAAACTAATTTTAAAATTTGCGTTGATGGTGGAATTGAGGAAGAAAATATAAAACAGGTTGAAGATGCCGGAGCTGATGAAGTAGCAGTTGGAAGTTCGTTATTTAACGGAAGTGTAGAGGAGAATATGAGGAAATTACAAAATGCGCTATAAGAACCTGTCCTTCGGACAGAACCTTGAATCACATATAATTTTAAAAGGATCAATATATGCGATTTAAAAACATTGCTGTTTTCGGCTTTTCGGACGCGAAACCCGAAGATAAACTTTATCAGGAGGTGACAACTGTCGCCGCACTCGTGGCAAAAGAAGGTTACACCATTGTTAACGGCGGCGGTCCGGGTGTCATGCGCGCTTCTACCGAAGGGGCAAAGGCATCGGGCGGAAAAACAGTCGGCATAACTTTTAATCCCACAGATATGACCTTTTTTGAAGGCAGGGATAAAGAAAACAAAGTTGACGAGCTTATTGAGTGCTCTGACTATGTAACCCGGACTCTTCGACTTTTGGAATATGGCGATTGTTACATTATTTTCAACGGAGGAACGGGAACTTTGTCTGAACTTGGTATGTCTTGGGCTTTGGCTAGACTTTATCACGGGCACAGCAAACCATTTGTTCTTTACGGCGGGTTTTGGTATCCGATTATGGAGGAAATAACCAGGTTAATGAAAATCAGGAAAGAAGAACTTGAGCTTTACCGTATTGCAGTTGAGCCGGCAGACGTAGTTAAATTTATCCATGAATTTGAAGAAGCGCTGGTTGATAATCAGCATAAACACCCAAACAAGGCACCATTTCGCATATAAGCAAAGCTTGCTGCTTGCGCAGTAGCGAAATGCAATTTTCAATTTTAAATTTTAAATTTACAAATGAAGCAACTCAGTATTTCAGAATTAGAAACGAAGGCGAATGATATAAGGCAAGACATTATTAAAATGCTTGTCGAGGCTGGGAGCGGACATTCTGCCGGCCCATTGGGAATGGCCGATGTTTTTACGGCTTTATATTTCAATATCTTAAATCACGATCCAAATAATCCAGAATGGGAAGAACGCGACCGTTTATTTTTGTCTAATGGCCATATTTGTCCTGTGAGGTACGCGGCGATGGCACATGCGGGGTATTTCCCCATTGAAGAATTGATGACTTTGCGCAAACTTGGTTCAAGGCTTCAAGGGCACCCTGAGAAAGACAAACTCCCGGGGGTAGAAACAACCTCCGGCCCTTTGGGCAGTGGTCTTTGCCAGGCGGCGGGTTATGCATATGCTTCCCGCATGGATTCTCGCAACTTTCATGTCTATTGTTTGACTTCTGACGGAGAGCACGAAGAAGGTAATCATTGGGAAGGGGTTATGTTTTGCGGCAAATACAAACTTTCGAATTTGACTCAAATAGTTGACAGAAACAATATCCAAATCGACGGTCATACAGAAGAGGTAATGCCGTTGGAACCTCTCGCGGACAAATACAAAGCTTTTAATTGGCACGTTTTGGAAATTGACGGTCACAACATGGAAGAAATAATTGACGCAGTCAACCAAGCAAAAGCAATTTTTGAGAAGCCGACAGTTATTATTGCTCACACCATTCCCGGAAAAGGTGTAAGTTTTATGGAAAATCTTCCCGAATGGCA
>VMGE01000005.1 GCA_007376395.1 Microgenomates group bacterium Gr01-1014_5 | reverse complement strand
AAAAGCTTTAGTAGACGCTCCTGCAGGCAAGATAGAATACACCGTACTCGGCATTGATTAATGCCAACAGTTCTTCGATTTGGCAATTGGCTAACTCCTTGGGTATACTAAGGCCATGTTCTGGGCAGATAGAATAGCCGAAGAGATTATTAAATCCGGTAAATATAAACCATATTGGGTCGATGATATGAAGACCCCCTCGGGGTATGCACACATCGGTTCGCTCTTAGGACCAGTAATTCACAGCTGTCTTTATCGTGCATTAAAAAAAGCGGACACGGCGCCTATTTTTACTTTTGTTATTAACGACTTTGATCCTGCTGACGATCTTCTCCCTGAACTGAAAGGTAAATACGAACAATACTTGGGAATGCCGTTAAAAATAGCTCCTTCGCCAGATCCAAATTTTGAGAGTATGGCAGACCTTTTTGGCGGCGATTTTATCCGCTCGATCCAAAGTTTGGGTCTTGCTTTGGATAATTCAGAAAAAATTCAGGATATTTACCAGAAAGTTTCAGGCAGTCAAAAGAAAGAAAAAGGTTGGCTTCCTTTTCAGGTAATTTGTGAGAAATGCCAAAAACTTGGCACCACGCGGGTTTTTGCATGGGATGGAGAAAAAGTTTCTTACAAATGTGAACCTGCGCTCGTTAAATGGGCTCAAGGGTGCGGTCACGAAGGCAAGATGAGTCCGTTTGGTGGAACGGGGAAGCTTCCTTGGAAAGTTGACTGGCCGGCTCATTGGAAAGTTTTAGGAGTCACTATTGAGGGCGCAGGGAAAGACCATTGTTAGTTGGAAGAGATATAAAAAGTCAGTCTAATTTTGATCCTAATGGAACACAGGCAATTCCGGATTTGTTTGACGAATACGACCGAGCCTGGACTGCCTATAACACAAACGGCGATGAATCTTTGTCGCAAGCTTTTGTTTATGCGCAAATTGATGAAGTTCCAGACAAAAGGGCAGATATGTTTCTCCCGCGGTTTCGTGATGTAGCAAACTACCTGCAATTGCCAAACGTCGATTTGCGAAAACAATTTGAGCTGATCAAGGGGTCGCCTTACACAGAGAACGAGCTAGAAGTTTTGGCAGAGCGCGAAAGGTACGCAAAAATCTGGCTGGAAAAATATGCTCCGGAAGACTTTCAAACACAAATGTCAGAGGAGATGCCAGAACAAGTCCGAGGTTTGACTGAAAAGCAGAAAGAATATTTAAGCTGCGCCATTGTCCTTTTGGAAAAAGAAAATGACGCAGAGAAATTACAGATTGCCCTTTATGAACTTTCGAAAGAAGTTACACTTCCGGCTTCAGCGGCATTTGGTGCAATTTATTTGAGTTTAATTGGCAAAACGCATGGACCAAAAGCTGCCTGGTTTCTGCTCCAGTATCCCAAAGAACAAGTGCTTAAAAGATTAAAGGAAGCGTCAAGTCTAAAGTGAATGAATTATACACCCCTACATAGGAGTGTATAATTCTGTATTTAAACATGATAACAAAACAACAAGCTCTAGAAATATTACATGAGAATACCTGCCCGCATTGCTACGCAAAGCGTTGCGGGCGGGTGCAGTCTTAATAAAATGACTAAACAAGAAGCTCTGAATTTACTACATTCTAATATGCAGTCTGTGAATTTAAGGCGGCATTGTTATGCCGTGGGAGCGGTGATGAAGGTTTTAGCAGAAAAACTAGACGGTAACCCTCAAGATTGGGAGGTCGCAGGGCTTTTGCATGACGCAGATTACGAAAAGACAAAGGAAAATACCCAAGAACATACAAAAATGGTTTTGGGCTGGTTAGAGCAACACGAAGTGAACTCTGATATCAAGGACGCAATTTTGGCTCACGGGTGGAATTATGTTTCCGGAAATCCTGAGCCGTGCTCTCCAATGCAGTGGGCTTTATATTGCTGTGACGAATTAACAGGGTTTATTGTTGCCGTAACTTTAATTAGACCCGACCCCCCTTCGCCTTCTGCTTCGGAGGGGCAAGGAAAAAAACTAAAGTATGTAACCGTGGATAACATTCTGAAAAAGTGGAAAGAAAAATCTTTTGCCGCAGGAGTACATAGGCCGCAAGTTGAGCTTTGCGAAGAAAAATTAAATATTCCCCTACAAGAATTTGTTACAATTGCTTTAACCGCAATGCAGGAAAAGTCAGAAGAGTTAGGTCTTTAACTAAATGTACGATATATTGATATATCGTACACAACGGCAATATGATTGATATCCAACTGATTAGAAATAATTCAGAAAAAGTTAAAGAAAGTGTCCGTAAAAAGGGCTATGATACTGGTTTGGTTGATAAGGTTTTAGAAGCGGACAAGGCGCGCCGCGAGTTAATTGTTAAAGTCGATGCTTTAAGAAAAGAAAGGAACGAAATTGCAAGTGCAGAACAAAGAACAAAGGACATAGAGCAAAGAGGACGAGAGATTAAAGAAGAATTAAAAACTCTAGAACCTCAATTAAAAGAATTAGAAGAACAGTTTGAAAACGCTTTAGGGCAAATTCCCAATCTGCCATCTGATAAAGCGCCAACGGGCAAAGGTGAAGAAGACAACAAAGAGGTTTCCGTGTGGGGTGAACCGGATAAAGCAAAATCAAAAGATCATTTGGAAATTGGAAAGTCATTGGGTATTATTGATTTTGAGGCTGGTAGTAAAGTTACAGGCAGCGGATTTTATTACCTGAAAGGCGATGGAGCGTTACTCGAACTCGCACTTGCGCAATATGGGCTAAAATTTTTAAATGAGCGGGGGTTTACTCCGGTTATCACTCCAGACTTGGCACAAAAAAGATTTTACGAAGGAACAGGGTATTTACCGAAGGGAGACGAAGCTCAAACCTATGTTGTCAACGATAACGACTTGGGATTAGTCGCAACGGCAGAAGTTACGCTTGCCGGATATCATGCTGATGAAGTTTTAAATTCAAAAGAATTGCCTAAAAAATATGCAGGATATTCTCATTGTTTCCGAATGGAATCTGGAGCATATGGAAAATATTCCAAAGGTCTTTACCGCGTACACCAGTTTTCCAAAGTAGAAATGTTTGCCTTTACCAAGGCAGAAGAATCAGAATCAATGCACGAAGGTTTCTTAAAACTCGAAGAAGAATTTTGGCAATCTTTAGGAATTCCCTACAGAGTTATAGAGATGTGCACCGGAGATTTGGGGGCTCAAGCTGCCAGAAAGTTTGATTTAGAAGCTTGGATGCCGGGTCGTGGAGATTATGGGGAAATAACTTCAACTTCAAACACTACTGATTATCAAGCAAGAAATTTAAATATTAAATACCGCGAGGGGGATGAAACAAAGTTTGCCCACACGATAAACGGCACGCTTGTCGCAACACCTCGCGCAATAATTGCAATCCTGGAGAACGGTTTACAGGAAGACGGCTCGGTTGTTATCCCAGAAGTTCTTCGCCCATATATGGGAAAAGATAGAATTACTTCTTCCCGGTAAAATATTTTTTACCCTTTAACTTCTCTGGCAAATATTCTGTTTCTTCTTTTTTCTCACCAACTGGTGAATGGGAATAGTCGTAATTTTTCCCATAGCCAACCTCTTTCGTTAATTTTGTTGGGGCGTTGCGGATATGCATAGGAACTGGAAGGTTTCCGTATTTTAAGACATCTTCTTTTGCCTCGTTATAAGCGAGATACAGGGCATTAGACTTTGGAGCTTTTGCCAAATAAGCAACACATTCGGCGAGGATAACATTACACTCAGGCATGCCGATTTTGTCGCAAGCCTCAAACGCGGCATTGGCAACTAAAAGCGCTCTTGGGTCGGCAAGACCGATGTCTTCTGCCGCTGCACGGATTAAGCGCCTAGCAAGATACAAAGGGTCCTGACCGCTCTCCAACATACGGGCGAGCCAATAGATTGCTCCGTCTGGGTCCGAGCCTCTTATCGATTTGTGTAGGGCGGAGATGGTGTTGTAATACTCTTCGCCCTTAAGATCGAAAGAAAGTTGTCGGCGCTGTAATGCTTGTTCAATATCGTTTAGGTTGACAAGAGGCGTTTCGGATATTTGGGCGGAAATTTCCAAAACATTTAACAAAACTCTTGCGTCACCGTTTGAAGCCGTGATTAAAAAGTCCAAGGCATCCTTTTCTGTCTTTTTCCCCAAATGTTTTAAAGCCTTTTCGGCAATTATTTTCAGATGATCTTCCGGGTGTTGGTTAAGTATTAAAACCCGGGTGCGCGAAAGCAGTGGTCCAATAATTTCAAAAGAAGGATTTTCTGTTGTAGCCCCGATTAAGATTAAATCTCCTCTTTCGACGTGGGGTAATAAAGTATCTTGCTGGGCTTTATTAAATCTGTGGATTTCGTCAATGAAAACCACCGGCTGTTTTGTTTGCAGAGTAAGCTGTTGGCTTGCTCCGGCAAATGGATTTTTGTTGGGGATGATTTTTTTAATCTCTTTTATAGAAGTATTTACTGCCGAAAATTCATAGAACTCAGTCTTTAGTTTGGAAGCGATAATCCTCGCTAGCGTCGTTTTCCCGCTTCCTGGAGGACCCCAAAAAACCAAAGAGGGGAAACGCCCGGTCTCGATATGAGTAGAGAGGAGTTTATAAAGAATCCCGCTTTTTCCTACCAAGTGTTCTTGTCCGACAAACTCTTCTAATGTTTTGGGACGGAGTAATTCTGGAAGCGGTGTTTGGTTCACGGCTTATTTTACACCTAAAAAATTACCCCTGCCTGCCGGCAGACAAGGAAGACAAGCCTTGGGTGGTATACTTTGAACAAATGCGGAGACTTTTACCAAAAGTTATCTACAAAGACCAATTCGAGCAAGTCTTTTTTACTTTCCGGGAAATCGCCAAACTATTATGGAAAATAAATCCGAGGTTTACTTTGTTTTTGTTTGTTTTGTCTGGCCTTTGGGGACTTTTAACTTTCCCAACTTTTTATCTTGAAAAATTAATCCTCGACCGGTTGGTTGCTAATATCGGAAACCCTGATTTGGAATCTGTTGTTTATCCAATATCATTTTTAGTCTTAATCCGGGTAACCCTTGAAGTAACAAGAAACATTATGAGCAGTTTTTTGGGGTTTTTACGCGAGCACGCTTCAAAAAACTTCCACATAGAAATCGAGTTAATGCTGGCTGATAAACTTTCCCGCTTAGACGTTGCCACGATTGAAGACCCGGACTTTCAAGATAGATTCAACAAGATAGAAAGAGAAGCCGGGCGGCGCGCCTGGGGGATGATGATGCCCTTAACCGACATTCCAAACTATGTCATTGGTTTTATTTCAACAATTGGTATTTTATGGTTTTTGCATCCCTTGATTGCTTTGGGAGTAATTCTAATTTCTCTTCCGACGATTGTTATCGACCGCAAGTTTATAAAAAAATGGTATGACTTTGAATTGGAAACTGCCCCGCTGCACAGAATAAGAGGGCATGTGTCCCATTACTTGATAAGAAGCAGGAATTACTTAGAGTTAAGGATTTTAAAACTCCGCGAGTACCTAGTCTCTAAAATGCGGCTTGTACATTATGATATTGTCGGACGGGAGCTGGTGCTTAGCAGACAAAAAGAATATGCGGGTATTTTAACCCAAATCCCCGCTTTGTTGTTTTATGCAGTGGCAAATGTTTATTTAGTCTTAAGAGTAGTTTCTGCCAAGATAACCATTGGTTCTTACGAACTTTTTTTGCGCGCACTTTTGGCCGCATCCCAAAATTTTGCAGGGCTTACCAGCTCGCTCTTGGCTATTTATGAAAATTACGTTTTTGTCAGAGACTTAATTTGGTTTTTAAATCTGGAAAGTAAAATTAAAGAAACCGGAGGAAAAAAGCTTGGTAAAATTGCCAGAGGAATTGAAATTAAAGATGTTTGGTTTAAATACAAACCAGACGGGAAATGGATCTTAAAAGGAATTAATGCCAACTTCCCGGTAGGTGAAAAAATTGCCATAGTGGGAGAAAACGGGGCGGGAAAGTCAACTCTAATAAAAGTTTTGGGCAGGTTCTATGACGTCTCCCGCGGTGAAGTGGCAATTGACGGAATAAATGTTAAGGATATTAATTATCCTGCCTATCACGATAAATTCGCTGTGCTTTTTCAAGACTTCGACGATTATTCGTTTACTGCCCGGGAATCTATCGGTTATGGAGATATTAACAGGGTACACCGAATTGCCGAAATAAGGGCGGCAGCTGCCAAGACCGGGATGGATGAATACATTGAAAGTTTGCCTCTAAAATATGAGACGCCTCTTTCACCCCATTTTTTCAAAGGTGTCCAACTGTCTGGCGGACAATGGCAGAGGGTTGGCATTGCAAGAGTCTTGTTCAGGAAAAAAGCGGAAATTTTAATTTTAGATGAACCAACAAGCAACGTAGACCCGGAAGCCGAAGAAAAGATTTTTAACGAATTGCTAAAAATTTCCAAAGAAAAAACTATAATTTTCGTTTCGCAAAGATTTTCGACTGTGCGGCGCGCGGATAGAATTTTAGTTGTTGATCAAGGGAAAATTATCGAACAAGGCGGCCACGCTGAATTGATGAAGAAAAAAGGCAAATATGCTAGACTCTTTACACTTCAGGCCCAAGGGTACAAATGATCAAGGTTTTGTTTACCTCATTTCTGATAGTTGCCGCTGTTTTTTTTGCCGCCAACTATTCGCAGTCAGACCATTTGCTTTCGCCTTCTGCCAAAAAAGAAAAAGAACGCACAGCTCAGGAAAAGATTGACGAAAGGGTTTTTGAAGAATCAAAATCGAAAGTTAAAACAAAACCCTTCGATTTTGCTCAGGGTAAAGGAGTGCTGGACAAAATTGTTGACAGCCCCGGCTATATTGTTGTTAACAAAACAGGCGATGTTGTTTTTGCTAAAAATCCGGACAAGAAAAGGTCGCCTGCATCTCTTGTTAAGATTATGACGGCGATGGTTATTTTAGATATTATGAGTTTAAGTGAAGTTGTAACAGTACCTGCCGAAGCAACCGGTCTTGAACCGACTATTCTAATTGCCGAGGAAGGGGAAATATTTACTGTCAGGGAATTACTAAGAGCAATGCTGATTACCTCTACAAATGATGCGGCAGAGACCTTGGCTTACAGCGTTGCCAAAAAACTGGGAGGTTCCCGCGAAGTGTTTCTTAAACTAATGAATGAGAAAGCAAAGAACTTGGGATTAACAAAGACCCAGTTTGCTAATCCAACCGGCTATGATGACACGAAACAATTTTCTACAGCGCGCGAACTTGCCAAAATGGCCGAGTATGCCAGAGTCAGTTATCCGGCAATTGCCGAAACAATAAAGACCGAGTCGGCAAGTATTGCTAAAACTAGCGAACACAAAAAATACGAACTTCCCAATTGGAATTCTCTTCTTGGAATTTATCCTGGCGTAGACGGAGTTAAAATTGGTTTTACCGACGAGGCGGGTCATGTTACCATTGTCAGTGCAGAAAGGGACAAAGAGCGGTTTATAGCGGTTTTACTTGGCGCTCCGGACCGGAGAGCTAAAGACCTTTGGGCCTCAGAACTTTTAAATTCTGCATTTGCAGAAGTTGGAATTAAAAAATACAAAGTGACCCAAGACATGCTTTTGCAAAAATCTAATGAATGGTCGAAGCAATTAACAGCTGCCCAAGACGAAAACGCACCGACGTACAACAGTGAATTAGAGAATTAGTTAATTTAGGAATTAATATGTTTAAACTTTTTTCAATTGTCGAAGAAAAAGAATCTCCCATCAACGGCAAGATACAAATTGTCCGTGATTTGCAGGGTGCGCGTATTATCGTAGGCGGAGTTTCTCAGAGCGGCTGGCTGGTAAAAAGTATTTGGAACAAAGCACTTAAGAAGATATCTAATCTCCAGTCTCCAGTCTCTAACGTTCTAATCCTCGGTTTAGGAGGGGGGTCTGCGGCGGAATTAGTGCAAAAATACTGGCCAGAGGCTAAAATAACCGGAGTTGACATAGACCCCTTAATGGTCGAAATGGGTAAAAAACATTTACAACTAGCAAGTGTGAATATAAACGTCGTCATCGCGGACGCTTGGGAATGGGTAGAGACGGCAAAGGGCAAGAAGGGAGTAAAGTACGATTTGGTTTTAGTTGACCTTTTTAACGGATCAAAAATCCCCGAGAAGTTTTACCGCGAAAAATTCATCCGCAGCATCCAAAAAATTCTGGCTCCCGGTGGAGTTGCAACGTTTAATCATCTTTACTCCTTTATTGAAAAGGAAACAGCGCATAAATTACAAAAAAAATTACGCAATATTTTTATAACGGTTAATACTGTTTTACCAGAGGCAAATATTATTTTTCTTTGCTTCAGCAAATAGTACAAACTAGCTCAATTCCACTCAAAATTTTTGTCAGACACAAGGCTCGAGTGCTATAAATTTTGAAATAAACTTGCGGAGCGATTATACGCCCCAAATACGTCCTTTTACGTTCAACAAAAAGTCTTGACAAGAGGTTTTTGTAAGCCTTTTACTTATATTGAACCAACTTATTTAAGTTTGTTTATGGCATGAAAGGTGGTGAGTTAAATGGCTAAGAAAAAAGCAAGAAAAACTGCTAAAAAGAAAACGGCAAAGAGAAAAAAGAGGAAATAGTTTAACTTTTCTTTAGCTAGTGCTCGTCTAATAACTACTGCTCAAATTATGGGCAAACTTTGTTATCGCGAGCACTTTGCTTTTTCTCCGCAAATTTATCTCCATACTTAATTTGTTGTAGCCTCAAAAATGATATAATTTACCAGGTGGTCGGATAGCTCGGAACTTCAGCTGATCGGGATACTCGGTAAGTCGGGTATTTTAGTGAAACCAGTAATTCAGAATACCTGAAACACTGACACACTGAAAACCAGAAACACTGATTCGCTGATATCCTGATATACTGAGTTCTCTGACCCCCTGAACTATGTTAGGTATTCTTTCAAGATTTATTGATCCCAACGCAAAAGAAGTAAAACGTTTAGGTGAGCTTGTCGGGAAAATAAATTCCCTCGAAGAAGGAGTTAAAAAATTAAAAGACAAAGATTTTGCCGCGCGCACTTTGGAATTTAAGAAGCGGATTGAAAAAGGAGAAACTCTCAATGACATCTTGCCGGAAGCGTTTGCTGTCGTTCGCGAAGCTTCGTGGCGGACAATAGGCCTTCGCCAACATGACGTCCAACTAATGGCAGGTATTGCTCTCTTCGAAGGAAAAATTTCAGAACAAAAAACAGGAGAAGGAAAAACCTTGTCTGCTGTCGCTCCTTTATATCTGCGCGCGCTAACCGGACGCGGAGTACATTTGGTTACGGTCAATGATTATCTGGCCCGGCGTGATGCCGGATGGAACGGTCCAACCTTCCGACTCTTAGGACTTTCTGTTGGATCAATTATTCAGGAAGGTAAATCGTTTCTTTATAATCCTGAATATAAAAACGATTCTCACGGCGATGAACGTTTGGTGCACCTTGTCCCGTGTTCCCGTAAAGAGGCTTATGAAGCAGACGTAACTTACGGAACCAATAATGAATTTGGTTTTGATTATTTGCGCGATAACATGGTCGGAGAACTGGGCGACATGTCACAGCGCGGGCATTACTACGCTATTGTTGACGAAGTAGACTCGGTTTTAATTGACGAAGCGCGCACGCCTTTAATTATTTCGGCTCCTGACTCACAGGCTTCCAGTAAATATTATCAGTTTGCTGAATTGGCAACACACTTATCTGCCGAGACAGATTTTACGGTAGATGAAAAAACAAAGACGGTAAATCTTACCGAGCACGGTGTTGCTAAAGTCGAAAAACTTTTGGGAGTGGAAAATCTTTATGAAAAAGATTTTGAAGTTATCCATCATATCGAAAACGCACTCCGCGCAAAAACCCTTTACTTGAAAAATAAAGATTATGTGGTGCGTGAGGATGCAGTAACAATTGTCGACGAATTCACCGGCCGCTTAATGTTTGGACGGCGCTGGTCTGACGGCTTGCACCAAGCAGTTGAAGCCAAAGAGGGTGTTAAGATCCAGCAAGAATCAAAGACTTTAGCAACAATTTCTTTTCAAAATTATTTCAGATTGTACGAAACTCTTTCCGGTATGACCGGAACTGCGGCAACCGAATCTGAAGAATTCCATAAAATTTACAAACTAGACGTTGTCGTTATTCCCACTTATAAACCAAACATTAGACGGGACAGCGCAGATATGATTTATAAAACATCCCGGGCAAAATATACGGCAGTTGCGGGAGAAGTAGACGAAGAAAGAAGAAAAGGCAGGCCGGTTTTGGTGGGTACAACTTCTATAGAAAAAAATGAATTGATTTCCCAGGTTTTGAAACGCAAAAAAATTCCCCACAACGTCTTGAATGCAAAAAACCACGAAAGAGAGGCAATGATTATTGCAGAGGCGGGAAAGCCCGGTGCGGTAACTGTCGCAACCAATATGGCCGGCCGCGGAGTTGACATCGTTCTCGGAGGCGACAGGCCGGACGCGCCCCCCGGAGTGGATCGCGAAACACATCTTGCATCCAAGGCATATGAGGTGTGGCAAAAAAGTCATGACGCAATTGTTGAGGCAGGCGGTTTATATGTTGTCGGAACGGAAAGGCACGAGTCGCGCCGTATAGATAATCAGTTGCGCGGCCGCTCGGGGCGTCTTGGCGACCCCGGCTCAACTCGCTTCTTTTTGTCTCTTGAAGACGATCTAATGCGGATTTTTGGCGGAGATAAAATTTCAGGTCTAATGGATCGCTTAAATATTCCTGAAGATCAGCCCATTGAAAATGTTTTAATTTCGCGGGCTATTGAACAAGCCCAGATAAAAGTTGAGGGTTTTCATTTTGACGCGCGTAAACGTGTCGTTGAATACGACGACGTTGCCAACCAGCAAAGAGGAATAATTTACAAAATGCGCAGGGAAATATTAGAAAAGGAATCCCTAAGGAGTGATATAACTGAAAAATTAAAAAATCAGATAGATGGGGTTGTTGGTCTAGCTTTTGCCGAAGCAGGAGGCGCTGACCCAGACTATGAAAAAATGCTTTTGCAATTTTTAGAAATTGCGCCTTTTGACGATGAGTCCCAAAAGAGGCTGTTGGGTCAGGTCAAGAATTTGGGAGACCAAGAAAAAATCCGCGAGTTTTTCAATGCTTTAGTTATAGACATTTATAACAAACGGGAAGAACAAATGGGAAAAGATTTAATGCGTAAAATTGAAAAGCACGCTTATCTCTCCTCTATTGACCAACTTTGGATGGAACACTTGGACAATTTAGACGATTTACGGGAGGGTGTGGGCTTGAGAGGATACGGACAGCGCGAGCCAATTGTCGAATTTAAGAACGAGGCTTTTGATTTATTTGATAAGTTAATGGCAAATGTTGATGCCAATTTAACACGCCGGGTTTTCCGGATTGTTCCGCAATTGGCAAATGCCCCGGCAATTAATGTTAGTGCGGCAGACACCAATATTGACCCCGTTGACCAAGAAGGATTGGCGCAAACGCCAATTACTAAAGCAAGCGCCCAGCGAACAGCTCAAAGCGTTCAGGTAAAGAAAAAGACTATGGGTAGAAACGATCCATGTTTTTGCGGCAGTGGTAAAAAATGGAAGAAATGTCATTACCCCCAAGTAGGATGAAAGATAAACTTATAGAACAATTAGAAAAGGCTTACCAAAGATTAATTCAAGCCTTAGACAGAATTCCAGATAATCAGAAAATTTACGATAACTGGACTAAGAAAGAATTAATAGCTCATATTATTGGTTGGTATGAGGAAGGAGTTGTTGGTACACCGAAAATATTGAAGGGAGAAAAGCCAGACTCTTTTCGTATAACTATTAATAACTACAATAAAAGAAGTGTAGAAAAAAGAAGAAAAATGACTTTAAGTAAAGTTAAGAAAGAAATGGCTGATTTACATAAAAAATGGCTTGAACAGATAAAATCGTTGGATGAAGACCAAATTATTGGGTTTTATGGAACCTTATTGGGCAAAAAGCCAATTAATGTAGAGTGGATGATTAATGAAGGTATTTCTCACGATAATGCTCACTCCGAAGAGTTAGAGAAGATGGATAAGAACTAGTATTGCGGTGTCCTAAATGTTGAACATTTTAGGAAGGGACACTACCTACACATTACCCTCAGCTTCCCAGTTAAGAAGATACCCCTAGGTGCAAACTTGCCTGCCGGCAGGCAGGGCTGTTCCACACCGGGGGTGGAATATGAAACAGTTGATTATACACTCATACATAGGAGTGTATAATTTGCTCCGGTGTTTCGAACTACTGAACCTCTTCAACTTTCTAGGATATCCAAAAACTGTTCAGTTAAAGAATATCCTTAGGTGCAAAGCTGTTCCACGCCGGGGGTGGAATACGTTTGCACGTAGGGATTTACTATATTTCTCGATCTAAACAAATTGTCTTTTCACTACAACACTATGTGGTAATGTAGTGCTACAAGGTGTTTTAATATCACTTCCGTTGCAATCTTTTTCACTCCGAACATTAATTTTGTGCTAATATAATTACTGTGCAAAAGGGAGCGGTAAACTCAAACTTAATTTTTGTCTTGGTGATGGTTGTTCTTTCTGTCGGGGCATTTTTCTATTTTTATCGTTTACAGCCGGCAAATGAAGCAACTCCCCTTCGCCAAGAGGCTACGGAGGGGCAGGCAGGAGGTGATTCTGTGCAGGATTTAGTAAAAGAAGATTTAGTAGTCGGAACAGGGACAGAAGCAATTCCCGGGAAGAAAGTAACTGTGCACTACACCGGGACTTTGACGAGCGGCGAAAAGTTTGACAGTTCTCTTGACCGCGGTCAGCCATTTACTTTTAATTTAGGATCCGGACAAGTAATCCAAGGTTGGGATATTGGTGTCGCGGGAATGAAGGTTGGAGGAAAAAGAAAGTTAACAATTCCACCGCATTTGGGCTATGGAGAACGCTCGCCAGGAGCGGCTATCCCTCCGAATGCGACTCTTTTATTTGAGGTTGAACTTCTGAAAGTGGAGTAGGACTTAGGATTTCTTTTTGAATAAGAGTTGTTCTTTCCTCGAGCATGCGTATCATGTCTCCGGACAAACGGTTAGACTTTTGTTGATGGCCGGGTACACGGGGTCCATGCGACCTTCTCAGCCAAAGCGGGTTGGCGTCTCTGGATTCTAGACCCATAATCTGTATTCTACAACTATTATCCCCCTTCGCGAAACATACAAGAGTGTTAGCTCGCAAATCAGAGCGAAGTCTTATTCGCTTCGGAGGGATTCCGCTCCCTACGAAGCGTGGGGAGAAGATACCCCGACCGTCAGGTCGCGGGAGCTTCATGTTTGAAAGGTAAATTCTTCCAGTTCTTTAACTCCGCCAAAGGAAATGCGGTCTGGAATGTAACCACCTGTTCCAAGCATTCTGGCAGGGGTAATGACGAAGTTTCCCCAGTGGTTATTAACGCGGTCAACAGCCCGCACCAACTTCTCTTTTTTTAATAAATCTTCAAACAAGGTCAACTGCGGCTCTTTGATCTTCGCCAGATTAAAGCAAGAAACTGCGAGATTTGCCGCGGGTTTTTGCTCTGGTGCAGACAACAGCAGTCGAAATGCATATTTGTAAATATCGCGTGAGTCAAAGATTAGTTCGGACAGTGCCATTCCGCGATGCCAAAAAGTGCGGTCGCGGTACGAAATAGCTAAGTGTACGCCGCGGGCTTTGTATCCTGCCCTTCTCATTCTGGCTCCTGCTTTTTCTACCAGTTTTTGTAAAATTGGCGTCAGGCGCCAAATGGCGGAAAAAGGTTTTGGTAAGGCGTACGAGTTGCCATAGCTTTTTCTCCCAAACGCTATATTATCTACCTCCCAACCACGCAAACGAGCATACCAGTAATAGCCGTTAATCGAGGCGAAGGCTGATTTTAATTTCCAAAACGGCGCTTCATAAAAATCCAAAACAGTAGAAATCCCCATTCTGTTTAACCGGACTGCATTGGCTAGCTTTATCCCGCAAAGGTCTGTTAACTTTAAATTCCGGTAGATTTTCTTAAAGTTATTTTTATTAATTTCGTCTAACCCGTCTGGTTTGTTTAAACCTGCTCCGGTCTTGGCCAAATACCTGTTCGGAGCAATGCCAACAGAAACTGTCAACCACTCGCCGATTTCTTTTTTGACGCGGTCTTTAAGTTCCAGTGCAACCTGCTCCATACCATTCCCACAGGCCGGATAGCCTTTTAAATCTAAAACAAATTCGTCAATTGATTTGGGTAAAACATCATTTGTGTACTCTCCAAAAAGCTGTCGGAAGGAAAGGTGCACATCTCTGTATTTCCAAGGGTCAGGAGGTAAAACGATTAAACTTGGGCAGAGAGCTAATCCATCACGCACCCGCATTCCGGTTTTGACGCCGAAACGCTTTGCTTCGACAGATGGGGCGAGAATACAGCCATTTTTGGTTGCGTATGCGGCGACTGCGACAGGTTTTCCGCGCAAATGAGGATTTGCTTGTTGTTCGATTGAGGCAAAGCAGGAATTTAAATCCAAGTGCATTATATAAGACGGAGCAGGATTAAACGGTAATTTTAGGAGACTTGTTAGCTGTTGCATAGTAGATTTAATTTCTAATTTCTAATTTTTAATTTCTAATTTTTTAGTCCGGTAGTCCATCGGACGCCTCCTCTAACCGCCAATGTAAAGTGTCTGTGTCTAAAACAAGCCGGAAAAAGAGGGTTTTTGAGGCAACAGAGAAAACGTGGTAAAGAGTGCGGCCAGTCCGGAAGGTGTGGTGCAGCCCGATTTTAATAATAGGATAAACTCTTCCTTCCCAGCCGACTTCTTGAGGAAAAACAGTATGGGATTTGTGATCATAAATAAGTTTGACCGAAACAGGAGCGTTAAGTTTGTGAATCATCTCTCGTTGTCCCTCCTCGAGACAAGTTAGTTTTACACCCGAAGAAAATACGAAGTCAAGTACCAAAAATGCTTAAACAATGGCGTCAATATTGTTACCTTTGACTGCGGCAATTTGCACATCTCCAGGAAAAGAGGGTTCTTTGGTGGGGACTTTGCTTTCTAGGTGTAGTCCTCCGCTGTAAGTAATATCGCCATTTCCGTCAGTACTCGCACTTTTTGGAGTCTGGCTAGCTACCCTTTTTACTTGTTGGTCGGGAGTATTGCCATATAACACCCCAGGACTACCCCTTCTTTCTATTGCTCCAATACCTACGGAATTGACGCCGTTTACTCCTATACCCACACTTACAGTATATCACCGCACTGCAATAATGTATTATTCCTATATGGATTTTTCATTCCAAATTAAAGCTAAAGACAAAAAGACACGGGCACGTTTGGGAGTAATCAAAACACCACATGGCGAAATACAAACTCCGGCATATACTCCGGTTGCCACAACTGCGACAGTAAAAGCCTTAGACACAGAAGATATTATCCAAAGCCGCTCGCAAGTTGTTTTGGCAAACACCTACCACCTTTTGCTTCGTCCGGGGCTGGAAGTGATAAAAGAATTTGGCGGCTTTGCGCCGTTTATGAAGTGGGATGGGCCAACGATTACGGATTCGGGAGGATACCAGGTGTCCTTTTTAAGGACACAGGGTAAGGAATTGGTAGTGGGTAGTGAGCGGGAAGCAGAAATTGTCAAAATTACTGACGAAGGGGCGACCTTTAGGTCGTATGTTGACGGGTCAAAACAATTAATTACTCCAGAAAGATCAATGGAGATTCAATCTGTTTTAAATGCCGATATTATTATGGCTTTTGACCAACCGCTAGCTTTCTCTGATTCTCATAAAAAATTAACAGACTCTATAAGAAGGACTTTTCTTTGGGAAGAGAGGTCTTTTAAGGCTTGGGAAGAAATACAAAAGAAAAGAAAAAACTTCCAAGCACTCTATGGCATAGTCCAAGGTCAGCTGGATAGGAAAGTACGAAGAGGATTTATGCAGTTTATTTTAGATACTGGGTTTCCAGGAATTGCAGTTGGCGACCAAACGATAGGCGTTGACCCAAAGATTACCGGGCAAGCTCTGGACACAATTGTTGATATGATTCCAGATGACAAGCCGGTTCACGCTTTGGGTTTGGGCGGCGGGCCGGAAGGTGTTTTTGAAGCTGTAATCCGGGGAGTTGATACCTTTGATAACACCTCGGTTACTCGGATTGCCCGTTCCGGGTTGTTGTACATTTACCCGGAAGACGGCGGAACTAAGAAAAACAAGTTTCGACTCGATGTGACAAAAAAAGTAACAAGTAACAAGAAACAAGCAATAAGTAAAATTTGCCAATGTTATACCTGCCAGAATTATTCTGCTGCTTATTTACACCATCTTCTTGTTGCTCGCGAACTTTCAGGGTTTAGACTAGCCTCGATTCATAATGTGCATTTTATGAATGATTTGATGGAAAGAATAAGACAATCTTTGGAAAATAATGATTTCCAGGTTCTAAAAAAAGAATGGTAAACAAATTAGCTATTGACATTATGTACATAATGTACTAATATACAATCATGACATTCACTGTATCAATAAGTCAGTTTCGTGAGCAGATTGCAGATTATATTGCAAAAGCAAAAGAAGGACACACAGTCATTTTAAAAGATGAAAAAAAAGATCAAGAAATAGTTCAACTTGTGAGGACTAAAGAATTTAATCCTGAGACGTTCGGAAAGGCACTTGAGGACGCTTCCGGTGTTTTTATGAGAGAAGATCATCCTGAGTGGAGAACAAAAAATGATGTCATAAGATGGCTGAAACAGAGCAGAAAAGCTTCAGATCGTAATTTCTAACCTATGTACCTGGTTGACACAGATATTCTTATATGGATTTTACGAGGGGATAAAAAATATGCAAAGTTACTCCAACACTTGAAACATAAGGGTTCTCTTTGTATTTCGACAATAACAATTGCTGAGATTTATAAAAATATTTATCCTTCTGAAATTGTAGTCACCGAGAATCTATTAAACGAATTTCAAATACTTGACGTGATTATACCGATAGCCAAACAAGCTGGATTCTATTGGCAGCAGTATTCAAGCAAACTTAAAAATCTTAGCCTAACTGATTGTTTAATTGCAGGTACTGCGAATGTACACAATGCTACCTTGGTATCTCTCAATCTAAAACACTTTCCCATGAAAGACATTAAGACAATGAATCCTCACGATTAGCCTCATTCCACAATGTGTATTTTACGAACGATTTGATGTCTAGGATCAGAATTGCGATCAAAAATGGAGATTTTGAGGCTATAAGCAAAGCTTGGAGCTGCGGGCGACTCTGAGGAGAGAATGGGCAGGAGCTTTCTAATCTTCAAAAAAGATATCCTCCCAATGCTCGTTCATAGCGTTACTTATAGCATGAAACACAAAACGCTTCAAGCGGCCGATTGTGACACATATTTGATAATTAGCTCATAGTTTGCTAATATACTCAAATATATGGCAAGTAATTATAAAGAATTGCCGAGTGCTCTCCCAGCTAAAGAGGCTAAACTATACTCTAAAGGTATAGAATTAGTTAATGATTTTGTGGACGGCTTGCGTCGCCAAGGACTTCTGCCAGAACGCTTCACAACTATTTTAAAACAACCCAGGCTTCAAGAAATTCAAACAAGCGTAGAGTTCACAGCAACAGCAACTATAGTAACTGATAGAGAAAGAATGGCGACTGCTTTGGGATTAACTCTAGAACAAATTGCTCAGCATCCCGATGAGGTTAATGATAAGACCGAGGCCTATTTAGGTTCGTTTGTAAATTATGACGACAAACATAAAATTATTCCTGTTTTTCCAAGGATCGGGCACCTTTATCATATCTACACCGACTATCCCAAAGTCCACATTCCTGATATAGATTTAGCTATTGGTGGAGTTCCTAAAGAAAAATTACTACAGCTTGTAAAAGACATGGGAAATCAAATATCTAGCAATGCTGAGGATATGTTAAGGAGCAGTAATTTTACAACCATAGCTGAAGGTCAAATGATCAGGTTATTTAAAGCTCCAATCACAGCTTTAGGATTTCACCGCGGAGCGACTATAAAAGAGGTTTACGCACGAATTGATGAATTAGGAGCAGATTTATGCCCTGCTGAAGTCGGACCAGATCTCAGAATTCAGGATACTAACCAACCCACGAATGATTGGTACTGTATTGCGATGAAGCAAGTAGCCGGCTCCGATGGCGATCCGCACGTCTTTTTATTAGCACGCAGAGAGAGTACCTGGCTATCCAGCATATCGGCCGGTTCTGACTCTGAGTGGTCTCCCGGAAGCCGCTTCGTCTTCTCTATTCGCAAGTAAAAACTTGTAGCATTTAGTTCCTTCTTAAATTTTAACTCTTTTTTGGGACTTTTAAAACACGGAAATACCTATAAGCTAGTTAAAAGAGTGCTGGAGTATGACCACTAACTAATTTTACTTGTCTTGAAGGTATATGTGCCGCGATTGTGCCTATTTGCCCCAAGTGCTACAATCTAAGTAATGAACCTGCCTTTTAATACCCCCTCGTTATCAACCGAAAATCTCTTCTCTCCTGAGATGCTTAATTCTCCTACAATTCAGGCTGTAATCGCCGGAATTTTTGTTTTCTTTCTCTTTATTCTTTTAGGTTTAAGTAGAAGGATCTTGACCCGCACTTCTCTCCATGGTCTTTGGGCTGGTTTTATAATGGGCATTTTGACCGTAGGCGTTATCGAAGGCGGTTTTATTTATTTACTGCAAGGATTAAATTCAGGTTCAGGATTTTATGTTCCTAATAATCTGCGGGCTCTATTAAACAATGGCCAAAAAAATATTACCCAAGTCTTGGGGGTTCAAACCGAGAGGCAAGTGCCAACTGCGCAAAGTGTTATATTGGATTACCAGGTTTTATCTAATCTTGATTCAGAACTTGCACGGGGACAAATTTGTACGACAGAGACGGAAGGGAAAATTGAGTAATGCATATAATTAAATTTGCCGCAGTCTTTGCTTTGGGTGCCACGGTTGCCTTTTTGGGCATACGCTTTGTTTTGAGTTCGTACAACCCCGACGTTCTCGGAGAGAACACTCCAAATGCGCCGATTTTTAGCGCAGAAGGGGTTAGAGACGCCCAGGCTAATTTTGTTTCCAAACTGCTCTATGACAAGATTTTACCCTCAATTGCCAAAAGCCCGGTGCTTGCTCCGTTCTTTGAGACCAAGCGCAGTATAGAGGAGTCAGTCGAAGCAGTAAGCACTTTACCAGAGGCGCAAAAGAACGCAGTTTGTGAAGAACTTTGCGGTTCTGCCCGTTAATTTCGTTTTCCCCTTTCCCTCAGGTACAATATCCGTATGGAAAGCCTTAAAGACCAGCTTTTGGAATTAAAAGAACGTTTAGACAAAGTTGTGCGTGGTTTGGATTTGGAAGCCAAAAAGTTGAAATTGCAAGAACTTGAGATCGAGTCTGCCAGACCCGACTTTTGGAATGATACCAGACATGCCCAAAACGTCATGCGTCAAGCAGGTAGTATTCGGGAAGAAATGGAGACAGTAGACAAGACAGAGAAAGAAATTAATGATGCTTTATCAGTTGTGACTGAGGCTGATTTGGCAAGTGAAGTTAAAGAGACCATAAAACAAGTGGAGAAAGTGATCGACAAGATCGAAGTTTTAACCTTCTTATCTGGGTCATATGACAAAAACGACGCGATTGTTTCAATTCACTCGGGACAGGGTGGAACAGAGGCTATGGATTGGGCGCAAATGCTGTTCCGTATGTATTTACGTTTTTTTGAAAGGCGCGGGTGGGAAGCAGAGGTAGTTGACCAACAGGCAGGAGAAGAAGCTGGAATAAAGTCTGCGACAATGACAGTTTCCGGGGCATACGCATATGGATATCTAAAGCGCGAGGCAGGAACGCATAGGTTAGTTCGCCAGTCTCCGTTTAACGCCAATAAATTACGCCAAACTTCGTTTGCACTAGTTGAAGTAATGCCGCAATTGGAAGAAGCTGGCGAGATTGAAATAAAGGATGAAGAAGTTGAAATCCAATTTTTCCGGGCAGGCGGCCATGGGGGTCAAAACGTTAACAAAGTTTCAACTGCGGTTCGTTTAACTCATTTACCCACAGGAATTGTAGTGACTGCCCAAACAGAACGTTTTCAAGAGCAAAACAGAAAAATCGCACTAGCCTTGTTGCGCGCAAAGCTTTTTATCCGCCGAGAAGCAGAACAAGAGGCACACGCAAAATCAATAAAAGGCGATTATCGGCCTGCGGCATGGGGAACACAAATTAGATCGTATGTTTTACACCCCTATAAAATGGTTAAGGATTTGCGTACCGATGTCGAGACAGGTAATACAGATGCAGTTTTAGACGGGGATTTGGAGGCTTTTGTCGAGGCAGAGCTTAAGTTCCGGGCGGGAGATTTACATGGATAAGCATTTTCAAGGCTCTCAAGAAGTCTGGGAAGAGGTTTTTACTAACCGTGACTTGTCTTACTCTGAAGATGCTCAGACCCAGGGAAAACTTTTTGAAATAGTTAAAGTTCGGTTTTTGCGAAGTATTTTTCCCAAATATGGCAAAATGTTGGAAGTTGGATGCGGAACCGCTTTTGTTTCCCTTTATTTTGCTAAGCGGGGTTTTGTTGCATATTGCCTTGATAGTAATCGGAAGATTCTCGAAACTGCAGAAGAAAATTTTAAAAATGAGAAGACTCGCGGAAAATTTGTCTTGGGTGATGCCGAAAAACTGCCGTTCAAAAATAATGAGTTTGATGTCGTGACCAGCTTTGGTTTGTTAGAGCATTTTGCTGATCCTAAAAAGGCGATTTCAGAAATGGTGAGGGTTACGAAAAAGGGCGGGTTGGTGTTTGCCGATATTGTGCCTTCGCGCTTCTCTGTTCAAACTTTTGGAAACATGTTTAATTTTGTCGCTTCGTTGGGTTATTGGATTTTTCGCGGAAATTGGGAAAAGGGTTGGGAAAAAGCAAAGCGCAATTTTCAGCCGTTATATTTTGAAAATTCCCTTTCTTGGGCGGATTATAAAAAGATTTTTCAGCTGGTGGGGTTAAAGCAAATACAGGTTCGAGGAAATCGGCCATTTCCGCGCCTAACCCTACCTCAAACAGCAGACGCTTTGTACGCTAAATTATTAAAAAAGGTACTGCCGGCATGGAACAATTTTGACCAGGCAGACTCTAAATTTGCCCATTTTTGGGGGGCTGGTTATTGGTTGTGGGGGAGAAAAATGGTATAGTGATTTTATATGCCAGAGACAATGGATTTTATTCCTCAAGCAAGACTTGAACCGCAAAGTAGCGGAGCAAGTGGTAATTTTATCAAGACGACACTTCTCCCCGGAGTCTTGGTACTCGTTATTATCCTAGCCGGCACTACTACCGGATGGTTTTTCTCCCAAGGTAAAACTTCAATCCCTGTTAATGGTCAAATAGGCGAAAAATTGGCAGTTGCTCCGGGTGGAGAATCAGGCGGAAAAGAAGCAGGGTTGGATGACGTTAAAACTTTCAGAGATCGCGCAGAAGGTACGTTAAAAGCCGGCGGGATTGATAGCGAAGGAACGCATCACCTGGAAAGACCCGGAGGAACAAGCCAAAGTGTTTATCTGACTTCTTCCGTTGTCGATTTAGACCAATTTATCGATAAAAAGGTTGAGGTTTGGGGAGAAACCATTGGCGCCAAAAAAGCCGGCTGGCTGATGGATGTAGGCAAAATTAAAATCCTTGAGTAATTCCCTAAAATGCCCAAATGGTTAAATTTCAAGATGTCACCAAGAAGTTCGGTTCGATTTCTGCATTGGAAGACGTTTCTTTTGAAGTAGAAGCTGGTGAATTTGTCTTCATTACCGGCCCATCGGGTGCCGGAAAAACCACGCTAGTACGCCTTCTTTTAAGGGATATTACGCCCGATAAAGGCAAAATATTAATCGAAGGAAAAGATATAGGCGGTCTTAAGCCTCGTGACTTGCCCTATTACCGCAGGAAAGTAGGTGTGGTATTTCAGGATTTTAAATTGCTTTTCGGTAGAACTGTTTGGGAAAACGTTGCCTTGGCGCTGGAAGTTGCCGGTGAAGGTGAAAACGACGGAAAAAGAATCAAGGAAGCCTTAGACGAAGTTGGACTTTTAGACCGAGCTAACCTTTTTCCTAAACAACTTGCCGGAGGTGAACAACAAAGAGTAGTCATCGCCCGGGCGCTTGTCGCCCGCCCAAAACTAATTCTTGCTGACGAACCGACTGGAAACTTAGATCCCGCAACAGCCCGCCAGATTATTGAACTTTTAGACCGGCAAACAAAAGAGGACGGGACAACCGTAATCATGGCGACTCATAACGAAAACATTGTTAATTCTTTAAAAAGAAGAGTTATATTGTTTCGTGGAGGTAAAATTATTTCAGACAAAAAAGGAGCAAAGTACTCAGAATGATGTCATATATAAAAACTGCGAAGAAACACATCAGGCGAGCGCCGTATCAGGCTTTGGCCGCGGTCTTGATTATGACTCTGACCTTTTTCGTTGCCACAATTTTGGCAATTTTGGCTTATGCTTCGCACTCGACTTTACGTCACTTTGAGACCCAGCCGCAGATTATTGCTTTCTTGAAAAATGAAGCAACGAGTGAGCAAGTTTCAGTCTTACAAAGAGAATTGGATACTGATTCAAGAGTAAGAAATGTGCGTTATGTTTCCAAAGAAGACGCGCTGGAAATTTATAGAAAAGCAACCTCTGACAAACCCGTACTCTCAGAACTTGTAAGTCCAAAAGTATTTCCTGCTAGCCTTGAGTTTTCAGTTACCGACCTGTCTTTTGCCGAAGAAGTTATCCGCGAGGTAGAACAAAAGGAAACTATTAACCAGGTGGCTTATACAGCGAGTTTGGGCAGTACTAAGAATATCGGCGAGGTAGTTAATAACTTGCGCAACATTACTAATTATATTCGTATTGGAGGGCTAGTCTTGTTGGGATTTTTGCTTACTTCGTCACTGCTTATATTACTAGTAATCTTAGGTATGCGGATTTCCTCAAGGCGCGAAGAAATCGAGATATTGCAGTTGATTGGGGCAACCCCGGGGTTTATACGCGCTCCATTTATTTTTGAAGGGATCTTTTATGCACTTTCTGGCGCATTCGCAGGCTGGCTTGCGGCAACCTTGGGCATACTTTACCTCACACCTTCAATCGCTAGTTTCTTTGCAGATATAGAGGTATTACCTTTGACAACTCAAGGTTTAGCAATACTGTTGGGCGCGATTTTAGGTAGCGAATTATTGTTAAGTTTAATGCTTGGGGCAACCGGCAGTTTTATTGCTTTAAGGAGATATTTAAAGATTTAGTGATGTTAGCAATTCTGCAAAAAGCAAAAATTGGTTTGCTCTTCTTCGCACTCTTTTTTTTATTTTACCCTTTAGCCACTGCGCATGAAGAAGATAATTATGGGGTTGTGCAAGATTTTGCAGTGGGACAATCAACCAACGATTTGCAAAACAAACTTGACGATAATAGAAAAGAGCAGGAAAGAATTAGAAAACTGTTAGATGAAACAAAACAAAAGAAGGTAACTCTCACTAATGAAATTATTTATCAGGATAATCAAATTAAGTTAACTGAATTAAAAATTCAAGAAACAGAGAGTGAAATATTCGCTTTAACCGGTCAAATTAATAGGCTCGAAGGAGAACTGACTACGTTGTCTGAGGTGTTTGCAGAACGTGCAGTAGAAACTTACAAATTAAAAAGATACGGAGATTCGTTGGTAGTGCTTCTGACCTCGGCTAATGTCTCGGAATTTATCTCCAGGTTTAATTATTTACAAAGAATCCAACAAAACGACCGTGAGTTATTATTGCAAATGCAAACGACACAAACAGATTACGAGGTAGAAAGAACAAAAGTAGAGGAGTTACACGATAAACTAGAGGGACAAAAGCAAACCCTCGCCGGCCAGAAAGCACAAAAGCAAAACCTACTGAAGATTACTCAGAGTGATGAAAAAAAATACCAAGAGATGCTATCTTCTTTGCGCGCAGACGAGGCGGCTATCGAGCGCGCAATCAGCTCTCTCGTGGCTCGGATTGTGGCTGGCATTGCTACAGGGACAGCGGTAACAAAGGGCCAGATTATTGGCCAGCAAGGAAACACGGGAAATGTTTACCCGCGCCCGTCTGGATCCTGTCCTAATTGCGGTTCACATTTACACTATATGGTTTTACCTTGTGATATAACAAAGTCGGGTTTAAGTTGCCATACCAATCCCAGGCCATATTTAGACGATGGACAATACCGTAAACCTTTAGATTACAACTATATATCTCAGGAATACGGGAATACTTCCTTTGCTCAGTCCGGAGCGGCAGGATATGCTTTCCACTCGGGAATAGATATGGTTGCTGGCCACGGAGCAGCAATATATTCAGTAGACGCGGGGATGGTTTATTATGGCGTCGACTCGGCAGGTGGAAAATATGCTTTAGTTCGCCACAAAGATGATTTCTGGACAGCTTACTGGCACTTGCAGTAGGTATCCAAAATCAAGATTATACACTCATACATAGGAGTGTATAATTCACTTTTTAAAGTTACTTGATTCTCTTAAATCTTTATCATTTGCTGTTTTTACGCGAAGTTCTTCTAAGAACCCACTAAGCAATTTTTTCTCTCTAGTTTCCAAATTCGTTGCTAAATAATATTGAATGATTTGGGGCAAACCATATCCAAAACCCGGCGTTTTCTTAATACTTGGTTTTTGTTTTCTTTTGGGTAATTTTTGTATAACCCTTTTAAACCCCTCCCCCGCAGAATCTAACCACGTTCGCACTTTTGTAATCGTGGCATAACTACAGTGGAGTTGTTGTACTATTTCTTCGTGAGTTAGACCCTCTAAGATAAGTTTTGCAATTCTTAATCTCTTTGCAAGGTTTTGGATTTCATTTTCCGTAAGCAAGTCTTGAAGGAATAAGGCAGAATCGGCTGGATTATTTATCTTTGCAAACGCGTTAATGAGATCAAACACCAAACTCTCTTTTTCGTTAGGTGAAAGTTTCTCAAGCCTCTTATTTTGGTAAGCGAAGTAGTTAAATTTCCCCACAATTATACACTCATACATAGGAGTGTATAATTGACTGTTGACACTGTCAAGAAGCAAGAATACCATTGATTTGTATTTAAATCTGCCGTGTATAAAGTTTTACTACGCAGTAGCAAGTTCTGCTTATTTGCTAGCTTTGTAGCGTTTATATTCTTACTTCTTTTCGGTTCCTCAAAAACTTTTGCAGCTCTTTATATAAACGAGTTTGTATCAGATACTGCTGGCACGATAGCAGATCCAGATTGGGTAGAAATCTTTAATAACGGTCCTGATTCTGTAGATTTATCGCTTTATAAGTTTAAAGATGGGAGTACAAACAACCTTACTCTGTCTGGCACTGTTTCGGTAAATGAGTTTGTGACTTTTACCTGGTCAAACAAACTTAACAAAACAGGTGATTTAATAAAAATGGTTCTGGTTTCAGATGAAACTGTTGTAATTAGTGAGGTGGGGTATGGTGATAGGGGTGGTGATTTGCCGGCCCCTTCACCTGGACAGTCTGGGGGTAGACAGACTGATGGGTCTGCAAGCTGGGTAGTTTTTTCTTCGCCTACTAAGAATTTAACCAATAACAGTTCTAGTGTTGCGCCCTCTCCTAGTCCCTCACCAAGTCCACCTAGTTCAAGCCCTAGTCCTTCGTCTAGTCTATCATCCAGCACGAGTCCGAAAGCTTCGTCTTCTCCAATCCCAAAAGTATCATCTTCACCCAGCCCCGCCTTATATACGCCATCTCCTTCTATAATCGTAATAAAAAACCCTAGCCCCAAGCCGTCTCCCAAACTCTCTCCTCGCCCAAGTCCTAGTCCGGAAGAAATTGTTTTGGCGGCAACCACTGTTTCCTCTCCGTCTCCTATTCCCGAGCCGGTGAAAGAAGCAAAGTCTTTTTGGAGTAGTTTAGTGGGAGTAAATTTAGTCGGCACTGTTTTATCGGTTTTAGGTGTGGGGTTGTTGGGGCTTGCCGGATATTCCTTTTTTGCAGGCCGCGGTTCTGATAGAATTGGTTCTTAATGGCAAAAGCACGTTTTTGGATTCCTGTCCTTGTTTGGGCCGGGGTTATATTTTCATTCTCAAGTTTACCTGTTAGTCCTGCCTCAGAAATTTATTGGCAGGATTTTATCGTTAAAAAAACTGCACACTTGTTCGAGTACTCACTACTTTTTGTTTTGACTTACCGAGCTCTACTTAATACAAGTAGCTGGTCTGGAAAAAAAGCGGGATGGGTGTCTTTAATCTTTATTTTTATGTATGCAGTAAGCGATGAATACCACCAATCGTTTACCCCGGGCAGAGAGCCAAACTTGCGGGATGTTATTATTGATACAACCGCAGGAATTATTGTATGGACTTTAATTACCAAATATTTACCCAGAGCGCCGAAGAGACTAAAAAAATTGGCCGCGATTTTGCAAATCGTCTAAAAGGCCATAACGGTATAGTTCTGGCGCTTGTGGGGGATTTGGGAAGCGGAAAGACTACCTTTGTCCAAGGACTCGCAGAAGGTTTAGGAATTAAAGAAAAAATCATTAGCCCCACATTCATACTGCAAAGACAATATGAAATTCCAAAAAACAAATCCCAAATTACAAATTTTTACCACATCGACTTGTATAGGTTAGAAGGTAATATTGAAGATGAAATTACGAAGATTGGTTTAAAGGACACTTGGGGAAAACCAGAGAATATCACAGTCATTGAGTGGGCTGATAAGTCGCGGGAGTCAATTCCGGCTAGCGCTATTTGGATAACGTTTGAACAAATTGATGAGACTAGGCGAAAAATATCAGTTAATTACCCGATGGGTCACACAAGATGAAGCTATATATCGATACAAGTAACTCTGAAAAAATTATCGTTGGTCTTGGCACAGAAAAAATTGAGACAGATTCAAGGGAAGGTAAATCGCAGCAGTTGTTGGGGGTGATTGAGGCGGAACTTGCCAAAATAGGTAAGTCGCAAAATGATATCACTGAAATTGAAGTCAATCTTGGTCCGGGTTCGTTTACTGGATTGCGCGTTGGTGTGTCGGTCGCCAATACTTTAGGCTGGGCTTTGGGCGTTCCTGTTAACGGCAGACGCCAACTTGTCGAGCCAACGTACGAGGTGTAATATCATAGTATGTTGTCTGCCTTAATCGTCTACCTCGTCTTTCCCCATATCTCTAATAACCACAAAGCAAAACTTCTACATCCATTAATGATTGGCATTTCTGTAGCCATGTTTTTACTGACGCAGCTTGTCATGCCTTTTATTCCCCGCTTCACACCAATAGTTTTAGGTTATGTTTCCAGCGTTTCTCCTGAAGAAGTTATAGATTTAACTAACAAAGAACGGGAGGCGGCAGGTGTTCCAAAAGTAACGACTGATCCGGCACTTACCCAGGCGGCGCTAGGGAAAGCTTCGTATATGATTGCCAAAAACTTTTGGGCACACACGGCTCCTGATGGAACTGAACCTTGGAAATTTGTCAGCGATTCGGGTTACCAGTATCGGTATGCAGGGGAAAACTTAGCCCGGGACTTTGCTAATTCGGAAAGTGTTGTTAAAGCTTGGGTGAATTCGCCTTCGCACAAAGAAAATCTATTATCCAGCCGTTATCAGGATATTGGCGTTGCTGTTGTAAAAGGAGAACTTGATGGGGTACAGACTACCCTGGTAGTCCAATTTTTTGGTACAAAAATGGGAAATGGGGCAATTAATGTCCGCCAAAAAGAGACCCAGGTAACCACTATTCCCGAATTGGCCAAGGTTGCGGGATCCGCCCAAGAGAAAGCGGGAATTTTCCTGTCTCCGTTCTTTGCCAAGCGCAATCTGGCCTTTTTCCTTGTTTCTCTCTTTTTCTTAGTACTTTCAATAGATATGATTATTGTGGGGCAGAGAAATACAGCTCGTGTTTCGTCTAAAAGTTTTGCCCACTTGCTGTTTTTAGCCATGGTGATGGGGGTAATTGTTATTTCGAAAGCAGGGAATATACTCTAAATATATGAAAGAATTTTCGCGCCATATTGTTCATTATTTAAGCCTATTGGGGATTCTTGTGGTAGCTTACGTTGGTTTTTCCGTTTTTAACTACGACAAGTATTTCCAAACAGCCCTGAGCATTGCCTTGGGCACAGCGTTTGTGGTTTGGGGGTTTGTGCACCACCATATTCACGACGATCTTCACCCGAAAATTGTCTTAGAATATATAGCTGTCGCGGCACTGGGCGTAACAGTGCTGTTATCGGTCATTTGGGACTTTTAAAGTGATTTGGGGCTCTGAAAGTGATATAATTAGCCTCAAGATGATTGAGACAAGCGATGGAGTGTCAAACAGTAAAGAAGTTTTCTGGAGCCCAACCAAGGGAGAGTTGACTCTCGCTCTGGTTATTACAGAAATTTCCTCGTTTATAAATGAACACAAACACGCCTCCTATAGAGTGGTAGTAGGTACGGACTCCCAGGCTAAAAGGATTAATGGGGACGCTGAAATCGATTTTGTTTCTGCGATAGTAATTCACAGAATTGGGCGCGGAGGGCGCTATTTTTATAACAAACACAGAGAACATAAAAAATACGTTCTTAGAGATAAAATTTATACCGAAACTCTTCTCTCTCTCCAGCTTGCGGAACGGCTTGTTCCTGAACTTAGAAGGGCAATACCTGCCAGTAGTTACGACTTAGAAATTCACATCGACGTTGGTCCAATTGGACCAACGCGCGATATGATTAAAGAAGTTGTTGGTATGGTTACCGGTTCGGGATATGTTGCAAAAACAAAACCAGAATCGTATGGCGCTTCTTCAATTGCAGATAAACACACTTAAACTAATTCAAAATTTAAAAGTTAAAATTCAAAATTATGGATACGGAGAGAAATACAGCGAGTAATGGAACAATAAGTCTCAAAGAATTAGTTGCTGGAAATGTTGAGTTGGGCGTCACGCACTCAGGAGTTGTAAGAATGCAAATCATTCCGGATAAACCCGACGGGGTTATTAGGGTTGCTGAAGCAAGAAAAAACATACCCTTTAACATAGAAAGGGTTTATGATATTGACGAACTTACCCGTCCTGAAGCCTTGCGCGGCAAACACGCACATCGCCAACTTAAACAAGTAATTCGCGCCCTTCGTGGATCTTTTACTCTTCTACTTGACGATGGTAAAAATAAACAAGTTGTTAAGGTTGATTCACCCGATTTCGGAGTTATACTTGACGGCTTAATCTGGCACGATATGACTGATTTCTCCGCCGACTGTTTAATCTTGGTATACGCAGATGCATATTATAACGAAGCTGATTATATTCGAACCTATGATGAGTTTTTGGAGTTAACTAAATAACTATCTCTTTTTCGATCTTTTATTAGATTCTTCTTTTTTCCACCACTCAATTTTTTTATGATTTCCTGATAACAATACTTCTGGGACTTTCCAACCCTTGAAATTTTCTGGGCGCGTATATTGGGGATACTCGACTTGTAAGTCGTCAGTAGTGGGTAGTGAAAAGGACTCGAGCTGAACAGCTTCTTCTTTGGTCAAAACGCCTGGAATTAACCTTGTTACGCTGTCTGCGATTACCATTGCCGGAATTTCTCCGCCTGTTAAAATATAATCCCCAATAGAGATTTCTTCGTCAATTAAATGTTCGCGGATTCTGTGATCCACTCCTTCGTAGCGGCCGCAGATTAGTATGATGTGTTCAGCCTTTGACAACTCGCGAGCTTTGGACTGTGTATACCTACTTCCGCCTGCGTCTAATAAAATAGTTTTTGATTTTTGAATCCGATTTGATCGGATTTGATTTTTGAATCCGATTTGACTCGCCTCGCGAAGCGGGTCGGATTTGATTTTTGATTTAAGCTCTTTTAGAGCTTCATATATGGGTTCAATTTTAAGAAGCATACCGACTCCGCCCCCGAATGGGCGATCGTCAACTGTTTGATGACGGTCAGTAGACCAGTCTCTTAGCTGGTGAATCTTTATTTCGACCTTACCTTGTTTTTGCGCGCGACCGACTATACTTTCGTCAAAAGCGCCAGAAAACATCCCTGGAAAAAGCGTTAAAATATCAATTCTCATATAAATCACATTTTACACTAATCCTGTTTGATTGCTATACTCACCCATATGTCTAAATTAGTTGTTGTAATTCCTACCTACAATGAAAAAGAAAATACAAAAAGGATAATAGTTAAGTTAAGAAGAACATTTCTTAAGTTAAAAAAATGGAATCCGCAAATTTTAATTGTCGACGGAAATTCTCCAGACGGAACATCTATTGTAGTAAAAACACTATCACAAAAATATAAAAACGTTCACCTTTTACTTGAGCCCCAAAAAAGAGGATTAGGGGCGGCTTATCTATCCGGCATGAAACACGCATTTGGCAGATTGAAGGCTGAAATTGCTGTCACGATGGACGCAGATTTGTCGCACGACCCTGTTTGTTTGCCAAAAATTTTAAACAAAATCGAAACAGGTTCTGATTTTGTTGTTGGTTCGCGTTATATCAAAGGGGGTTCGATTCCAAAAAACTGGCCTCTGCACAGGAAATTTCTATCCATTTTTGGGAATTTAGCAACACAACTTCTTTTAGAAAGTAGAGCGATTAACGATTGGACAACAGGCTACCGGGCGTTTAGGAAAGAAGTTTTTCAAAAAGTTGTTCCTGTGATGGAAAAAGACGCCGCGTTTAAGGGTTATACCTTTAATATTTCTTTTGCCTATCACACAATTGAAGCAGGATTTAAAGTAAGTCAGGTACCGATAAATTTTATAGACAGAACAGCAGGAGATTCAAAACTGGGCATGGAATACCTTTTTTACACCCCAATTTTTTTGGTAAAGACTCGACTTAAGAAGTTTTTGTCAGTATAGTAAAACCATGTCAAAAATTGTAATTGTCATGCCTACATATAACGAGAGTGAAAATATTGGGCGCATGCTGGACGTGTTAGTTAAAAGAGAGTTGAAGGGAATTAAAAATCACAAAGTGGAAATATTAGTTGTTGATAGTAAATCTCCTGACGGAACCGCGGAAATTGTTCAGGAAAAGATGAAGAAGTATCTCCAGGTTCATTTACTTTCTACAGATAAAGGAGGTCTTGGCGCAGATTATGTCAAGGGAATGAAATATGCGATGGGGACAATGAAAGCTGACGCAATTATGGAAATGGACAGTGATTTTCAGCACGACCCTAAAGACGTTAAGCGGTTAATCGCCGCACTAGACCGCGGGGTAGACCACGTTATTGGCTCGCGTTATATCAAAGGAGGAGAAATTCCCAAAGAATGGGGAATTCACCGCAAAGCAATGAGCTTTTTTGGTAGTCTTTTTGCGCGTTTAATGCTTTTTATGTTCAGTATTCACGACATGACTTCTGGTTTTAAACTAACAAAAACAGAGTATTTAAAAAAGGTTAACTTAGACAACCTTTATTCAAAGTACTATGCGTACAAAATCCAAATTCTTTACGAAATAGCAAAACTGGGCGCAAAAATTACAGAGGTTCCGATAATTTTTTATGAACGTAAAGAAGGAACAAGTAAAATCAGCCGTAAGGATTTAATTGATTCGTTTTTGGTGGTTGTTAAGTTACGAATTAGAGATTCAAAACGTTTTATAAAGTTTGGCATAATTGGCTTTTTAGGCTTTGTTATTAACTCTTTGGGCTTAGAGTTTTTCTCCAGTTCCCAAGTTGCAAAAGATATTGCCAGCTACTTCTCGCATATTAACAATCAAGAAATTTGGGGAGTTTTGGCTGTTCCTACTGCTTGGGCTGCTGCTCTCGCAACAGAGATAGCAATTGTTTGGAATTTTTCTATGAATAACGTGTGGACTTTTGCCAAAGAAAGGATTACCAATTCTCTAAAACTTCTGTATAAATTTTTACAATTTAATCTCACCTCAGTCGGAGCCATTATAATTCAGTTCTGGGTTATTGGTATGGCGGTAAAAATATTTGGAGACACAATCTGGGTTCGTCAGATTGCTCTGGTTTTTTCTGTGGGTTTTTTGATCGTACCTTATAACTACACAATGTATAACGTTTTTATCTGGAAGAGATGGAGGGTTCCCGGATTTGGTTGGATACAAGACAAATCTATTTCAAAACATCTCAAAGAAGTGGTTTCCAATCGCCGACCGGAGTGACATTATTGGCAATAAAAACAATGGAGAAGAGATAAATCGGTATTAAAAGAACAAGAACCACCCATTTAAATTCCTTAAAGTCGAGCACTTTTGAGAAAGCAATGTAGAGAAGTGGAACAAGGGGCAAGCTATAGCGTGAGATATCCCTGTGTGAAACAAACATGAGGGTAATAAAGAAAACTGAGGCAAAAGACGCGAGCACAACGTTTTTTTGTTTAATCAAATAAAGTACCCCCAATGCTCCAAAAAGATAGAGCCAGACGATTTCTTCTAACCAAAAAGTTCCCACCCAAGCCTGTCCCGGGTTAAAAGCTTGAAAAGGGGGAAACGTGAGGTGGATGTTGTCGCCTGAATTAAAATAAGCAAAAAAGTCTCCATAACGCAAGCCGTAAAAAGCGTAAATACTAAGAAGGGTAAGAGGAATCAGAAGTAAAGGCCAAGCTTTCCAGGGAAGCTTTCTTAACCAATCCTGAGCGTCTGTATGGGCGAGCTTCTGCCAGTAGGGGGCTATAAGAGCAATTATGTAACCGATGAATAAAAGTATGCCTGGCGGCTTTGTCAATTGCGCTAAGGCTCCGAAGAATGCCGCGTACCACCATTTTTCTTTTAAGAAGAAATAAATTGAAGCAAGAATTGTAAAAATAAAGAGCGGCTCAGGAGAGCCGATAGAGCGCACAACTAACCAGCGAGCCGGGAAAAAGGTAAAGAGTAGAGCCAGCCACAAGGCCTGTTTTTTTAAACCTAACTCTAGTAATAACAGGTAAAACATTATTACTGCAAGAATACCCGAGACCAGAGTCGTAATAATCATGGCGTAAGGATAGCCTAAGAAAGGAAAGACGGTCGCAACTCCTCGTATTAACAATGGGTAAAGAGGGTAATGGGCAGAATAATAAATTGGCTCAAGTTGAAAAGGATACTGACCAGTAATAGCTGCAGGATCATACCAGGATTTTGCGGCAACGATATAGAAAAGACCATCGTAATTGGCCACGATAGTTGCCATTCCATCTTTTGGGAGAGAAATACCCCAAAACGAATCAAGTCTTAGTAAAAAGGGCAACCAAACGGCAACAGTGGTTAATATTGAGGCCGCGGCCAGCACTAAAAAATATTTGTAGCGAAGTAATCGGAGTGTATATTTTCCTACCATTTATCTTATATGGTATCATTTCAAAGGCGAGAAGCAAATCTAGCCAACTTTAGTATGCCAACAAAAACTAATCTTGCGGTAGTTATTCCAGTTTATAATGAAGAAGTAGATCTACCGCGAAACGTTCCGGTTCTTCAGCGTTTTTTAAAAAATAACTTTAAAAACTATAACTGGAAGTTAATTATTGCCGACAACGGTCCGTCAAAAGACAGAACTCGCGAAGTCTCGAAGAAGCTTTCCCAGGAGTTTGACAATGTCGTTTATACGCTTATTCCGACTCCCGGAAGAGGTAATGCCCTAAAAGAGATTTGGTTAAAAAGTAAAGCCGATATTCTCTGTTACATGGATGTCGATCTTTCTTCTGATTTAAAATATCTTCCTCGATTAGTTCGGGTTTTAGAACAAGGTGCGGATTTGGCCACAGGCTCGCGTCTTGCGCGCGGGGCGAAAGTTTACGGTAGGACTCTAACCCGGGAAGTTATGTCCCGCGGCTACAATCTGCTAATTAAGCTCTTTTTTTGGACAAGTTTTCATGATGCACAGTGCGGGTTTAAGGGTATAAGACAAGAGGCCGCAAAAAAACTTTTACCATTCATCGAAGATAAGGGATGGTTTTTTGATTCTGAATTGTTAATTCTTGCCGATAAAGCAGGATATAAAGTCGTAGAAGTCCCTATTGTTTGGCGGGATGATCCGCGCTCTACTGTTAAAGTTGCAAAAACAGCCTGGGGAGATATTAAAGGTTTAACTCGGCTATTTCTTGGTCGCCCCTGGAAAAATATCAAAAAGAGAAAATGATGGACAGGCTCCTTAGCTGGATCAGCAAAAACAAGAAAGAGTTTTGGCTAATTTTGGCAATACTTCTTGCCGCTTTAATATTTAGATTGTGGAGAATTAACGAATATCTTCCTTTTTTAGGAGACGAAGGAAGAGATTTGCGGGTGGTAAGGCGCTTCTTAACGGATTTTGACCTAATGTTTATCGGACCCAGAACTTCCATTGGAGATATGTATCTTGGCCCGGCTTATTATTATTTAATTTCCCCGTTTTTACTACTTTTTGGGTTTTCTCCCACCGGCCCTGCGGTTTTTGTCGCTTTAACTTCAACAGCAACCGTATTTTTAATCTGGATTACTTCGCGGGAATGGTTTGGTAAGGCGGCCGCGTTTTCTGCGGCTGCTCTTTATGCTGTTTCGCCAAGCGTTATTAATCTTGCAAAACACTCTTGGAATCCGAATATTATGCCTTTTTTTGCTCTCCTTTCTGTTTGGTCTGTTTGGCGTGTCTGGAAATATGCAGAATTTAAATGGTTGCTGGTCTTAGGTTTTTCTTTTGCCGTTTCCCTGCAATCGCATTATTTGGGGCTTTTATTGGCTCCTCTGTTGATCCTTTACTGGCTACTAACATTAAAGAGTTTATGGCTCGATAAGAAAAAAATTTCCATCTTCTTTAAATTTTCAGGTTTTAGCCTTTTAATTTTTACACTCTTAATGTTTCCATTGGTGCTTTTTGATGCAAAACATGATTGGTTGAACTTCAATTCATTAAAGCGTTTCTTTTTGGAAAGGCAAACAACAGTTTCGGCTAAACCCTGGGGAGCTCTACCTTTCTTAGAGCCGTTTTGGAGAGAGCAGTTTATTGGAAGGTTATTAACTGCTGGTCACGCGTTCGGAAGAACGATGTGGATTTCATTTTCTATCCTAGCTTTGTCTTTGTGGGTTGGATATTTCTGGAAAAAAAGAAAAGACACAAGGTTAATACCCTACATCCTACTGGTTGTATGGTTTTTTACCGGAGCAATAGGTCTTGGGCTACTAAAACAAAACATATACGAACATTATTTTGGATTCTTATTTCCTCTCCCATTTTTACTTGTCGGCGCGATTGTTCAAAGTTTGTTTCAAAAAGGTCTTAAGACCCCGGCAATATTGTTAGTAGTTGTTTTAATCTGGTTTAATTTACAGAACAATCCTATAAAAAATCCCCCCCAAAGACAGGTACAGCAAGTTCAAGAAATAAATAAACAAATTATCGCAGACTCGGCAAATGAACCATTTAACTTTGGGCTGATAGCAGAAAGAAATTACGAAGAAGGTTATTTATATTTCTTCGAACTGGCAAACGCAAAGGTTCGTGAAATCAACCCTCTTGACACAGCCAACACTTTAACACGTCAACTTTATGTTGTTTGCGAAGATCTGATTTGTGAGCCAATAAACCACAGGAAGGCGGAAATTGCTAACTTCGGTTGGGCAAAAATTGAGAAACAGTGGAAGGTGGAAGGAAAAACAATTTTTAAACTGGTACATACACAATAAAAAAAATGAAGACTTACCAAGAGGCAGAAGAGATATTAAAGAAGATAAGGTCTTGTAAAAAAATCTTACTTACTCTTCACCGCGGTCCAGACGCAGACAGTATCGGATCAAACCTCGCTTTGTATCAATACTTAAAGGATTTAGGTAAAGAAGTTGATCTAATTTCGGTTGACGAGCCTTCCCGTAACCTTTCTTTTTTAGAAGGTTTCCCGGAAATAAAAATTGAGGACATAGCAGAAAAGGATTTATCTGCATTTGATTTAATTTTAATTCTCGATTCAGGGTCTCCTGAAATGCTTACCTACAAACAAGGTTTTATATTTTCAAACAACGAGCAAGTAATTGTCATCGATCACCATAAGACAAACACGGGTTATGGAAAATTAAACTTAATTGATTCTGATACAGGTTCGGTATCTGAAATTATTTATAAACTTTTAGAAGCATGGGGGGCACAAATGAGCCCTGGTATTGCTACTTCCTTGCTAACAGGAATTATAGGAGACACCGGTTCTTTCCGGTTTGAATCTTCTGTTTCACCGGAAACGTTCATTGTGGCGAGTTCGCTTTTAGAAAAAAGAGCAAGACTCGGACAAGCTGTTTATAATCTGTTTCAATCTACAGAACTCGCGACCCTAAAATATTGGGGAGTAATATTAAAAAATTTAGAAATCAAAGAATCAAACGGCATAAAATTTGCTTTTTCTGCGGTTTCCGAAGATGAGCTGGGTTATCCCCCTTCGCGAAATACCCTGGGCGTAAGCCCACGGATGAAAGCGAAGAAGTTTTCGCTTCGGAGGGATTCTGCTCCCGACGAAGCGTGGGGAGAAGATATCCCGACCGCGAGGTCGAGGGAGCTTCATATCGATAAATCGTCAAAATCGGGAGCGGCAACGGTGTTTTTCAGTTCTGTTTCCGGGACAGAGTTTGGCCTTCTTCTAACGCAAGATAAAATTGCCATAGACGGCAGTTTGCGATCGCGTTCGAGTCTTGACGTAGCGGTAATTGCAGAAGTTTGTGGCGGAGGGGGTCACAAAGCCGCCGCCGGTTTTCGTTATATGCTAGACGGAAAAAGTTTTGATGAGGGGGTAAGAACCATACTCGATGTTGTAAACGATGTATTAGCCAAACAGCATGTGGAAAACTCTTAAAAAGGAAATTGGAACGTATCCAAAAACGTATTTGTTTTTAACAATTCTGCTGATTACTGGCGCGTTTATTAGGGTTTATCGGACGAATATATTATTGGGTTTTTATTATGACCAAGGTAGAGATGCCAAAATTATTTGGGATTTTTTACATAACGGACGTGTTTTTTTAATCGGCCCAACAACTGGCATTGAGGGAATCTTTAGGGGCCCTTGGTATTACTGGTTAATTTCTCCATTTTATTTTTTAGGTCAAGGTAATCCTGTTTGGCCTGCAGTTTTTCTTGCATTGACGACAGTAATGGCCGCGCTTTTGGCTTATGTCGCAGGCTTAAAAATTCACAGCAGAACCGCAGGTGTTGTAGCGGTTATGTTGTGTCTCTTTTCGTTTCATTTCATGCTTTCTGCCCGTTGGCTTTCTAATCCAACGCCAATGTATTTAATAAGTATGCTTTTGGTACTTTCTTTGATATGGATTCAGGAGGGTAAAAAGTGGGCGTGGATATTGACGGGAAGCATGCTTGGAATGGCAATGCAGTTTGGTAGTGCGGCAGAAGTGTTTTATTTTCCGTCAGTTGCTCTTTTTGCATTTTTAAACAAAGATCATTTGCCAAATATTAAAATTTGGTTTTGGTCTCTGGCTGTAATCCTTGTTTCCTTTTTGCCGCAAATTATTTTTGACCTCCGCCATGAAGGGATTTTAAGAGGAGAGATATATAAATTTTTGACAAAAGAGGGAAGTTTTACTGCCTCGTTTGGGGAAATTATCAAAACCCGCATATCGTTTTATGAAGGCGTATTTTTCTCAAAGTTATTTGTTATTAGTAAAAATCTAAGAACGCTCGCTACTGTTTCGCTGATTGGACTTTTCGTACTTTTTGCAAGGAGATTTATTACTAACAAGAAACTTCAACCAATTATAATTTTACTCTTTGCTCCTATGATTGGAATGTTTTTTTTCCAGGGTAATAATGGGAATGTTTATGACTATTACTTTACAGGATATTATTTTGTTTTTGTTTTATTGGTTGCAGTGGTTTTAGCTGAGTTCGCCAAAAAGAGATTGGGAAAAGCATTTCTTTTAATTTTCCTTTCAGCTTTTATAGTAGATAATTTTTATATCACAAAGTCGTATATAACGTCAGGGGCAGACGGACCAAACACCATAATGTTTCGTAACCAACTGCAAGCGGTTGATTGGGTATATCGCATGAGTTCCGGACGGGAGTTTAATGTCGATGTTTATGTCCCGCCGGTTATTCCCCACGCTTACGATTATCTTTTCTTGTGGCAGGGAGATATGAGATGCGGACAGAGTTTGTGCAATCAAAAGCTCGACTCGCAAGTTCCCTTACTTTATACTTTGTATGAAGTTGACCCTCCTCATCCGGAGAGACTTGAAGCTTGGCTTGCCCGCCAGAAAGGTATTGGGATAGTTGAAAAAACTGCCCAGTTCAGTGGTATTACTGCTGAAGAGAGGGTTAGAATTAAATAATTATATGTATTTATCTGTTGTTATTCCAGCTTACAACGAAGAAGAAAATATTAAAAAAGGTGCTCCTGATAAAGTTGTAAATTATTTAAAAAAACAAAAATATTCTTGGGAAGTGATTTTTGTTGATGATGGCTCGTCCGACAAAACCACTGACCTACTCTCGGTTTTTACAAAAAAAGAAAAGAGAATTAGGTTAATTAAAAACCCTCACCAAGGCAAAGCCGCGACTGTAATTACCGGGATGCTTGCAGGAAAAGGTGACGTGGTGCTTTTTACAGATATGGATCAGGCGACTCCAATTAACCAACTAGAAAAGTTTTTGCCTTGGATAGGAGCAGGTCTGCCTGTCGGCAGGCAGAGTTTTGATATTGTTATTGGCACAAGGAGCGGAAGAAAAGGAGCTCCGGTAATAAGAAAGCTAATGGCGACAGGATTTGTTATTTTGCGGACGGTATTTTTACGCTTGCCGTTAAAGGATACACAGGCAGGTTTCAAAGCATTTACAAGAAAAGCAGCGCAAGATATTTTTCATAACTTAATTATTTTTGGCCAATCTGGGCTTATTCGTCAACCTGCGGTAAAAGCGGGTTTTGATTTAGAACTTTTATATGTTGCCCGCAAAAGGGGTTATAAGATAAAAGAAGTTCCAGTTGAGTGGAATTACCAGGGTTCCCAAAGGGTGAGTGCAATCCGTGATGGAATAGATAGTATAAAAGATATTTTACGTATCCGCTGGCACGCGGTAAAAGGGGACTACAAACAATGAAAATTTCAAATTTCAAATATCAAATTTTGTTCTGCGGGATAGCAATCTTAGGCGTTGCGCTATTTCTTCGTATTTACAACCTTCTCTCGATTCCTATTTTTGTAGACGAAGCAATTTATATCCGCTGGTCGCAGGTAATGAGAGCTGTCTCTGCACTGCGTTTTCTTCCTTTATCTGACGGGAAACAACCTTTGTTTATGTGGTCTGTTATCCCTTTTTTGAAAATTTTCGAAGACCCGTTAATTGCTGGGCGCATGGTATCAGTGCTTTGCGGAATGGGGAGTGTTATTGGAATTTCCGCGCTAACTCATATTCTTTTTAAATCTTGGAAAACTACTCTATTAGCCGGTTTTTTGTATGCAATTTCTCCATTTGCTGTCTTTTTTGAACGCATGGCGCTGGCTGACGCCATGTTATCAATGTTTGGTGTCTGGTCAATGGTTTTTGCTGTTTTAACAGCAAAATATCTTAGACTGGACACAGCCATGTTGGCAGGGTTTGCTTTGGGAGGAGCTCTCTTAACCAAGTCACCGGGAGTTTTTTTCTTAATTCTTCTACCGGCAACAATTTTTTTAGCTAATCTTCCAAAACGGCTCGTCAGTTTAACTTTCATAAAACTTGCTGGACTTTGGATTGTAGTTGGAGTTATTAGTTACGGTTTATACAATATTCTCAGGCTTGGACCTGAGTTCCATATGATTAGTTTACGCAATAAAGATTATATATTTCCCCTTTCCCATGCTTTGACCAACCCTTGGGATCCCTTGCAATTCCATGTAAAAGAAATAATTGAGTGGTTTTGGGTATTGGTTCCCATGACTTCGCTCTTGGCAGCAGCTGTGGCGATTATTTTAGGTTGGAAAAAACACTGGAGAGTTTTTTTACCCCTTCTTGCCTGGCTATTGGTTCCCCTTATAATTCAAGCAGAATACGCAAAGGTTTTTACTGCCAGATATCTTCTATTTACCATTCCTCCACTTTTCATCTTAGCCGCTTTGGGAATTACTTCAGTTAAATTAAAAACAAAAACATTTTGGGCAGTTATAGCTCTTGTATCCCTCCCTTCCTTGTACGTTGATTATCTGTTTTTAACAACTCCTCAAAAAGCGCCTTTGCCTCGCGTTGAACGTTCAGGTTATTTAGAATTGTGGACCTCCGGAACCGGGATTAGAGAAGTAGCTCAGTTTATAAAAGCAGAACACGAGAAAGATCCGAATACGCAAATTGTTGTTGGTACAGAAGGGTATTTCGGAACACTCCCCGACGGATTAATGATTTATGTTGCCGACATTCCAAAAGTTGTGGTTACAGGTGTCGGGCTTTCGATTTCAGTTGTAAATGATCCTCTCTATGAAGCAAAGAAAGCGGGGAATAAGGTTTATCTTGTTGCTAATACTTCTCGTATGGAAATAGAACCTGAAAAACTCGGCTACAATATATTGGCAAGTTATCCTAAAGCCGAACAGCCCAACGGCAAGGTAGAAAGTTTGCTATTATTGGAAGTCACTGAAAAGTCAGTGCAAATTAGAGACGATGCCAAAGCAAAAGAAGAACAAGAAAAACAAGACGTCAATAAAAAGTAAAAACTTCTTGGAGAAATTAAAAAACCTTATTAGAAAACCAGACTTTCTCTTTGTGGTGGGTATAGTATTCTTAGCACTTCTTGCTGGAAGATACCTCTTAATTCCTGGCTATTTCAATATGCATGATGATCTCCAAATGATGCGCCAGTTAGCGATGGAGGAGTGTTTTAGGGACTGGCAGATTCCTTGTCGCTGGACGCCGCACATGGGATATGGGTTTGGCTTCCCCTTGTTTAATTATTACCCCCCGTTGCCCTATCTAGTAGGAGAGATTTTCCGTCTTGTAGGACTTTCTTTTGTTGATACAGTCAAATTAACGTTTCTAACATCTTTTGTTTTGTCTGGACTTACGATGTATCTCTGGGCCAAAACTTTTTGGGGCAGACTTGGCGGCCTTTTGTCAGCGGCTTTTTATATCTGGGCACCCTACCATTCGCTTGATATTTTCGTGCGGGGGGCAATGAATGAAGCCTGGGCGCTTATTTGGTTTCCGCTGATTCTTTGGTCGTCTTACAATTTAGTTTTGAAGGGACGTTTTCGGCATACGGTAATTCTCGCGCTTTCCTTCACTGCACTGCTTACGTCGCACAATCTTATGGTTTTAATCTTTACCCCTCTTGTAGCTTGTTGGGTTTTGTTCTGGCTTGTTCGTTTTAAATCCTGGTCTACTATACCGCAACTGGCGATTTCGGGAGTGTGGGCTTTTGGGTTAGCCGCATTTTTTACTTTACCCGTTTTCTTAGAGCAAAAGTTTGTACACGTAGAGACGTTGGTGGTTGGTTATTATGAATATATTGCCCATTTTACAACGGTCAGTCAAGTTCTGTTTTCTCGATTCTGGGGATACGGAGCTTCCGTTTGGATGGATGCTGACGACAAAATGTCATTCCAGATTGGACAACTGCATTGGATGTTGCCGATAGTCGTTGTAGGGCTTGCAGTTTGGAGATACTATAAAACAAAAAAAATAGACAGCGTACTTTTTCTTACAACCTTCTTTTTTACGGCAGGCTGGTTTGCCGCTTTTATGACACACAATAAATCGACATTCATTTGGCTTGAATTTGATCGATTCCTTAAATTTGTACAGTTTCCCTGGAGATTTTTGACCCTAACAATTTTATGTTTTTCTTTTGTGGTTGGAGCACTACCAGCATTATTAATCAGAGAAAAAGCAAAAATGGCAGCATTCTTGCTAATTGGGGCGGTTGTGGGGTTCAATTTTGGATATTTTCAGCCGGAAGAAATAGGACCGATAACTGACCAGCAAAAATTTTCCGGCGTGGCGTGGGATATGCAACAAACCGCGGGAATTTATGACTATCTACCGGTTGGGGCAAGTACTGCCCCCAAGGCTCCGCAGAAAGAACTGGCCTTAGTAATTAGCGGTAAAGCAACAATCTCAAATCCTGTGCAAAAAACAAACAAGGCAAGTTTTAAGGCAACTGTAGAAAGTGAAACAGCACAAATAGAGATCGGTATTTTTCAATATCCTGGGTGGAAAGTGTTTGTTAATGGACAGGAAAAAGAAAATTATGTAGGAAGTGATACGTGGGGAAGAATGCATATTGATTTGACCCGTGGAGAGCACCAAGTAGTTCTGAAGCTTGAAAATACACCTGTGCGCTCTGCAGGAAATTCTATTTCTGCGGTTTCATGGCTACTTCTTTTTACGGCTCCTCTCTGGCGCAAGAAACTTAAAGGTTGGCCCCGTTAAAAGTGTGGCCTGAATTATTTCAGGCACGGTTTTGTTGGTGTAAACTTCTACGGGGTTGACACGTGCTTAGCCTGTAGGTTAAGCTGTAAATCCTCAATACATTACGTTAGAGATTTCTATGTCTTTTTTTAGAGAAACAATCAGTCGTATAAGTTCGTTAATTTCTGGCAAAGATTCATCAACGCCGAGATTACCAATATTTGACGAATGGAGAGACGGTAGAAATATTCGCAGCCGCGGGGATGGAACTAAATCTCTTAGAAGTGCTTTTTTTAACGGTGCTGTAAACACCGGAGATATGGTTGAAATTAATACAGGGACAGACATGATTAGTCTTGAATTTCATCGTCCAGTAATTCTTGAAAATGGAGAAATTGGATATATTTTCAAAGATGATGCCGGGAATCAATGTATTAAAGACGTAATACTGGCTTGGAGAAAAGTTTAATTTAGATTATCTAGCGAAAATAATTGCATTCGGCAATGCTCTTCCAGGCCCTACTTTATATCCTCCGAACCAGAGTGCTGACGAGCCGCCGCCGTCTAAATTCATTGCCGAGTCTGCTCCTAAACTTTTGAAAACATGGGCGAAATCGGCCATGTTAACACCCGAGGCAATAATTAAGTAAACAATGTTTCCACGGATTCCAATTCCACCCTTTGTACCCTTAGCTGCTTGTTTTTCGGATAGACTTCCTTCGTCAACAATTACATTTCCGCCGTCAAGTAAACCAGGGTAGTTGACCACTCCTGCTGATAAACTTCCTCCAAACGAGTTCGCATCGCGCTGAAAATGCATGATGCCTCCGTCGTAATAAATCATTGAACGGCTATTCCAGAAAAGTTTGTCGTTATTAATCCATTTCGCAAGACGGGAATTGTATACAGGAAAGTCAAACGAATTCTTCTTGTCAGCGCAATCAGGGTAAGTTTCGGGACAAAAATAACTTCCATTAATTCCTGCAAATCCTCCGTTACTGCTTACATAATCTGCAAGCGAACGAACAGGACAATCCGTCGTGCAATTATCCTCATTACCCGTGTCTGTAACCATACGCACTCCTGCCATGTCGATTGAAACCACACTGGCTGTAAAATTACCCCGCTCTGTTTTAACTGTAACCCTAGAATAACCACTACCTGGAGGACCTGACACTGCCGCAACAGGAGAAGGAGTTGGTTTAGGAGATGGTAAAGGACTGAGTATCGTAGAGGGTGAGACTGACGGTGAGGGCTGAGCAGAAGGAGAGGCTTCTGGGGTTGGGGTTGCATCTGGTTGGGTCGAAGATGTGGGTGAAACCTCAACCGGTATGAGGTTTTGAGTTTGTTTTCTGTTTTTGGTTACAATGAAGCCTGTTACCGCAACGACGATGATGACAACAAAGATTATTGCAAGATCAGCAAAACCTGAAAAATGGGAAAATTTACGCAAGGCAGGATAATTTTACCACACGAGTTTCTGCTTTTGGTAGAATAGTATTGTGTTGGCGAGCCTTAAGTTTCTTCTACCGATTTTTGTTTTAGTCCTCTTTTTTTACTATAAAATTTTAGGGGTCTATTTTTCCCAAGACGATTTTTTTCATATTACAATTAGCCAAACTGACGGGACAGTCCGCGGCTTTTTAGGCTTATTTGGTTTTTATCCGTTTGAGGAGCGAGGGATAGCTTTTTACCGCCCTGTATTCCGCGAAGCATTTTTTAACATCTTTTATTCAATCTTTGGATTAAACCAACTTCCTTACCGCGTTTTTCAGCTAGCACTGCATTTTACCAACATCGTTTTGGTCTACACTTTCACCCAGAAATGGTTAGGAGACAAAAGGATTTCCGGTTTTGCGGCGTTGTTGTTTGGTATTTCGGCGGCGAATGTAGCGACGCTTTATTATTTAACAGGAGGGGTTCAAGTACTCGGGGCAACAGTTTTTATCCTTTTGACATTGCTCTTTTACGAAAAACACACACGCTGGGCATTTCTTACTTTTCTCGTTGTCTTAGCTTCACACGAACTTGCTGTGGTTGTGCCCTTGCTCTTGATTGTAATGAACTGGCGCCGCGCCCTACCGTTTGTCGTACTAACTTTTATTTACCTATATTTAGAATTTACAATAATCGGATTTTCGAAAGAGGAGGTGCAATATCAAGCAGTAATTTCATTGCCTAAACTAATCAATACTTACGCTTGGTATACCGGCTGGGCTTTGGGTTTGCCGGAGATGTTAATCGACTTTGTGCGTTCAGGGTTAAAATTAAACCCGAGTCTCATGCGCTATTGGGGAGATTATTATAAAATTATTTTTTCTGCTTTTTTTGTAGCTTTGTTCGGACTTCTATATGCAACTTCTAGTTTATTTTTCAAGAAGAGACAAATTCTGCTTAACAAAAAAGTATTCCTGCTTATTATATGGTTTGTTGCAGGATTGTTGCCTGTTGCTGTCCTCCCGTGGCATAAGTCAACATATTATCTTTATCCAGTTTTAGCAGCATTTTCAATACTTGTAAGTTATCTTGTGTTTAAGTTTGCAGAAAACACAAAAAATCTACCTGCTAGAGTCATGGTGGCTTTTTTAGTAGCGGCCTTGTTTATACTAAACACCACGTCGGTTACCCTGGGTGATAGCACTTATTGGGCGGCAACCCGCGGAAGGTTGGCCGAAAAACTAATTGGCCAGATATCTGCCCAGTATCCAACTTTGCCAAAAGGAGCTGTGTTTTACATAAAAAACGATCCGAATTACCCGTTTGTAGCCAAAGATTGGGGAGGAACGTCTAAACAGGCGTCAATAATTTTGAATAGGGAGGATGCTCTAAGATTGTACTATCAAGACCCGACGATTACAGTTTACTATGAAGATATGGGCAATCCGCCCGACACAAGTACACGTTTCGAGATAACAGCTAAATTAAATTAATGAAAAAATTAATTGCTTTTGTAATCTTGGCCTTTTGGCCATTAAATCTTTTTCTTAATAGCGGAAAGCAGAGTTTTCCTTTGGAAAATTTTACCAAAACAATTTTTCAGCAAGATTACCAAGCCGAACAAAGGATCTTAGAAAAAATTAATTTATATCCTACGGTATTCCTTGCCCGTGTTTATCAAAACAAGGCTAGGATATATTTAGATAAAGCGAGCTACAACTTGCTGGCTTTAACCGACTTAAACAACTATTTTTTTGGTTTTCATCCAAGACAAATCATCGGCAACCAAAATTTAAAAAAATTTCCTTTTGTTAGTATTATCTTTTTTCTTGCCGGTTTATATTTCTTCAATAGACTAAAACACAAAAAACTAATTCTTCAAATTGCTATTCCGTCTTTGGTATACCTGACATTATTGGAAAACTTCGATAGGATAGATATTCTTCTTTGGCTGCCTATGTCTTTGATTATTTTAGGTGGATTGGACATTGTTTCCCGTAGTAAATATTGGAAATACACAGCGAGCGCTTTTTGGATTTTTACCGTACCGCAATTGTTAAGAATTTTTTTAGGATACCAGTGAAAAAAATATTAGCCACTTTAATTTTGCTTTTAGTAATTGGACTTGCCGTTTTAACCCGGTTTTATAAATTAGGAGAAGCCCCCGCTGGTTTATATGTTGACGAAGCAGGCCAAGGTTATAGCGCTTATTCAATATTAAAAACAGGCAAAGATGAATTTGGTAAAGATTACCCTATTGTTTTCCGTTCCTTTACTGATTTTAAAACACCGGTTTATATTTATTCGATTGTTCCATTAATTCCCCAATTTGGTTTAACTCCGTTTACCGTTCGTTTCCCATCGTTTATTTTTAGTATTTTTACAATACCCATTCTCTTTCTTCTGGTTAGAAAACTTACTCCTAAAAATATGTCGTTACCGCTTGCATTTTTAACCACGTTCCTTTTTGCAATTTCTCCGTGGCACATCGTTTTCAGTAGAACATATATTGAGTGTAATCTGGCTCTCTTTTTCCTTTTGTCCGGAGTGTATGTTTTTTACCTGAGCCTACAGCGTCCATTTTTATTATTAATTGCAGCAGTGCTTTTTGCCATTGCCGTTCCTGCTTATCACGCACAAAGACTTGTTACTCCCTTAATGGTTATACTTCTGACCTTAAAACACAGGAAGATAATTTTTAGTAAATCACACATAAAGTGGGCAATATTGGCAGTTATAATTGGAATTGGCGTCTCGTTGCCGACTCTGTCCATCGCGACAACTCCCGGATTTTTTGCCAGGGCCGCCGGTCTAAACATTTTTTCTGAAACAAGAACTCCCGCAGGATTCATTTCCGACTATCATAGTTTTTTCTCTTTCCTGGTTAACTCCCGCTGGTTTTTGTCTGTACAAGAGTTTATAGCTTTATACCTTTCTTACTTTTCACCGCGGCTAATGTTTAACGTAGGAGATTACGAACCGAGAAGCTCTTTTCCCGAGCTTGCTACGTTTTTCATCTGGCAGCTGCCTTTTTATCTTGCGGGATTATACATCTTTACAAAGTCGAAACTTGGAGAACTTAAGTTTTTTGTTTTAACACTTTTACTTCTTGCTCCAATCCCAGCCGCAATTACTCGTGACCCTTATAATACTTATCGTGCTTTACCGTTGGTTATCCCGCAAACGATTATTATTAGTCTGGGAATAATCTCTGTTTTTGTATGGGCAAGAGGATTATTAGGGAAATTGGGACTAAAAAAAGTTTTTTTACCAGGCGTTGCAGTGTTTTCAGTTTTGTTGCTGGTTTACAGTCTCGGGAAACTTTACAGTTCAGCAATATTACTCAACGAATATTTTAGAGCTCGCGATTGGGATTGGGGCTGGAACAAAGTAGTGACCACTATAAAAACTTTTGACTCCAACCTGCCTGTAGTTATTGACAATAGCCGCGAAGAGCCATATATCGAGCTGGCGTTCTTTTTACAATACGATCCTGCCAAATATCAAAAGGAAAATAAGGAAATAGATCTTGAGAATTATTACACAGATATGAACCGCAAGACGACAATAAAGTTTGACAATATCACCACCAGGCCGATTAATTGGGAAAAAGATTTGCGAATTATCCAGTATCTAATTGGGGATGAGTTGGCAATTTCTCCTGAACAAATCGAGAGACATGGGCTAACCTTGATCAAGGAATTAAAATACCCTGACAAAACTGTAGCTTTTAGGATTGTGAAGACAAACCCTTAACGCTTCTGGTAATTGTCTTCCCAAGCATAGCGAAAAATCTTGTGAATTTAAGATAAGTCAATGATTATTTCACTTCGCTGCGTTCAGGGTTAGCATGATATACTGTTTACGCGTCTGGTAAAATTAGTTTAATGATTCTGTCAAAACTGTTTAACAGTAAAATACCGATTTTCGCCATATTTTTTCTTGGTATTTTATTGAGGACAATTTTTCTTATTCAAGTTCCGCCTAGCATGGCCAACGATGAAATAAACATTATTATCAATGCACAATCATTGTTACACACAGGACAAAACATACCAGGGGTCGTAACTGGAATTTTAGGTAAGACCAGCGGAAATTTAGGAGGAGGAATTCACAGCGAGATAAGCTCTTGGTTAATAGTTCCTTTTATTGCAATTTTTGGATTTTCCTGGCCGATTGTTAAGCTACCTTTCATATTTGCTAGTTTGGGAGTGGTCTGTGTCTCTTATCTATTAGTAAAAAGACTTATTGGACGCGAGGCAGGGCTTATTGCTGCTTTTTTGGCTGCAATTAACCCGTGGTCAATTTTCTTTGCACGTTCAGGATACGAGTCAATCTTTAGTGCATTTTTTTACCTTTTGGCAATTTATATTGTCTTCAGTTTTAAAGGTTGGAAAATTCTCTGGGCTACACCCTTATTTTTGGCAGGCTTGCTAAGTTATTTCTCTGCTAAAACTATAATGTTGCCCCTAGCTCTGTTTACTCTCGCAAGCGCTAGATTCATAAGTCCTAAGAGCTCAGTTAAACCAGCGCTACTAGTCAGTTTATTACTATTGACATTTTTAACTATTTATTTGCCCCTCCTGTCCAAATCTCCTGCCGGAGTAAGATTTAGGGAGTTAAATGATCAAAATATTCAAGGAGTTGTAAACCTTAAACGGACGCAAAGTCTAGATTTTCCACTTGTAGAGATTTATGAAAATAAATATGTCGAAGAGATTAGACACAGAACTCGGGCTGCTCTTGGGGCACTGTCAGCTAATTTCCTTTTTCAAGATGGTCAGCCAGAAAGTATCCCTTCCCTTGCAATTTCTGACCATGCACCCCTATATTTAATAGACCTGCCATTAATAGTTTTTGGTTTGGTATTTCTGGCAAGGACAAATCCAGGACTTCTTTTTACATTCTTGGGCTTTTTGGTAATAACACTGATTCCAAATTTCCTAAACCTCCAAGGAACTACCTATATGATAAGGACGGTAATTCTGTTTCCAATCTTGACATTGATATCAGCAATAGGGATTTATTACCTTAAAAATAGTTTCTCTTTATTATCGCAAAGAAATTTAACATATGTGGCAATTTTCGCGGTATATTTGCTCTTTGTAGGCAACTTTGCTATTCAATATTTTTCAAGGCTTCCTATAGATCGAAATGAAGGATGGTTTTTGCCAGATCGCGTTGTTGCAAAATATATTAAATCCTCATTTGACAAAAACCTCGGTGATATCACCCTAGTTTCAGCAACACCAAAGCAAACTGCGTACAGGTATCTATTGTTTAATAAACTCTATAACGATACACAATCTATTAAAACAACTAATGCAAGATTTTCTCAGGAAGATTATAGCATAGGCAATCTTAATATCGCTGGTGATTGTCCTGACTTTACAGAAAATACAAATTTGATAGTAGATACAAGAATTCCTTGCTCTCAAGAACTTAGAGGAAGTTCTATTGCTTCAATTAAAGATGGTCGTGCTTTGTATGTGATCACGAGCGATGAACTTTGTCGCAATTATGTTTCCCGACACTATCCTTTAATCAAAGACATCGACTATCTTGATATAGAAAATCTATCCATAGAAGACTTTTGTCAGAATTTTTTAACAGATATCAAATATTAGAGTTGAAAGCTTTCAGGAAATCAGACACTTCGTGTTAGAATTTAAGTTGTGATAGGTAATTTAGAATACACGTCAGAGGACCCCGACTTAGAATCAGTCAAAAAGAGAACCATTTCGGGCATTGCGGCTTTAACCTTCCGTACCTTTTTCTTGCAAATTGTTGGTTTAGTAGCCTTCGGTGTTTACGGTTCTTTATTTGAGATCGCGCAACTGGGAACTTACTCTCTTGTTTTGGCTGTTAAAAATTTTCTGTCTTACTTTTCGGACATTGGTTTGGCTGGAGCTTTAATTCAAAAAAAGGAAGCGTTGACTGACGAAGATTTAAAATCGACTTTTTTAATTCAGCAGTCATTAGTAATATTTCTACTTGTCGTCTTATTTTTTACCACACCTTTTTTACAAAACTTTTATAAATGGTCTGACGAAATTGTCTATTTACTTTGGGCTCTTGGGGTGTCTTTCTTTATTTCTTCTTTAAGAACGATTCCGACAATCATATTAGAACGTAAACTACAATTTGAAAAACTAATTATTCCTCAGATTGCAGATACGATAGTTTTCAACGCAACAGTAATTTATTTAGCTACTCAAGGGTTTGGTTTAACCAGCTTTACTGTCGGTGTTCTACTGCAAGCTTTAGTGGGACTAGTGCTGACTTATATTCTCCAGCCTTGGACTCCCGGATTTGCTTTCTCGAAATCAGCACTTAAAACATTACTGCGGTTTGGGGTTCCATATCAAACCAACACTTTTTTAGCAATGCTTAAAGATGACGGTCTTATATTAGTACTAGGAAGAATACTTGGAGACTCTGGTATTGGTCTTTTAATGTGGGGACAGAAGTGGGGACAGGCGCCATTACGCTTTTTTATGGATCAGGTAATAAAAGTTACTTTCCCAGCTTTTTCGCGTTTACAGGATAAGGAAGATGAGCTGGCAAATGCGGTTTCGCGCGCAGTCTTTTTTGTCTGCTTTCTAGTTTTTCCCGCAGTTATTGGGTTAGCAATCCTTGCTCCGGTAATTATCGAGATTGTTCCCAGGTATGCAAAATGGCAGCCTGCTCTTTTTGCCCTGAGTATGTTTGGGACAAGTGCGCTCTTTGCGGCTGTAACGACACCTTTAACCAATGCTTTAAACGCTATCGGGAAAATAAAAATACACTTTTACTTAATGATTATGTGGACAATATTAAACTGGTTGCTAATTCCCTATTTGGCAATCAACTACGGCATAAACGGCGCTGCAGTAGGCTACGCATTGGTCTCGTCCTCCTCTGTCGTTGCAATTTTTATTGTCAGGAAATATGTTTTATTTTCCCTTGGAACACCGGTATTAAAACCTTTGGTTGCGTCTTTGGGTATGGGGATAATTTTGCTCATTATCCGGAATATGATGCCGCCAAGTTTGCAGTGGGTGGTTATACTCCTGGTTTTTGGAGGGTTAGTTTATTCTTTCGGAATATTACTACTTGTGGGACAAACCTTATTAAAAGATGCGAGAAAGGTTTTCTATGCGCTTATTAAAAGATAAATTTCTTTTCCTTCTAATCCTTTTATTAGGGACTATTTCATGGAGTTTAACCATGGTCAAGAGCGGTTGGATTTACTCCTATGGAGCGGGGTTTTGGGGCCCAAACGGACATGATGGAATTTGGCATTTGGCCTTAATTAACCATCTTGCTGCTAATAATTTAAATTTTCTCGATATGCCGGTCTTTTCCGGCGAAGCATTTAAAAATTATCACTTGGGCTTTGATTTATTTGTCGCCTTTTTACATCAAATTTCTGGTATTCCGACTCTTAACCTTTATTTTCAAATACTCCCTCCAATTTTCGCTTTGCTAATTGGCTGGTTATCTTACAAACTCGTTCTAGATTTTACAAATTCAAAAGTACAAGCTTTGTGGTCGTTATTTTTTGTTTATTTTGGTGGAAGTTTTGGTTGGATAGTGACCTTATTGCGTGACGGTATGGTTGGTGGAGAATCTATGTTTTGGGCTCAATCTTCGGTTTCAACCTTGTTAAACCCTCCCTTTGCGGCGTCCCTAATTGTTTTACTAGCTGGAATTATTGCGTTAGTAAGGTTTGATAAAACAAAAAATTGGAAATATTTACTTGGTGTAGTTTTGTTTTTCGGCTTAGTTATAGAAATTAAAGTTTACGCAGGAATTTTGGCGCTGGGCGGATTGGGTTTTTTGGGTGTATTGAGAGTAATAAGAGATAAAAACTTCACCTATCTTATTGCATCTGTTGCCTCGGGTGCAATTTCCTTTGTCGTCTTTAAGCTTTTTACCAGAACTGAGGGAAGTCTGTTGGTTTATCAACCTTTTTGGTTTTTGGAAACAATGATGGCTTTATCAGACCGCTTCGGCTGGCAGCGTTATTTTGACGCGATGATGGCGTATAAATCCGGAGGGAATTTCGTAAAAGCAATTCCTGCATACGCTATCGCTTTCGCGATTTTTTGGTTTGGAAATTTAGGAACTAGGGGTATTAAGGAGATCTTGGTGTTTAGATGGATTAGGGATTGGAAAGGTTTTGGGGTGGTAGAGACTTTCTTAGCCAGTGTGATTGTCGGAGGGGCACTAATTCCGATGTTTTTCTTACAAAAAGGGACGCCGTGGAACACGATCCAATTTACTTATTATTCACTCTTTTTCTCCAGCATTCTTGCGGGTATTGTGGCAGGTCAGTGGTTAGAAAAAAACAAGAATAGAGTTGTTTGGGGAACAATACTCGTTTTATTAACCGTACCCACGAGTTTTTCGACCTTGTGGTATCACTACCTTCCCGCTAGACCTCCTGCTAAAATTTCAACGGCAGAACTTGAGGCTCTAAAGTTTTTAAAAAGCCAACCCAAAGGCGTTGTTTTGACCTACCCGTTTGACAGAACTGCTGCCGAAAAGGCGATTGCCAACCCGCCGAGGCCATTGTATCTTTATGAGTCAACAGCTTACGTTGCGGCGTTTTCAGCCCAACCTGTTTATTTAGAAGATGAAGTCAATATGGATATTACTGACTACAACTGGAAAGAGCGACGCAAAAAAGTGTTAGATTGGCTTGGAAATCTAAATCAAGATGAGGTGAAAGGTTTTTTAGAAAAGAACGATATTCGCTATATTTATTGGGTTAAGCCCCAAAGGGCAACTTTAGGAGAGACTCAGATTGGAATATTGCGAATTTTCGAAAACAGCGAAGTGGATATCTATAAAATTAACAAATCAGGGCTTCTGGCGAAGTAGCTTTAGTTAGTGCTACAATTTACAAGTAGGATGGCTATATCTGTTGTAATTAATACGCGTAATGAGGAGAAAAACCTCCCTCGCTGTTTGGCTTCAGTAAAAGATTTGGCAGACGAGATTGTGGTGACGGACATGGAATCGACCGATAAAACAGTTGAAATCGCCAAGAACGCGGGTGCTAAAGTCTTTAAACATAAACTAACAGGTTATGTAGAACCAGCGAGAAATTATGCAATCTCCCGTGCAACGAGCGACTGGATTCTAATATTAGATGCTGACGAGGAAACTCTACCCTCGCTTGTCAAGAAATTAAAACAATTAACAAAGACAGGCAAAGCTGACTATTATCGTCTTCCACGGAAAAATATCGTTTTTGGCCGCTGGCTCGAACATTCCCGGTGGTGGCCTGACTATAATATCCGTTTTTTTAAAAAAGGAAAAGTTGTTTGGAATGAAATTATCCATTCTGTGCCCGTGACTCAAGGTAAGGGACTTGATATTGAGGCAAAACTAGATTACGCGCTTGTCCACCATAATTATAATTCCGTTTCTCAATACATCACCCGCATGGATAGATATACAGATATTCAGGCTAAAGCACTTATTGGTGAAGGTTACAAATTCGACTGGCAAGATCTGGTCAAAAAGCCGGTAGGAGAATTTTTAAGTAGATATTTTGTAGGGGAAGGTTATAAAGATGGTGTACATGGCATAGCCCTATCCTTGTTACAGGCGCTCTCCGAAGCTGTTGTTTACATTAAAGTATGGGAGAAAGAAAAGTTTAGGGAGGAAGAGATAAAAGAGTCTGAGATAGAAAATGTGGTAACTGAGGCAGAAGCGCAAATCGATCACTGGTTAGTTGCTAAAAAGTTCAGACATCCCGGGGTTGTTAAGCGCGCCCTCCGTAAACTTCTCAGATGAGAGAAATAACAATTGTTATTCTTAATTGGAATGGGAAAAGAGACACCCTCGAGTGTCTAAAATCAGTTGGCCAGTTGTCAATTGTCGGCTGTCATCTGAAAATTATCGTGGTGGATAATGGTTCGACCGACGATTCCTTCAAAGCCATTAAAAAGAAATATCCGAAAATGGAAGTTATCGAGACCGGAGAAAACCTTGGTTTTTCCGCTGGAAACAATATTGGTATTAAAAAAGCGGTTGAAAACGGAGCTGACTTCGTCTTGACTTTAAATAACGACACTATTGTGGATAAAAACCTCATTACTCATTTGATTGAGGCCGCAGATAATAATAAAGACGCAGGGATACTTTCACCGATGATTTATTTCTATCCAGGGTTCGAGTATCACAAAGGCAAATATCCGGAAAGAGAAAAGGGCAGAGTTGTCTGGTACGCAGGAGGAGTTATAGATTGGGATAATGTTTTAGCCTCTAACTACGGTGTGGATGATACTGATATAGGGCAGTACGAGAAAATCCATGAGATTGATTTTGCGACTGGCGCCTGTATGATGATTCGCCGCGAAATAATCGAAAGTGTGGGCTTGTTTGATGAAAAATTCTACCTCTATCTTGAGGATGCTGATTTATCACAAAGAGTGCAGCGTTTTGGTCGGAAAATTATCTTTGTTCCTCAGGCAAAAGTTTGGCACAAAGTTTCCCAGAGCTCAGGGATTGGAAGTAATCTTAACGACTATTACATTACCCGTAATAGATTGTTGTTTGGAATAAAGTACGCTCCGGTACGCGCTAAAATAGCTATTATTAAAGAAAGCCTAAGATTATTAGTTCAGGGTAGGCCGTGGCAGAGGCAAGGGGTAATAGATTTTTACAAAGGTAGTTTGGGTAGAGGGAGTTACAAGTGAAAATTTCTGTAATTATTTTAGTTAAAAATGCTGCGGACAAAATAGAGGATTGTCTTAAGTCGGTAAAAGATATAGCAGATGAAATTATAGTTTTAGACACAGGATCGACAGATGAAACCTTAAATATTGTTAAAAAATTCGGCAGTAGAATAAGTCGTGCAAAAGGTCAGAATTATGCCGCTTGGCGCAGTGAAGCCGCAAAGCTTGCCCACAATGAATGGATATTTTATATTGATCACGACGAGCGCCTTTCGTCAAAGTTAGCAAAAGAAATTTCTGATGCTGTGCAAACCGGCATCTTTACGGCATATGATATTCCAAGGAAAAATTATGTTTTTGGTAAGTGGTTAAGACACGGCGGTTGGTGGCCGGACAGGGTATTAAGACTTATTAAAAAGGAAGCCCTTCTTGGTTGGGAAGGAGAAGTTCACGAGCAGCCAAAATTTAAAGGGAAAATGGGGAGTTTAAAAGAAGCACTCGTTCACCTAAAAGAGGACAATCTTTCAGACATGGTTGAAAAAACAAACAGATACTCGGTTTACGAAGCTAGGCTTTTGTTTAACGCTAACCACCCGCCTATGGCTTGGTGGAGATTCTTTAGAATCGTGGGACAAGAGCTGGGATATCGTTTAATAAACAAACTTGGTTTTTTAGATGGACCAGAAGGGATAATATATTGCATCTATCAAGGGTATAGCCGCTTTGTAACATACGCGAAATTGTGGGAGATGCAGTCAGAAAATCAAAATTCAAAAATCAAAAGTCAAAATTCATGAAAAAGGCTGCTTTTTATGATCCATATTTAGACACAGGAGGCGGAGGAGAACGTTACGTCCTAACCTTTGCTCGTGCGTTAATAAAAAACGGGTGGAAAGTTGACTTTCAGTGGAAAGACAAGAAGACCTTGCCATGGTTAGAAGAGAGGCTGGGTATGGATCTTTCCGGAATTAATATTGTTGATAATGTAAGCCGTGGAGCCGGTTATGACCTTATTTTTTGGATCTCTGACGGAAGTATCCCTTTACTACTTGCTAAAAAAAATATTCTCCACTTTCAAACCCCTTTTAAAGATGTTGGCGGAAAGTCTATCTTTAACAAATTAAAACTATTAAGAGTCAATAATATAATTTGTAACTCGCAATATACGAAATCTTTTATAGATAAAGAATTCGCTGTTAACAGCACTGTTCTATACCCTCCGGTAAGTTTGTCTAAAAACACAACAAAGGTCGAAAAAGAGAAAATAATTATTTATGTCGGTCGTTACTCCCGCTTACAGCAAGCTAAAGGCCAAGAGATATTAATAGAAGTTTTTAAGGATATGTGTAAAAAGGGCTTGAAAAATTGGCGACTGGTTCTCATAGGCGGCAGTAGTGTCGGGGCAGGAGACATTGTCCCCAATCTTAAAAAAACTGCACAAGGATATCCTATCGATGTTTTAGAAAACCTGCCGTACAAAGAAGTAATAAAGTTTTATGAGAAAGCTTCTCTTTACTGGTCTGCCTCTGGGTATGGTATAGACGAGCAGAGCGAGCCTGCTAGAGTCGAGCATTTTGGAATTACTGTTGTTGAAGCAATGACGCACGGAGCAGTTCCTGTGATTGTTAAAAAAGGCGGACACGAGGAAATAGTTGCTAATGGGCAAGACGGATTAATCTGGGAAAATACAGAAGAATTAATAACTAAAACACAAGAACTAATTATAGACGAAAGGAGGCTTAAACAAATTGCCAATAAAGCAAGAGAAAAAGCAAAAAAATTCAGCGAAGAAGAGTTTGAGAAAAACCTTTTTAGGTATATTAAGTAATTTTTGGCCCCATTTACTTATTATTCTTGTTACCTGTCTATTTTTTTACCAAATTTTCCTCGGTAAAGTTCCGATTTCAGGCGACGTTATGGTTGGTGGATATTTACCTTGGCTAGATTATAAGTGGGGATATTCTACTGGAGTTCCGGTTAAAAATCCTATTACTTCTGATACGATTTCACTAATCTTTCCCTTGAGGGAACTTGCTGTATCGTATATTAAAACTGGTGTTTGGCCGCTTTGGAATCCCTATTTATTGGCCGGAGTCCCTCTCTTGGCGGATTTTCAATCTGCACCGTTTTCTCCAACAAACATTATTTATTTTTTTACTAGTATGATCAACGGCTGGACGTTGCAAGTGATCGCGCAACACATTCTTGCTGCATATTTTACTTACCTCTTGGCAAGATATTGGAAGATAAGCAGACTTGGCTCAGTTGTGGCAGGGCTTGCTTATGCTTTTTCAGGATATAACATTTTAATGTCTTCTTGGAATGTCCATGTTTTAGTAGGAGCATTTATTCCATTAATTCTTCTGCTCGCCGACAAGTGGTTTAAGGAAGGAAAGATTCTTACCCTTGTCTTTTTATCACTTAGCGTGGCGTTAGATTATTTTTCCGGTTACCCACAGCTAGTTTTTTATATGTTGTTATCTTTATTTTTGTTATGTATCTGGCGCCTTAGGGTAACACGGGAGTATTTTGTAAAAGTTATATTATTAGGATTGTTTGTAGTCCTGGGATTTCTACTAACGGCAATACAATTATTTCCAGCTGTTGAACTTATTCTTTCTTCCCAAAGAGGAGAGGAATCGATACCTGCTAAATGGATTTATCTTGTTTGGCAAGAAATCATTACCTTTTTTGCTCCTGATTATTACGGAAATCACGCAACTGCCAATTATTGGGGTTATAAAAATTACATGTCCAACCTTGGATTTATGAGTGTTGCTGGTTTTGTTTTGGCGACTATTAGTCTTAATCTTTGGCAAAAAGTTCGTGAAATAAAGTTTTTGGTTTTATTGGTTGTTTTATCGCTACTGCTTGCTTTTCCGACTCCACTTGCAATTTTTGTCAGTGAAACAGGCTTGTTGGGGTCTAAAGCGATGGTTTCCTATAGAGGGCTAATAATTTATGCGCTTGCCGTGTCCCTAGCTATTGGTTATGGGTTGGATTATTGGTTAAAGAATGGTAAACAGGTAAATTTAATTAAACCTGTTATTCTTCCAGGCGCCGTTTTGTTGGGATTTGGAATTTACGCGGCCTTAAGTTATTTTGGAGGAGCAAGTGAGGAGATTTGGAAACACAAAGTTTCTCTCCGGAATTTAATATTGCCTTCATTATCGTTGCTTGTCGCTTTTGTTTCTCTGGTGTGTGTTAAGTATTTTAAGTCTCTTTCTAAAATTAGTGTATTTGTTATGATCCTTGCAACGTTTGTTGAATTTTTTTATTTTGGTTGGAAATTTACGCCTTTCACAAGGTCAGATTTAGTTTACCCGGAAACGCCAATTACCAATTATTTAGAAAATTTTCAAGGTCCATCTAGAGTTAATGGATTCGATGGAATTATGCCCGTTAATATGGGGATGCCGTACAGAATCGAATTTTCTGGCGGTTATGAGCCGGTCTACCCGCTTAATACGGCGAAGTATATTGCAGTATTAAATAGCAACAACATTGGTGTTACTCCCCAAGACAGATTTGGAATTATCGATCGCATGTCCTCCCCCTTATCTGACCTCTTAAACACAGAATATTTTTTGGTAAAAACAGACAGCTTAAACTTCTTATTAAAAGAACAAAAAGGCAATGAATATTTAGATCATGTTTTTACGGATAAATCTGTTTCTGTTCTCAAAAACAAAAATGCAATACCTAGAGCCGCAATGTTCTATGATTGGCAAACCTTGCCAAAAGAAGAACATTTAGGGTTATTAATAGATCCAAAGTTTCCTTACAAAGAAAAATTACTAATTGAGGAAGAAGTAAAATTTGCCAAACAACCAAAATCTGACTGGAAAATAGAATATACAAAATATACTTCTCTAGAAACTATTTTAAAAGTTACCACGAGAACAGATGGTCTGTTATTCGTTTCTGATACGATGTTTCCCGGATGGAAAGCATTTAGAGGAAACGAAGGAATAAAGATTTATCTTGCTGACCATATGTTTAGAGCTGTCGAAGTACCCAAAGGGGAATGGGAGATAAGATTCGTTTATGAGCCAAAATCGTTTTTTTTGGGTATTAAAGTTACACTGGCCTCGATTTTTATATTAGCGATTCTGGCGTTGTATTTCAAAAAAGGTAAGCTAAAGTTATAATAAAGAGATGTCAAAAAAGTTTTTGCCGGGTTTGGTATTTATTTTTTTACTCGCTTATTTGTTGCGTATTCTATTTTTACCTCAATACGCCCTTACGTTTGGTTATGACCAAGCAAGAGATGCTTTAGTGACGAGACAAATAATTGAAGGAGATTTAAAAGTTCTTGGTCCTCCCGCGTCTACCCCGGGTTTGTATCACGGAGCGCTCTATAACTATGTTCTTGTTCCAGCATATTTATTCGGAAAAAACCCAATTAATGCTGCGTATTGGGTTTCTCTACTTAACGCGGTAACAGTTTTTGTTATTTTTTGTTTAACCTATTCAATGACCAAGAAGGCCGGAGCAGGATTGCTTGCGGCATTTTTATTCGCGGTCTCGTTTGAAGCAACACAATATGCAAACTGGTTGTCAAATCCCACAATTGGAGTTTGGACTGTAGCTCTTGTGTATTTTGGACTATGGTCATGGATAAAAGAGAAAAAATCTTGGGCGCCGATTTTGACCGGATTAGGATTGGGTTTTAGCATTCAAGCAGAAGTGTTTCTTTTGTACCATGCGGTTCCAGTTTTGGTATGGTTGTTTGCAACACGTAAAAAAATTACCAAGACTGAAACTTTTAAATTTTTAACTTTTACTTTTTTGGCTGTTTCGACGATGATCGTCGCTGAACTTAAGTTTGGGTTTAAGAGCATAGGAGGTATTTTGCAGTTGTTATCCTCTCAAGACTCACTTGTAGCATCAAAGGGCTTGGGAGATTTTGCCGTACTCTTTTTAAATCAGCTTGGGAAAGTTTTTGCCTATTCAACATATCCGGGAAATATAGGTTACGGGGGAGTGTTTGTTCTGGCTCTCGTTGTCATTTCACTTATCTCTTGGGATAAAAAAGAGATTTCTTGGAAACCTTTTCTTGCAACATGGCTTTTGAGTCATTTGACGGTTGTTACGGTTGGAGGTACAAGTACGCCATTTCTCTTAGTCGGAATTGGAACGGCTGTTTCTATTTTACTCGGAATTAATATTTATAATTGGTGGTCTTCTGGGAAAAGAATTCTTGCAGGTATTGTTTTGGGTATTATTGTTTTAAGTAATTTAAGCATGATACTCAAAGAAAATTCTCACGGACAAACTGTTTTCTCAATTCAAAAGGATATGTTGTTGTCTAAACAAATGCAGGCGATTGATTACACATATATACAAGCCAACGGTGATAAGTTTAGTATTAACACCTTGACTTCCCCGCTTTGGATAAATATTGTTTGGACTTATCTTTACAATTGGTACGGGTTATCAAAATACGGGTATGTGCCAGAATTTCACGGACAGGACCAAGTAGGACAGCTTGCCGCTCTGGCCAAAACTTCCTCTGACACAAAATTATATTTTCTAATTATCGAGCCGATGGCCGGTATTCCGGCACGTTATCTACCAGACACTATTGCCGAGGAAGAGGGTAAGTCTAAATTTGTCGAGGAAGTGAATTTTGGAGAAATCGTAGTTCAGAAACGAGAAAGGATTGTTAAATGAAACAATTATCCATATCGGTCGTGATACCTAATTGGCAAGGAAGAGTGCTACTTGAAAAGAATTTACCTAGGGTTCTGGCAATTGGCGCAGACGAGGTAATTGTTGTAGAAAATGGTTCTACCGATGGAAGCCTAGAATATCTCAAGAAACAAGTAACAAGTAACAAGAAACAAGAATTAAAAGTCATAGAAAATGAGAGAAATTTGGGTTTTGCGAGGGGTGTAAACCAAGGTTTCAAGGTTGCAAGTGGTGATGTGGTAATTCTCCTTAACACAGATGTGGTTCCAGACAAAGGTGTATTAATCCACGTTTTGCCACATTTCGAGAATCCGGATGTATTTGCGGTTTCTTTTAACGAGGGGCAGTGGAGTTGGGCAAAGGGGTTTATGAGTCTAGGTTTAGTCGAACATGTTCCTGGGAAAAAAGTAGAACTAACACGCGATTCTTTTTGGGCTTCAGGAGGAAGTGCGGCGTTTTCCCGAGAAAAATGGTTAGAGTTGGGCGGATTTAATCTAATTTATGAACCTTTTTACTGGGAAGATGTAGACCTGTCGTACAGAGCCCAAAAAAGAGGGTGGAAAGTTTTGTGGGAACCAAAGGCTCAAGTTGAACACAAACACGAGATTACAGTCGGTAAGCATTCTTTGGGAAATAAAAAAGACATGGTTGCCCAGCGTAATCAGGTATTATTTTTCTGGTGCAATATTACAAGCACGAGTATGTGGGCTCAACATTTGATTTATATGCCTTTAAGATTAATTCATCCCGGTTATTGGATTCCATTTCTTTGGGCTATACTTAAATTGCCGCAAGTATTTGTTTCAAGGTCGAAATACACAGGCGGTAAAGTTTCAGATGAAGAAATCCTCGCAAAATTTAAAAGTTGAAGTTTCGGTAATTATCGTTAATTACAACACTGGCAACTTTCTTAAAAAGTGTGTCGATTCGATTGTTAAATCTACCAACAATTTAAGAAACCCTGTTTGTGAAATTATTATTGTCGACAACGCTTCAAATGACCAAAGCGCGAATTTTAAAGGTTCTTTCAAACTTATCAAAAACGCCGATAATCCTGGTTTTTCAAGGGCAAATAACCAAGCAATTAAAATTTCTCAAGGAAATTATATTTTACTTTTAAACCCAGATACAGAAATTAAAGGGGGGACGGTATCAAAATTGTTGCAATTTGCCAAAATTCATAAAAATGCTGGTGTTGTTGTGCCTAAACTTTTGAATAGCGATGGCACTGTTCAAGATTCTGTAATGCCTCTCCCGACGTTATATCGCGCAATCTCAGAATTTTGGTTTAATAAGAAAATCTATTCAAGATATGTGCCTCGCGTAGTTTTACCCACAGTGATAGAGTCGGCGATAATGGCCGCGTTTTTAATTACACCTCAAACTCTTCAAAAAGTCGGACTTTTAGATGAACGCTATTTTATGTATTTCGAAGATTTAGATTATTGCAGAAGGGTAAAAAAGACAGATCTTGAAGTTTACTATTTACCCACCGCTCTGGTTGTCCATCATCAAGGTGTGTCTGGCAAGAGTGTGGCAGGAGAGCAATGGAGACGGCTTATTCCGGGAAGCAAAATTTATCATGGATTGTTTGGCCATTGGCTGATTAACTTTGTAATTTGGATAAGTCAAAAACTGAAGTGAAACCAATACTCACAGTTCTTGCCATAGCACTATTTTTGAGAGTTTTATGGCTTCCTCAAAATCTCTTTTTTGGTTTCGAGCAAGGCCGTGATATGTTGGCGGTTGCCAAAATTATAAATTTTGAGGATCTTCGCCTAATTGGAGCAAACACAGACGTCGATGGGATTTTTCATGGAGTGTTTTATTATTATTTCCTCGTCCCAATCCATGCGCTTACAGGCGGAAACCCGTTAGCGATTACTTACTTCTTAATTTTTTTGAACGTTATTGGTGTTTATTTTCTCTATCGAGCAGCTAAGGATCTTTTTGGGGAACAAACTGCATTGCTTTCATCTTTTTTTTATGCAGTTTCTTATTCGGCAATAATTTACGCTAGGTGGTTGTCAAACCCTAATTTAATTCCATTTTTGGCAATAATCCTCTTTTATGCACTAGTGAGGGCCAGGTCAGAAAAATGGTTTCTTAGTCTCGCCGCCGTCTGTTGGGGATTAATTTTTCACTTGTCACTGGCAACTGCTTCAACTTTAGTTCTTCCAATACTGTTCTTTGTTTTTCTGTATAAAATTATACCCAGCTTAAAGCAGGTTCTGGTGACTGCAGCTACCCTGTTGGTTATATTTTCTCCTTATATCGTATTCGATTTTAAAAATGACCACATATTGTCAAATAAACTACTGGCTTACACAGGAAATTTGACCAAAGAGAAGAATTATCTGGCGGCCTACGAAGTCTTTTTTACAGAGGCGGCTGACAATCTTATGCCGTTTAATAGAAATCTTTCTCTTGTTGTTTTGAGCGCTATTCTGTTTTGGGTTTCGAGCACATATAAAAATAGACAAACAGGCGAATACCGTGGAATTTATTCCACGGATGAAGCCAGCGGAAACAAACTTTTCTCTGAAAAGAGAATACCGAGGGTTTTAACCCTCGGTAGTTTATTCTTGGCTAAGAAGGGTAAATACTTTTACCTTGGGACGTTTTTAGCGGCATTGGTAGTGTTTGCTAATTTGTGGCACACTTTAAGTGTTTTACCCGAAAGCAAGGGCAATTTTTTACAACGTTCGCAAAGGACATACCTGGGAGATCAAAAGAAAGTTCTAGACTATATTTATACTTCTGCTGCAGGAGAACCATTTAGTTATGAATATTTTAGTGTGCCTTGGTGGAAAAGTGAGGCTTGGGAGTATTTATTCTTATGGTATGGTAAAAATAACTACGGATATATGCCGAGTAAAGCAATAACCCAGACATTCTATTCTGTTTGGGAGCCTGACGAAACAATACCTATCTATAAAGATAATTGGTATGGCGTGTTGAACACTGGTTCTAATATAATTGATATAAAGCAGTTTGGGTCGTTAGGAGTAGAGAAACGGGAATGGAAACAAAAAATTTGAAGACCTATTTACTTATTGGAATACTTGTTATCGCTACAGTTCTTCGGTTGTGGAAAATTGACCAGGTACCTGTTAGTTTATTCGGGGACGAGTTAGACGTGGGTTATCACGCATATTCGATATTAAAAACTGGTAAAGATTATTCAGGAAACTCCTGGCCCTTACATTTTCAGTCTCTAGCTGAATGGAGAACCCCATTATATCTCTATTCAGCTGTGCCAACAGTTGCTATGTTTGGTATTTCACCTTTAGGGGTCAGACTCCCGGCGGCTATTTTTGGCATTTTAGGGGTTTTTCTTTTTTACTTATTAATCAAACTAATTACCGGCAACTGGAAATTGGCAACTTTAGCGGGATTGTTGCTTGCGATTTCTCCTTGGCATTTACAATACTCACGAGCCGGATTTGAGGTAACTCAAATGTTAACTTTTTATCTTGCGGGTTTACTTTTTTTCCTAAAAGGCTTGAAAGAAGGAAGATTACTTCCTTATTCTGCACTTTTTTTAGGGTTAACACCTTGGGTTTACTCAACTGCGAAGTTTTTCCTCCCCTTAACAGTATTAGGACTTCTTATTGTTTGGCACAAAGAATTGTTTAAAGTGGGTAAAAAATACTTGCTTTGGACGCTGGCCGTTTTTATTTTAGTCGTAGCACCAATAACCTGGAGTACTCTCTTTGGAGGCGGTACGGCTCGCTTTGGTTATATCTCAGTTTTTACTGACCCAACAACAATTCCTGAAATAGGATTTTCGCGTTTGCGCGACTCAAAGATGGACGATCCTGAGATAAAGTTCGGAGCCCAACCAGATCTTGAAAGTCGCGTGGTGCACAATAAATTTCAGTGGTGGGGAGGGGTAATGTTAAAAAATTATCTCCAGACTTTTTCTTCGCAATTTTTATTTATAAACGGAGATTTAAACGCAAGGCATGCAGTACAAGGAGCCGGAGAGTTTTATAAATTTGAAGGACTATTTATCTTGCTAGGTTTAGTTTTTTTGTTAATACGCCCATTGGATCGCAAAATAAAGATTTTTTTACTTTTATGGTTGGTCTTGGCACCTATTCCGGCGGCTATGACTCGGGATGGCGGATCGCACGCAACAAGGCTTTTTTTCCTTCTGCCAGTATTAGTCTTTTTAACTGCTTACGGAATCTATGGTTTAGTTGATGTTTTGAAAAACCAACGGAAGTTGTTAAGCCTCGGCATTATCGGACTTTATCTTGTCAGTTTTCTTTGGTATCAGCATCAATATTGGGTGCATTACCCTTGGGATTCTGAACGGTGGTGGCATGCGGGTTTTGAAAGTGCTATTAAAACCGCAGTATCTCAAGCAGGTGATTACGACAAGGTTATTTTTAGTATGGCAGGAGAGCCAACATTTATTTTCTTTTTAGGTTGGAGTCAGTACCCGCCGCAGGAGGTACAAGACGGCTTGTTTAGTGAAAAAGAGAACATAGCCAATTTTGGGGAGATTACTAAAGTAGGCAAATATTATTTTGGCACACCCAACGCTCCGAGTGTTTACGAATTAGCAAGAAGTTTGCCCGACAAGACTCTCTATGTTGCCACAGCCAAAGAAGTAGGTATAAATTTAATCACAGAACCAGATAGAAAGCCCGGGGACTTAAAACTTCTTAAGGCAGTGGCCTTTCCCTCAGGAGAACCCGCTTATTATCTTTTTACTAAAAACTAATGGCAAAATACTCCTTCTTCTGGGTAGTACTTGTTGCTTTAATTCTGCGCTTAGGGGTACTGTTTTTAGGCTATCACGGTGATTTAAATAACAATATCTCGTGGGGGACTTTAGCGGTCGATCGAGGCTTGGTAAATTTTTACGAAGGGGAAAGGTGGCCAAACTCTGCACCTAATCAACCTCCTTTAACTTTACTTCTTTTTGCGTTTACCCGTCTTGTATGGCAAGGAATAGAAACCTCTATTTGGTGGTTGAACAACAACATACCTATCTTCCCTTCTCCTTTGATTTGGTTTTGGGAACAAAAAGGCATGATACTGTTGGTGAAACTACCATCGCTCGTTGCCGACTTGGCAATCGGAGTTTTGATTTTTAACTTCTTTAAGAAAGACAGGAAAGCGTTTCTTTTTTCTTCCCTGTGGCTTTTTAATCCTCTTGTTTGGTACAACTCGAGTATTTGGGGGCAGACTGACAGTATTGTGAATTTGTTGGGGTTGTTGGGAATATTGGCATTGTTGGAGCGAAGATTGACCAAATTTCTGGTCTGGTTTATTTTATCACTTCTTTTCAAGGGTTCATTAGCAATCTTTGTCCCGATACTAGCCTGTGTAGTTATAAAGCAAAAATACTCTGTTCGTCAATGGATCAAATCGCTAGCAACCTCGCTTCTGTTTATTGTTTTGGCCTCAGTCTGGTTTCATCCACAGGCAGATTTACTTGTTTGGCTGACGGATTTATATCAAAAGCGGATATTGCCAGGAGAAATAGGGTATTTGACGGCCAATGCTTTTAATTTTTGGTGGCTAATTGACTCCGGGAGAGTATTAGATTCAACTCTTTACTTTGGCTTTCCTGCTAGAGTTTTGGGAGCTGTTACTACGGGTTTTGGAATGTCTCTAGTTATACTATGGCTAACTAAAGAGGTTACGCCAAAGAAAGTTTTTTTTGCTCTATCAGTCACAGCCCTAATCTCATTTCTCTTTATGACTAGAATTCATGAGAGATATCTCTATCCGTTCTTTGTTCCTGCAACATTTTTGCTTGGATTTTTACCAAGCCTGTTGTGGGTTTATATGGGATTTGCGGTTATACATCTTATTAATTTATACAACTTGTTTTGGGTGCCCGGATTTGCTCCTTTAGAAGCACAGCTTTTAGTTCCCTGGTTTACTCAAGTATTAGCCGTTACCCACATCTTTCTCTTTATAATATGGTCGAAAAGCTTCAAGAAATAGCCTAATTTAGGTTATAATTTGAGTATGCAAAAAATGATCTTGTGGAGTATTCTGATTTTAGCTTTTTTGCTTCGCGTTTACCAGATTACGGATTATCCGGCTGGTTTTAGTCCTGACGAGGCAGGACAAGGTTATACGGCCTATTCATTGCTTAAAACCGGCAAGGATGAGTGGGGACAGGCGTTTCCTCTTGCTCCGCGTTCATACGGGGATTACAGGGCTCCTTTATATACCTATTTAACTGTACCAAGCGTAGCTATTTTTGGCTTAAACGAATTCTCCGTACGTTTTCCTGCTGTAATTTTTGGCTCTTTGGCTGTATTGGTAGTTTATTTAGTGACAATTGAGCTGTTTGCCAAGCAGAATGTGTTTGATAGTAAAAAACTGGCCTTACTTTCAGCTTTTCTTCTTGCTATCTCTCCCTGGCACATCTCGCTCTCAAGGGGGGCTTTTGAACCCAATTTGCCGACCTTGCTCTTACCTCTGGGTATTTGGGCTTTTTTAAGGGGGCTAGAAGCAAAAAAATATATGCTTTTTTCAGGGTTGCTGTTTGGTCTGAGCCTGTTTTCCTATTATTCAGCAAGAGTAATTGCCCCAGTATTGCTTTTCTTTTTAGTTATTTGGAAAATACCAAGAGATCAGTGGATTGGCTTTGTTAAAAAATATACATTAGCCGTTGCAGTATTTGTTTTGTTTTTATTTACAGCTCTTTCCACAAGCTTTTTAGGTGGAAACACAAGGGTAGCCGACGTCGCAATCTTTAGTCCTACCGGGGGTTGGGGGGCTGTTGCCGACAGGCGTTATGAAGCTGTGCTGCAAGGGTTGCAAGATGAGTTGGCGAGGTTGTTCTCGAATAAAGTCAGTTATACCCTAGGTCAATTTATTAATAATTATCTTTCTTATCTTTCACCTCAATTCCTTTTTACCAACGGAGCGGGTGAATCTACTTATGGGCTTTCACCAGGAATTGGCCTACTTTATTTGATTGAATTACCGATGTTTATTGCGGGTTTGATAATTTTCACCAAACCCGGTACAGGCTTTGCAGGAAAACTAATAATCTTTTGGCTTTTAATCTCGTTTATTCCTGCGGCGTTAGCTAAGGGTCCGGGGTATGCTGCCAATAGAGCTGCTCTTGCCATGCCGGCAATTCAAATAATCTCAGCGGTTGGTACACTCGCCTGTCTTAGTTTGATATCTAAATACAGGAATATTAAAGCACAAAAATTATTGAATTGTTTCGTTGTCGCTCTATTAGTTTCATTAGTGTTTTTCTTGGAAAGTTACTTCTATCACGCTCCTGTGCAAAACTCCCGTTTTATGAGTTATGGATGGAGACAGGCAGTAGAGTATCTTAAAAGTACAGAAGGGGAATATAGTCAAATAGTTGTTAGCAAGAGATTTTCCGAACCCCAGATCTACGTAGCCTTTTATAATCAATTAGATCCAAAAGTTGTACAGGATGCCTCCCGCGATTGGTTACGGTACGAGGCAGAAGGAAAATTATTTGTCGATCAGCTCGGAGAATATAAATTGGGCAAATATGTGTTCAAAACTTTCGACTATAAACTAGAATCTAGTTTGGACTCTGTATTATTTGTTGGACAACCGCAAGATTTTCCGCAAAATATCGTTGCGCAAAAAACTGTTTATTATCCTGGAGGCAAACCGGCAGTCTTAATAGTCGATCCTTCAAAAGCCACATATGCTCAAACATTATAAATTTTTACTTGTAGGGATTGTTCTCTTAGCAGCATTTTTGCGTTTTTTTCAAATTTCAGCGGTGCCTCCTGCTCTAAATTGGGACGAAATCTCCCATGGGTATAACGCGTATTCAATATTAAAAACCGGAAAAGATGAATGGGGCGTATCCTGGCCGATGATTTTTAGAGCCTACGGAGATTACAAACTGCCTGTTTATACTTATCTTACTTCTATTTCAGAAGCATTCTTTGGCTTAAACGAGTTTGCGGTAAGACTACCATCGGCATTTGCCGGCGTCTTGACTGTTATTTTTACTTACCTTTTGGCCAACCGCTTATTTACTAAACAAGTTGGTTTAGTATCGGCATTTCTGGTTGCTGTTGTACCCTGGTCGTTGTTTCTCTCTCGGGCAGGTTTAGAAGCTAACTTGGCCTTGGCTTTGTTTACTGCAGGAGCCTATTTTCTTTTTCAGCCTCCAAGGGCAAATTTCATCTTAGCAGCGTTATTTTTGGGCTTTTCGATGTGGACATACAACTCATATCGGGTTTTTGTTCCTCTCTTTGCAATTTGTCTTTGTTTTGCATATCGGGATAGCTTGCGAACAGAACAACTTAAAAAACATCTTCCTGCGATTGTAATTTTCTTCCTCCTTTTGAGTGGAGTAGTTTGGCAAATGGTAAATCCAGAGGGGCAGGCGCGTTACAGCCTTGTCGCTATTCTCGACGAAGGAGCGATAAATCAGATAGAGAACTTAAGAAACAGCAGTGATCTTGATCCATTTGTTTCTAGAATTCTTTACAATAAAGCTACTTATTTTGGCTTCAACTTTGCCAAAAATTACCTGGCTCACTTAACTCCACAATTTTTGTTTATTAACGGCGGGACACATTACCAATTTAGTATTCCTGGAACAAGCCTGCTGTATCTAGTTAATATCCCATTTTTCTATTTAGGGGTGCTATTACTGTTAAAAGGAAGAACTAAAACAGGTTTTTTTATGTTAGGCTGGCTGTTGCTTGCACCTATTCCCGCAGCGTTGACTCGAGAGGCACCTCACGTTTTAAGGTCGATCACGTTTTTGCCGGTACCCTTAATCATCACCGCATTCGGATTGTGGAAGTTTATCGCCCAAGTTAAGTTTTCTCAGTCAATAAAAAAATATGTCAGTGGAATTTATTTAGTAATTTTAGTCGTCTCATTAGGATTCTATATGGTTAATTATTTTGGTTCTTATACAAAAAACTACTCGTGGACTTGGCAGTATGGGTATAAAGAAGCCGTAGATTACACTAAGACCAACTACGATAAGTATGATCAAATTATTGTGACTAAAAAATATGGCGAGCCCCATGAGTTTTTCCTTTTTTACTGGCCTTGGGATCCGGATAAATATAGGAATGATCAAAAACTTGAAAGATATGCCCAATCAGGTTGGTTTTGGGTTGACGGTTTTGATAAATTTATTTTTGTTAACGATTGGGAAATACCCAAGAACGAAAATATAGGCTGGAAGACTGAGCGAGATAAGCCAATCGATATTTCTTCTAAAACGTTGTTAATCACCAGCCCAAATACATATCCTCCAGGATGGAAAAAACTTAAAACAATCAAATTTTTGGATAACAAACCGGCATTTGATATATTAGAAAACGATGTTGCAAATAATTAGCAAGCATAAATTACTATTATTAATTCTCGCGCTAGCGACGATTCTCAGACTTTGGGGATTGGGCACAAACCCGCCTCATTTAACTAACGATGAAGCAGCTTTGGGTTACAATGCGTACTCAATACTCAAAACGGCAAGAGATGAACACGGCGAGTTTTTACCGATTATCTTTAAATCATTTGGAGACTGGAAACCCGGTTTGTATATCTACGCGACTGTGCCATTTGTGGCTACATTGGGTCTAAACGAATTTTCAACCCGCGCGGCTTCTGCGGTTGCTGGAATCGTGGCAGTTTTACTGGTTTATTTAATCGGTAAAAATCTTTTCTCAAGAAGAGTAGCACTTTTAAGTGCGGTATTTTTAACTATTTCTCCATGGCATCTGCAATTTTCCCGCAGCGCTTGGGAAGCAAATTTTTCTTTAACCCTTTTGCTTTTTGGTGTCTACTTTTTCATACAAGCGGTCTCCAAAAAACCGAAATATATTTACCTCTCGGCTTTATTTTTTGCCCTAACTCTTTGGGCTTATCAGGGTGCAAAACTATCTTCATTTATAGTCGTAATGCTACTTTTGTTAACTTTTAGAAAAGAAGCTCTTTCTTTGCCGAGAAGAAATATAGTAATAGGATTTTTAATAGGGATGCTTATCGCTTTACCTGTCTTTTTCAGCCTTTTGTCAGGGAAGGCGGGAAGGCTTGAGGTCTACAGTGTTTTTTCGTACCCGAGATCTGAAGAATATATACAGGATATTCTCAAACAAGAAAATATAACTAAAGATTCTTTACAATATGCTCTTTATCACTCGGAACCACTCAACTTTCTGCGGGGCATTGCAGGACGCTGGATGAATCATTATTCTGGCCGCTTTCTATTTTTTGAAGGAGATTGGAGTAGTCCTAGACACAGAGTGTCGGAAACAGGTGTTATGTTATTTGCCGACGCGTTAGTTTTGCTGTTTGGACTTGTTGCTCTGACGCGCTTAAAAAACCGGAGAGTGGGGATATTTGTGATTTTATGGCTTTTATTTGCCCCTTTGCCCGCGGCTCTTTCAAGAGATTCAATTCATGCTGTGCGCTCGTTAAATATGGTAATTCCACTAGTTTTTATATTGGCCTTAGGTGGTAATTATTTATTACAAAATTTGCAGGCAAAGTGTATATGGCAAAAGGGTTTATGGCTGGGATTGGGTGTTTTATATCTATTTAGTTTTGGCTATTATCTTGATCAGTATTGGGTACACGCACCAAAAAAATATTCAGAGTATTGGCATTATGGGTACAAACAATTAGTGGAAAAATTGAAGCCCCTGCAAACCAAGTACACGAACATCGTTATCCAACAGAGTTATGCCCAGCCCTATATTTTCTTTCTTTTTTATAACCAGTATGACCCGGGAAAATACCAAGCGCTGTCAGAAGATGTTTTCTTGCCAAGCCAATACGGCGACGTTGGGCTTGTCTCTGGGTTTGAAAATATCCAGTTCCGAGAAATAAGCTGGAGGGAGGATAGAGGGAAATCTGGAATGTTGTTTGTTGCGGATCTGATAAAAATTCCCCCGCAGGATTCAAGCAACGAGAAAGAATTTGGGTTAAAACCCTCGGTATTCTCTTTTCAGAGAAAAGTTTGTTTCCGCTGGCTTCATCCGTGGAATAAATTCCACGGTATTCGCCTAGCAAAAATAAAATGCAAAAATTATTTTTTGGGATAATTGTTCTTCTTGCTATAGCCCTCAGGCTTTACAGTATTACTTCTTTGCCTGCTCTTAACGCTGACGAAGCGGCAATTGGTTATAATGCCTATTCTCTATTGGAGACAGGGAAAGACGAACACGGAAACCCTTGGCCAATACATTTTCAATCTTTTAATGACTTCAAACCTGGCCTTTATTTTTATCTGGTATTACCTTTTGTGACTGTTTTTGGATTAACTGAGCTTGCGGTCAGGTTACCCGGGGTTTTACTTGGCGTAGGGACTGTCATCTTGGTTTGGTGTTTAGCAAAGAGGTTGTTACCCCAGAAAAAAGGTTTTGCCGAACTATCAGCTCTATTTTTGGCAATAAGTCCTTGGCATATACATTTTTCCAGAGGAGGATGGGAGGTTAATGCCGGGACATTCTTTATTACCCTTGGTCTGTTTGCGTTTCTGAAAGGCGGAAAAAAGTGGTATTTTGTTTCCGGTTTAGCTTTTGTATGCTCCCTCTATACTTATCACGCGGCAAGAGTAGTTGTGCCTTTGTTAATACTAGGATTATTAATAATTGAATGGAAAAAGATTAAGAAACAAATTGGGCAACTGGTATTGCCAGGTGTGATCTCGCTTCTGGTTGTTATACCGTTACTTTTAGAAATTCTTGGTCCTGCCGGGGTTTCCCGAGCTGCTGGGGTTGGTCTGTTTGCCGACACAGGTCCATTTTGGCAGATAAACGAGCAGAGAGGAGAGCACGGGGATATAAACAGTCTTTTGACAAAAGTATTCCACAATAAGTTGGTAAATTATGGTTTAGCATTTGCGAAAAATTATACAGAACATTATTGGGGAGAATTTTTGTTTTTATCAGGAGATGAAATTCAACGTAATAAAGTGCCGGATTTTGGACAAATGTACATGTTGGATCTAATCTTTTTAGTAGCCGGACTCGTAACGATTGCAAAAAGTACTGGAAGTTGGCGGCCAATCTTGCTTTGGTTACTAGTCGCACCAACTGCTGCTGCCTTAACTTTCCAATCCCCTCATGCCCTGCGGGCACAAAACATGGTAGTCCCATTGATTCTTATTAGCGCGTATGGCGCCTTGGGGGTATTGGGGTGGTTGGGGAAAGTGTTTAAGAGTAAAAAGCTACGTGTTACTTGTTACGTCTTACTTGTTACTTTTTACGTCTGGGATTTTACCCGTTATTTGCACCAATATTACACGCACTTAGCAAAGACCTACGATTATTCGTCGCAATATGGAGTTAAAGAGTTAATATCTTACGTTAAAGAAAACGATGATAAGTTTCAGCAGGTAGCCATTACTGATCGCTATGACCAGCCCTACATACTCACTCTTTTTTATCTAAAATATCCGCCTCGCAACTTTCAACAAGAACACGTATTAACTGGGAAAGATCAGTATGGTTTTTCTACAGTTGGGTCATTTGGCAAATATAGATTTACTAGTCTCTCCCCGTGGGATCAAAAGAGGGCAGAGTTTCCAAACGCCATTGTTGCAGGAGCTCCAAATGAAATACCGGATGGAGCCAACGTCTTAAAAACGATATACTTTCCAAGCGGCAGAATTGCTTTTAAGGTGGTAGGAAACTAAATGGTAGTACAACAACACACAGGACATAGAAGAAAATTATCGGTAGTCTTGGCAACATATAACGAGGAAGGGAACCTGAGAGAGTGTTTAGGGTCTATAAAAAATATCGCTCACGAGATTGTAGTTGTCGATGGTTCTTCCACAGATAACACAAGAGAAATAGCGGCTTCATACGGAGCAAGAATTATAAAAACTACAAATCCGCCAATTTTTCATATTAACAAAGAGAAAGCCTTAAGGGTGGCAGGAAGCGAGTGGGTTTTACAGTTAGATGCTGACGAAAGAGTGACACCGGCACTTGCCGACGAGATTGTCAATATACTTAACTTAACTGAAGAAGAGCTAGATGAGTATCAAAATAATTTACCAGAGAAAGGTTTGTTCGCCAGACACAGAAATTTAATTGAAGAGCGGGATGGAAAAATAGGCACAGAAAGTGGGGAATATGCTGGGTTTTTCATTCCCAGGCTAAATTATTTTTTGGGTAAATTTTTAAGATACGGCGGGGTTTATCCAGACGGCGTCATACGTTTGGTAAAAAGAGATAAGGCGCATTTCCCTCAAAAAAGCGTTCATGAACAAATCGTGATTGATGGTCGAGTTGGCTGGTTAAAAAACCCTTTATTACACCTTGACTCTCCAACTTTTGCTCGGTATTTACAAAGAAACTCAAGATACGTCGACCTGATCCGTGACGAGCTCAAAGAAACCAAAGAAAAAAAGAACCTGCCTAATCTTGTTAATTATTTTGTCCTTAAACCTTTAAATTGGTTTTTTCTGACCCAGATTAGACACAAGGGTATATTAGACGGTTGGCAAGGAGTTGTTTTTTCTTTTTTCTCTGCCTTAAGATTTCCGAGAGCATACTGGAGACTTTTAAATGATTAATTTATACTTTGACACGAAGCCTCTTAGTAGCGGACATGTGGTTCGCGGCATTGGTTACTACACTAAAAACCTTTTTGAACAACTTCAGGAGGACAAGAGTATAAGGTTGGTAGAGAACACAAGCGAAGCAGATATTATTCACCACCCATATTTCGATTTGTTTACTAACACTCTAAAACCAGTTGCTGGAAAGAAAAACGTAGTTACTATCTTTGACGTTATACCATTACTTTATCCTCAAAATTATCCACCCGGCGTTAAAGGGATGATAAATCTTTTCAGACAAAAACTAGTATTAAAAAAAGTTGACTCAGTGATCACAATCAGTGAGACGTCGAAAAAGGATATTGTCAGATATTTAGACGTCCCCGCAAAAAAGATTTTTCCGATTCACCTTGCAGCGAGTCACGAATTCCGAAAACTGGCAACTGGAAACTGGCAACTGGAAACTACGAGACGTTTCGGCTTACCCGAGCACTTTGTACTGTATGTTGGCGATGTTAACTTTAATAAAAACTTAGTAACACTTGCAGACGCATGTTGTAAGGCAAATATTCCTTTAGTGGTTGTAGGGAAACAGGCAACAAATTTAGAAATAGATTTAAATCATATAGAAAACAGAAGTTTTGCTGAGTTGTTAAAAAAGTACGGAAAAAATAAAAACGTATTAAAAATTGGCTATGTTCCAACCGAAGATTTAGTCAAAATCTATAATTTGGCGGCGGTTTATTGCCAGCCATCTCTCTATGAAGGATTTGGAATTCCAGTATTAGAAGCCCAGGCTTGCGGCGTGCCCGTCATTGCTTCCCGTACTCAAGCGTTAGTAGAAATTGCTGAAAGTTCTTGTCTTTTCGTCGACAATCCAAAAGATAGTAACGAGTTGGGTAGTAAAATTGCACAAATAATTAAAGACGAGACTTTTAAAGAAAGACTCGTCGCAGAAGGCGTGAAAAATGTTAAACAATATTCTTGGGAAAAAACTAGAGATAAAACTGTGGAGGTATACAAATCTTGCTGAATAGAGCTGTGGTGTTAATTAGAGAGAAAATAATTACAAATCCCCTTTTTTCAGGGAGTGTCTTGATGTTGTTGGGAACAAATGTTTACCACGCCGGTCAATTCCTTTTCCACATTATCGCAGGTCGAGTTTTGGGAAAGGCGCAATACGGAGACTTGGCGGTTTTAATGAATATTTTAGGAATTTTTGCACTAGTACAAATTTCTTTAGGTCTGACCGTTGTTAAATTTATCGCGTCTGAGAGAGATGAAAAAAAAGTAAGCGGTTTAGTAAAATGGGCACTAAATTGGAGCACAGTATTCGGGTTGATAATAGCTATATTTATATTGGTTTCAGCAAACTTTATATCTGACTTTTTAAATCTATCGCAGTCTCAAGCCACATATTATCTTGCTCCTGTTATTTTTTTCTACTCCCTTGTTAGTATTACCCGCTCAATATTACAAGGAATGTTAAAGTTCGGCTGGTATGTTGTAGGCGTGTTATCTGAAGTTGGAGTTAAACTTATTTTAGTAATGATATTTTTTACTGCAGGATATGCTGTTGTAGGAGGCATGCTGGCGGTGTCTATTGCGGTAGCACTATCGTTTTTGGTTGGACTTTTTCCGTTACGCAAATATTTCTTAAACAAAAAGGCACATTCTCCAAATTCAAACAGTTTATTTAAATATTCAATACCAGCCTTTTTGCAAGGAATTGCTTTAACTTCGATGTATTCAACGGATTTATTCTTAGTAAAGCATTATTTTTCACCTGAGACTGCTGGTTTATACGCAGGTTTAACAAAACTGGGGAGTATTGTCTTTTTCGCGGCCTTTCCTATTGCACACGTAATGTTTCCCTTGATTGCTAAGAGACACTCCCATGGTGAGTCGTATCACAGCATTTTTTATCTTAGTTTACTTCTCACGGCAGGTATTGCCGGAATTATCATACTTTTTTATCTAGTAACACCCAAAGTCTTCCTTTCTGTTTTAGGTAGTGGCTTTCTTGAAGGGTCATCTATGCTTTGGTGGTTTGGATTATTTATGGGACTACTTTCGTTTGCGATGCTTTTTATTCAGTTTTATCTCTCGATTGGAAAAACCTTTGTTGTTGGTTACTTTATCGCGGCAGCCTTTTTACAAATCACCTTAATTGTGCTTTTTCATAATAATTTATTGCAAGTAGTCCAGATGTCGATACTTTCGGTAGCTTTACTGGTAATTTGCCTTCTTGTATACTTTCCGTACCACGCTGCCGTAAATAAGAAATGCGTAAAAAACTTATCTCTATAATAATTCCTGCTTACAAACAGGAAAAAACAATTAAGCGTGATTTGCAAAACATAAACGAAACCCTTATGGAAGGGTTGGTAGATTATGATTACGAAGTAATTTGTGTTGTAGACGGAGAAAAGGACAGAACTTTTCAAGAGGCGAGTACGCTTAAATCTAAAAAAATAAAAGTGTATGGGTACAAGGACAATATGGGAAAAGGTTATGCTATCCGTTTTGGAATGGTAAGGTCCCGTGGCGACCTTGTCTCATTTTTAGATGCGGGAATGGACATCAGTCCAAAAGGAATAATGGTGTTAATGTCTCACTTGGAGTGGTATAACGCAGATATTATTGTTGGATCGAAGCGTCATCCTGCTTCCCGTGTCAATTACCCACTGCGCCGTCGAATATACAGCATAGGATATCACTTCATGGTAAGAATTTTATTTGATCTTCCTTTAAAAGATACCCAGAGCGGAATTAAGATATTCAAAAGAGAAGTTTTGGAAAAAATACTGCCAAGATTGTTAGTTAAAAAGTATGCGATGGATATAGAAATGCTAGCCGTTTCGTGGTATTTAGGATTTAGGAGGATTTACGAGGCTCCGATCGAGCTAACATTTGACAAGACTACTAGTGCTATTCGATGGAAAACTATCTTTGATATGGCCTGGGACACTATTGCAGTTTTCTATCGATTAAAAATCCTTCGTTATTATGATGACGCTAACCGTAATAATTGGCTCAAAGATCCCGATATTGATTTGACAACAAACAAGCTCAAAACAACTCGCTAACCCCCTATTTATAGAGAAGATGAATAAGTTAATAAATTTTACCAAACACCCATTTTTTACAGGTAGCATGACAATGCTTATTGGCCTCAATATCTTTAACGCAGGTCAGTTTTTTTACCACTTGCTGGCGGCGAGGATTTTAGGAAAGGCTTACTACGGTGATTTAGCAGCAATCCTCTCGATAATTGGAGAAATAGGTATCATTCATTTGGCAATCGGCATGACAATTATCAGGTTTATTGCCAGCGAGAAAAAAGAGAATACTGTCAATAATTATATAAAGTGGTTTAGTTGGTGGAGTATTTTAGTAGGAGGAGTTATCGGAATCTTGGCTCTGGTTGCATCTCCGCTAATTATTAAATTTTTAAACATCACTCAACCTGCTGCAATTTATTTACTAGGTCCTGCACTTTTCGTCTCTCTAATAGTTTCCGTGGGAAGATCAATTTTACAAGGCCTGCTGAAATTCGATAAGTATGTATTGAGTATGATGGCTGAGTTAGGGGTCAGAATTCTTTTGACGGTAGTTTTAGCTGCTCTTGGATACGCTGTGTTTGGTGCAATGTCAGCAATAGTAATTGGTACTCTTTTTTCAATTTTTGTAATAAAGTTTTTTGTAGGAACTCGTTTGAAGGGAATAAAAGGTGCAAGACCCAAGATACAACCCTTACTTAAGTATGCTGTGCCAGTTTTTGTACAAGGACTTGCTTTAACTTCGATGTATACGGTAGATGTTTTAATGGTAAAACATTTTTTTTCACCAGAGAAGGCAGGATTGTACGCTGCAATGGGTATATTAGGAAGGACTGTTTTTTACGGAGCTGCTCCAATAACAAGCGTTATGTTTCCTCTCATTTCTAAAAGGTATGCAAGAGGTGAAGGATATTATAATATCTTTTTCTTAAGCGCAATTTTGATTGGTTTAGCTTCAGCTTTAATAGTCGGATTCTTCTGGTTATTTTCAAACTTTGCCATCCTTGCTCTTTATGGTAGCGATTTTTTGGAGGGGGCGTCGTTTCTTTGGCTCATATCTTTATTTATGGCACTAGTTTCGTTTGCTAGTTTGTTTGTGCAATTCTACCTTTCTATCGGGAAGACCGAGATTGTTTGGCCAGTGGCTATCGCTTCCGGTCTTCAGGCAATTCTTATTTGGTTTATACACCCGGATCTCTTAACAGTTATTAAACTCTCTATATTATCCTCTGCGCTATTGGTTGCCGCACTTTTAGTATATTTTCCGTTCCATGCGCGTTCTAGTTCAAAACAATGAATATTTTAGTTTTTTCTTGGCGTGACCCAAAACATCCCTTAGCTGGAGGCGCAGAACAGGTTATGCATGAACACATGAAAGGTTGGGTTGCCGCTGGACATGAAGTAACCCTGTTCTCCTCGCGTTTTAAAAATTCTCAATCCGAAGAAGAGATAGACGGTGTAAGGATTATAAGAAGGGGACACCAATACCATCTTGGCGTCCAATTCGCGGGTTTCTTCTTTTATTTATCCAACCGTAATAAGTTTGATTTAATTGTTGATCAGTTCCACGGGATGCCATTTTTTACCCCTCTTTACTCGGCAAAACCTAAGATTGCAGTAATACAGGAAGTCGCCCGTGAGGTTTGGTTTTTAAACCCCCTACCCCGTCCTTTGAATTGGATTTATGGGATAGTAGGACACTTACTTGAACCTTTAGTTTTGTCGCTTTATAAAGGTGTACCATTTATAACAGGATCAGAGTCAGCCAAAAGAGACGTTATATCGTTTGGAATACCCGGCAAAAATATTACGGTTGTACCTCACGGAGTTATCGTTTCCCGGCCAATACCTTTTCCTCAAAAAGAGAAGACAAAGACTGTAGTTTTCTTAGGTGTAATAAGCCGCGACAAAGGAATTGTAGACGCGATAGAGTGTTTCAATTTGCTTTCAAAAACCGGGTCTTATAGGTTTTGGGTTATTGGAAGACCGGAAAGCGAAGAATATTACAGATATGTTAAAGAGAGGGTTATAAAAAATCGACTAGGTGACAAAGTTAAGTTTTGGGGGTATGTGAGTCAGTCAAAAAAGTTTGAGCTATTAGCAAGGGCACATGTTTTAATTAATCCGTCAGTAAGAGAAGGGTGGGGTTTGGTTAATATAGAGGCTAACGCCATGGGTACACCGGTTATTGCTTACAAGTCTCCGGGACTAGTAGATTCTGTGAAAGAAGGCAATAGCGGTTTAATTTGTAGTGAGAATTCACCCGAAAATATAGCAGATAACGTCAAAAAACTGTTTGGTGACAATCTTTTATATGCTAAATTACAAGAAGGGGCAAAACGTTGGGCTGGTATGTTTAGTTGGGAAAAATCTAAAAAACAGAGCTTAAAGCTTCTTAAAAATATTGCCAATGAATAAAAAATTTTTAACTTACCTAATGATCTTTGGAGTTTTGGGGTTTTTTGGTTGGAAGATATGGAAAGATTGGGAAACTGTTTCAACACTCGCCTGGCATTTTAGTCTTTTTAACTTATCGATATTCTTAATATTACTGCCGTTTCCCTTTTTTATCGACGTTGTCGCTTGGCACCTAGTAACTCGTGCTTTAGGAAAAAAAATAAGTTTTTCCAAAAATTTTGAAATTTGGATGCTTTCTAATTTTGCGAGATACCTCCCTGGAGGAATTTGGCAATATCCCGGGCGTGTCTTGTTATTATCAAAGTTAGGAATTTCTAAAGTATCTGGAGTAACATGTCTGGTTTTAGAAGCACTTTTTGTTATTTTTGTTGGCTTATCTCTTACACTTTTAGTATTTGTTTCAGGTGGTTTAAATCTTTCCTTTGAGAGTGCGAGGTTTATGTCATTAGCGGGTTTACTTTTGATTGTTCTTTTTCTTTGTATTAGTAATCAAAAGTTAATGACTAAAACTTCACGTTTATTTATTTCTTTGACTGGAAAAGGTCAGGAAATTAAAAGCATACGTATACCTTTTCGTTGGGTTCCACCCTTGATACTAGCCTATTTTTTTGTCTTTTTGCTTCCTAGTATCATGTTGTTTATTATGGCGCGAAGTACTGTCACGCTTACTTTCGACTTGTTACCTATTTTTGTTGGAGCTTATGCGGCCTCCTGGCTTATTGGTTATGTAACATTCTTTGCTCCAGCAGGTATCGGCGTACGAGAGGTGACACTTGCTGGTTTCTTGTCTGTTTATGTCCCTTTTTCGGTTGCTGCAGTAGTGGTTATTGGTTTAAGAGTGGCGTTATTTATCTCTGAGGCTTTAGGGTTTGGTTTGGCGGTTTTATTGTCTAAGAGACGCCCTTAAAAATAAATATTTTATATTAAATCTGTTATTATGTATAAAGGAATGATTATAGCAATA
>VMGE01000013.1 GCA_007376395.1 Microgenomates group bacterium Gr01-1014_5 | reverse complement strand
TTAGAAGACATAAAATGTAAAGTTGCTACGTTGTACCAGTCAAAGAAGTATCGTGTCAAGAAGTAAAACCTTGTTGCCAATTAAAAACAACGTTGATCTATTTAGTTACAGTCGATATTGCAGATATTTCCAGAAGAGGAGCAAAGCGCCAAAAAGAATCAAATCATATACTCAATTGGTGTTTATTTACATATTGAAGCTAAATTAACAGTATCTATTGAACAGTATTTGTATCCAATACTTGTTCTGAAGTGCCTTTAGCCTTCAAATCCTCTGGCTTATGCCATGAAGCCCATTTACAATTAGGATAGGCCGAACAGCCAAAAAATCTCTTCCCGCGGCGGGTTTTTTTGATAACAACATCGCCCGCCATACAACCCGGACATTTCATTTCAATTTTTTCTACAAATGGTGCAGTGTATTTACAGTCGGGAAAAAGAGAACAGGATAAAAACTTACCAAAACGCCCCAAGCGGATTATCTCGTCACCTTTACCGCACGTGGGACACTTTTTTCCCGTAGTTTCAGTTTCTATTTTCACCCGCTTGGCGCTAATTTCAACCTTATCCAATTTAGCCACAAACGGATCCCAAAAAGTGCGGATTACAGGTACCCACTCTTTCTTACCATTGGCGATTTCATCCAAATCTCCCTCCATTGAGGCAGTAAAGCTATATTCAAAAACATCAGGGAAATTTGCTATTAAGAAATCGTTTACAGCAAAGCCGAGTGAGGTAGGTTGAAATTTACCTTCTATTTTCTCAACATACTGTCTATCCTGGATAGTTGATACGGTTGGGGCATAAGTAGAAGGCCTGCCTATGCCTAGTTTTTCTAAAGTCTTGACCAGAGAGGCTTCTGTATATCGAGGAGGGGGCAGGGTAAATTTCTGAAATGGGTTAACTTTAATTAAATGAAGTTTATCTCCTGCCTGCACTTCAGGTAATTGAAGTATATCGTCAACTTCTTCTTTCTTTTTGTATACCATCTTCCACCCTTCAAACTTCATTACTTCACCTTTGACTTGTAAAAGATATTCTCTGTCTCCCTTTGCATTAACAGAGATTATTGTTTCATCAACTACTGAATCAGCCATTTGGCAGGCCATAAACCTGCGCCAAATTAGCCCGTAGAGCATTTCCCCGTCCCTTCCCAAACTTGCTACTTGCTCGGTACTACCTGTTATTATTACGTCAGTCGGGCGAATTGCCTCATGCGCTTCTTGTGCTACTTTGCTGGTAGTTTTGTAAAAACGAGCTTTTTCGGGTAAAAAGTTGCCGCCAAACCTGCCTTTAATGTAATCCCGTGCCGCGCTGACTGCTTGGACAGCAAGGTTTAACGAATCTGTTCTGTGATAAGTAATTAACCCTTCCTCGTAAAGTTTTTGCGCCACACTCATTGTCTTTTTTGCAGTCCAATAATGGGTTCTTGCTGCAGCCTGAGTCATGGTGGAGGTTGTAAACGGCGGGGACGGACGTTTATTTGCTTCTCTTTTGTCTACTGCAAATATTGAATATACAGATTTTTCAAGATCAGCGACTATCGCACCAGACTGTTCGCCATTTTTAACCTCAGCCTTTTTATCGTCTATTTTTACTAACTTGACAGAAAGTTCCTTGTGTTCTGTGTCCTGTGTTCTGAGCCCTACCCAAATTTCCCAATACTCCTCATTTTTAAACGCCTCAACTTCTCTCTCTCTCTCAACAACCAGTTTTACAGCTACAGTTTGCACCCGGCCTGCAGACAACCCGCGCCTTACCTTTTTCCATAGCAAGGGAGAAAGTTTATAGCCGACCAAGCGGTCAAGTATGCGCCGTGCTTGTTGGGCGTTCACCAGCGGTAAATTAATCTCCCGCGGGTGGTTAAGCGCTTCTTTTACAGCCGATTCTGTTATCTCATGAAAAACGATCCTCTTAAATTTTGCATTTTGCTTTTTGCTTTTTGCATTTAGCATTTCATAAGTATGAAATGCAATGGCCTCTCCTTCGCGGTCAGGATCAGTTGCAAGGTAGACTTTATCCGATTGAAGTGATTCCTTGATGAGTCGGTCAATAGTCTCTTTTTTCTTCGCCACAACCACATAGTCCGGAGCAAAGTCATGCTCGACATCAACCCCTATCTTACTTTTAGGCAAATCACGGATATGACCCATGGTAGAATCCACAGTCCATCCTTCTCCTAGGAACCGACCTAAAGTTCTTGCCTTAGTTGGTGACTCTACTATAATGAGATTCATACGTAACACGTTATACGTCTTTCGATACGCGTTTCGTCAACCGTTAAACATTAGACGTCTTTGAGTAAATTCCTCCTGCGTTTTTAACCAGTCCTTTGAGCTCAAGTTGCATCAATGAACCCAATATATCACCAGTTTGCATACCACTTATTCTAACAATGCTGTCAATATCTAACCCTTCGGCGGCTAAAATCTCTAAAAGTTTTTCTTCCTCTTTCGTTGTTTTAATAACTTTCCTTGATTCATAATTCTTTATTCTTAATTCAATTTTAAGTTCTTCTAGTATATCCTGAACCGATTCAACTAGTTTAGCACCTTCCCGGATTAAAAGATTGGGTGCTTTTGAGGTTGGAGAAGTAATTGGCCCCGGAACAGCAAAAACTTCCCGCCCTTGCTTTGCGGCAGAGGACGCAGTCAAAAGCGTCCCCGAGTGTTCGGTTCCCTCAATGACTAGGACGCCCAGAGCAAGACCCGAGACGATTCTGTTTCTTACCGGAAAATTTTGCTGAAAACAAGGGTAACCTAACGGATATTCGGAAATTATAGCTCCGTTCTTCGTAATCTCTCTCCCTAAACCCGTGTTTGACGGCGGATAAACACTCTCTACGCCTCCGGCCAAAACCGCCACCGTTTTTCCACCCGCGCTGAGCGCGGTTCTGTGGGCAACACTATCAATTCCGAGTGCAAGACCGGATACAATCGTCATTCCCGAATCGACCAGCTGGGTCACCAGGCGCTCACACACGTCGCGGCCATAGGCACTCATTTTTCTAGTTCCAATCACCGCTAAACTGATATCAGTCAAGTCTGCCAAAGTTTCGTCTGCTTCTGCCCTTACATACAAAACAAAAGGGGCGTCGTCAAGGCTTGCCAATCTTACAGGGTAATTTTTGTCCCCCAGTAAACAAACCTCCACCTTTAAGGCGCGCCAAGCCTCAGCCGCCGAGCCGAAAAATTGAACCAGTAATTTAAATCTCTGCGGCCCAATTGCCGTAAAGGTCGAAAACGCAATCCAAGCTTCTCTTTCCGTCATACATTCACGATACCACAACTTAAAGCCTTGTTTTAAAAAGCACTCTTGAATCCGTTAGAAATTGAGGTACATATATTCTAAACGCGGGTTGACAGTACGTTTAAAGGTATGGTAGGATGTACATAATATGTTAAACACAGTTTCTATCACCAACCTTAAACAAAATACAGCCGACGTCATTGAAAAGGTCAAAAAAGGCGGTGCGCCTATCTTAGTTATTCAGCGCTCTGAGCCTGCTGCAGTACTCGTAGACCCCGAATATTATGAAACACTCGTTGAAGCTCTGGAAGATATCGAGGATATAAGGGACATTGAATTGCGTAAAAATGAGCCCACTATCCCCTTTGAAGAAGTTGCAAAAAAACTAGGGCTTTAACAGCATATCACATTCAATTCTTCCGCGATTTAAAAATTCGTGGTTTCCTTGAAATTGCTATGAAGATTATCTTCAAAAGATCCGCTGAAAAAGAAATTCTCTCTTATGATAAGACTCTGGCGCGAAGAGTATTTACGAAAATTGGCCTTTTAAGTAAAAATCCACAACCCCATGGGAGTAAAAAGCTAGATACTGACTACAGAATAAGAATTGGGAAATACCGAGTAATCTACACAATCGATAAAGCTGGTAAACTAATTACTATTACCAAAGTCGGCCACAGAAGAGAAGTTTACAGATGAAGCTCCCGCGACCTAACGGTCGGGGTATCTACTCCCCGCGCTTCGTAGGGAGCGGAATCCCTCCGAAGCGAACAAAACTTCGCTCTGATCCGTGAGCTAACGCTCTCGTGTGTTTCGCGAAGGGGGATAACAACAATCCAGCCTCGCAAGGTCTCTCCTTACGAACCTAATTTCTATGTCGTCCAACGTTTAGCCTTAATTTTGGATAAGCGGTCGTCTTTCCAGAATTAAATGTAAAATAA
>VMGE01000012.1 GCA_007376395.1 Microgenomates group bacterium Gr01-1014_5 | reverse complement strand
TGCGAAACAATAAGTTCATGTCCGCTTTCTTCGAGCCTTTTAAAAGCTTTGCCTGGTATTTTTCTGGTAACTAATATCTTTGCCATTTATCTAGCCTCTAATCTCTAGTCTCTAACCTCTATATCATCTTTGCCTTTGCAAAACTTCCCCACTTTTCAATTGTTTTTTTCATGCCCTCGGGAGTCAACAACCCTTCCCGCGCCCCAATATATTGAATTACGCTGGTTGCGTTCATTGTCCCCCACAGCATTGCCTCCGGCAATTCTTTACCTTGCGCTAAAGCCGCCAAAAATCCGGTTGAATAAGCGTCCCCACAACCGGTTCTTTCCACAACAGGTGACTCAAGAGGAATAGGACAAAACCAAACTTCCCGACCATCAATTGAAGCGTACGATCCATCTCTTCCGTCAGTGATAACCACGATTTGTGCTCCTATTTTCTTAAGTGCCAACAACAAGCCTTTTATGTCTAAAATATCTCCTCCAACCAATTCGTATGCTTCCTCACGATTGACCAAGACGACTTCACAAGCTTGCAAAACAGGAGTAAGTGCATCCAATCCCTCTTTAAGTTCGTGTGTTCCCGGGTTGTAGCCAAGTTTTGCCCCTGATTTTTTAATGTAATCGGGAATTTGTTGATGTAGCGCCTCGTGTCCCTTACCAACCGAAGTAAAATAGACCCATTTTGTTTCTCCTAATTCCGGCAGGTTATAACTTCTCTCCTCGTGATAAACAAAAATCGAACGTTCGGCAGAATAATTTAAGACTACGGAAAAGTTTGAACGCTTCTCGGATTCCGTAACTATAAATTTAGTCTCCACGTCTTCGTCCTCAAAGATATTTTTCATCTCTCGTCCCTCGTTATCGCTTCCCAGTATTGTGTAAATAGCTGTTTTTAAACCTAAGCGCGAGGAGCCGATGGCGTTATTGGCCGCGTTTCCGACACCTGCAATTCTTGTAAACTTTTTTACCGGAATTTTTGCTCCATATTTGAAGGAAACGAAACATTCTTTATCGTCTAATTTACAAAAAGTATCAGCCTCTTGAGGATCAATTTCCATGAAGACGTCAATTGTAGAATCGCCGATACTTATCAGATCAAAATCAGCCATGAACAGAAAAGAAGTAATCTATTTGTAGATTATACCAGCTAAACGTTCCGCGACCTCAAGTGGTTTTTCCGCCTGCCAAATGTTTCTTCCTACTGCCAAGCCTGCGGCGCCTGCCTCGATAATTTCCTGAGCAGTCGTTAAAAGCTCTGTCGCATTCTCTGTTTTGGGACCGCCAACTACAAAAACTTTAGTGCTACCAGCCATGTGTACTACCCGCTTAAAGCTCTCCACGTTGCCCGTATATTTAATTTTGACTGCGTCACAATTTAATTCCAAACCCAAACGAGCCGCATAGGCGAGCGTTTCTGTTTCTGTATCTTTTTCTATGTGGTGTCCTCTTGGATACATCCAGCCCATAACGATCAAGCCTTTTTCGTGCGCTTCGCGCTCAATTGCCGAAAACTCAGCAATCATTTTGTTTTCGTGTTCCGACCCAACATAAATTGTATATCCCACCCCTACTGCGCCGAGAGCAATTGCTTCTTCCACTGTGCAGTTTTGCACCGAAATCGGCTCCTCGTCAGGGTCTTTGTGATAACCTGTTTTTCCGTTTACTTTCAGGATAAGGGGGACTTTGTGTTTATCTTTGCTGTAATACCGAGCAGCAATTCCTTTTTGACAGATAACGCCGGTGAAATGCCCGGAGTCGGCAATGTCCATTATCCAGGCAGGGTCTGCCGACTGTTCGTCAAACTCCATCGGGCCATGCTCAAACCCGTGGTCATAGGCCAAAAGCATTCCATGGCCATTTCTCAAAATTGGGTCTAAATTTACAAACGAACTCATGTTTTTACACCTCCGTCAACACGCATTGCCGCCGCAATTCTCAATTCGTTTTGTACAATAATTTGTACTGCCAAAACCTCAATTGCTTTTTCTATTTCATAACATTCTAAAAGATCGTCTGCTTCGTCTTTTGAAAGTCTCAAAGTTTTCTCGTTTTTGTTAATTACACGTTGCACGTCATCATACTGTTTTTTCTTTCTATTCCAACCCCCCGGGTTTCTGCAAATTCTAATTATAGCCGGTAAATCTGCGCCAAGTGAACTCAACCTTTCTAAAGCATGAATGGCATAAAAAATTTTATCCTTGTCTGTTTGGCTAATTTTATTTTTAAAAAAGGTGAAATACTCTTCCATCTTAGCAACTCTCTGATCAAGAAGCATTGACTCAGGGATTCCTTGATAATGTTTTGCCGTAGATTCAAATAATTCAGGATTACCCCTATATCTGTTTGGATAAGACTCCCAAAGAGTACCCGACATTCTATCTTGTACAGCGTGTATGCCTTCATGAATTAAATTAGAAGTAGTCGGAGGTAAAGCGCCATGTAATAAAAACTCAATCGTTTCAAATTTACTTGCTGGTTCTTTTGAAATTGAAATTCTAGGAATACCAGCCCTGTAATTACCTCCAACTCTATAGCCTAAGGGTCGAGACCAACGTACGGGAACACCATTTAAATCTTGCAAATCCGGAAGATCCCATAAAACTCTATCTAAAATTCCCAATTTCTCAAGATCTTTAAAAAAAAATGTTTCTCCTTTAATTCTTCCGACTATTTGTGAGTAAGTTGAGTCCAGTAGCCCTCTATCGCATATTTTATCTAAATTTGCTACTGCCTCATCTTCTAGGTTGGGTGAAATATGCTGCAGCATCTCTCTTAGACTTTCTTTAAGTTTATCCACCCTTCCTTCTAAAAAACGCTTATCTGTTTGCACCAAACTTATGGTATCCCCAAGCGCCGGTCTGTTATCAATGTTGGGAATAGCAATTGTTGTTGTTTCCATTTCTATTCTTTATTCTTTCTTTTAACCGCCATTTTGACAGCTTTGATTATATCTTTTGCTTTCATCTTATATTTTTCCAAAAGTTCGTCTGGCTTGCCTGATTCGCCAAAGGAGTTTGGCATGCCGACGTATTCGATTGGAACTGGCCAGTTGCGCGACAATACTTCTGCAACTGCCGAGCCTAAACCTCCGTTGATTTGATGTTCTTCAACTGTAACTATTGCCCCGCAACGTCTGGCGGCAGAAATAATTGTCCTCTCATCAATCGGGCTTATTGTATGGCAATTTATTACCTCTATCTCTATCTCTGTCTCTATCAATTTCCGAGCCGCAAGTAATGCTTCATATAATAGTGCACCACAGCCAACAATGGCCACCTGCGGATTACCACTTTCCCACATTGAATAAGCTTTGCCTATTTCAAACGGCGTTTCGCCGCCCGTCATTACCGGAGTTTTTTCCCGCCCAAAACGAAGATATGTCGGCTTTCCATTTTCTGATGCCGCAACCGTAGCTTTTCTCGCCTCAACACTATCACAGGGCACTACAACAATCATGTTTGGCATCGCGCGCATTAAAGCAATATCTTCCAACAT
>VMGE01000001.1 GCA_007376395.1 Microgenomates group bacterium Gr01-1014_5 | reverse complement strand
AAACAATAATTTAGGTGAAAAAAGAGTTCTATTACTTCCACCTGTTAATAAAAATTGGCAAAGTGACGCATATAGTTGGGGATACTGGAGCCTTTCCCCGCTCCCCTATGCACTCTCTACCGCACGAGTTATTTCAAGATGGCATGGTCTCACAAACGAAGAGACGGCTTTAATCGACCGCCTTTACGGTTCTATAAAGGAAAACAACGAGTCTCCCTTCTTGCAATTCGCCGAAAAGTTAAATATAGGATACCTCTTACTAAGAGAAGATGTGCTTACAGACTCAACCTGGTCTTCTTCAGAGCGTCCAGAGAGCTACAAAAAAGCTATAGAATCATTTGAGAAGGTTAGTAAAGTAAAGAAGTTTGGGGAATGGGAATTTTATAAAATTAGCACCAATGTTAATTCAGAAGTATATACCACTTCTGAGGTTAACATTGCTCCAGACAGGTACGTCACTCTGGCGAATAGTTTTTTTGATGAGGGGCACTCGGTGGGTTCAACTGTTCTGAAATTATATCCGGAGTTTGAAAGCTTTAAGACAAAACTAATGCAGGTTTATGATTGCTTGTCTTGCCCGCTTGAGAAAAAATTTAATTTACAAAGTTCTCCTGAAGTCGAGATACTTCCAAACTCGATACTATATGCATTCAAGGAAGACCAAGAACAAAAACTGCTAGCTACCCAAAAAGATTCCCGAAGTAAAATGGGAGATTACTTGGGTCTTGTTTTAAGAAGAAGCGCTGAGCAACAGAGAATGGTAGATTTACAAATTAAAGAAAAGTATTTACTGGAAAATGCTGTTACGATTAGAACTTACCTGGGTGAGATATATTCATTACTCGAGGTTACGCCTGACAAAACAAATGACTTCGAATTAGCAAATATGGTTCTGGAATATTTAAGTCCTGCTGAGCGGGTGTTTAGTGATCGTGTGGTTAGGAGCGATTTTAAGGCTGCTAGCAATAAACTTATTGATGAAACGTTGGGTGTTGTTTGGGAAATCGAAAGAATTAAGGAATTTTTTACTCCTCTCTTATCAAACATCGAGCAGTGGGCAACTCGAAAAGTCTATAAAGTAGTTTTTCCGGAAGATGGCAAATATAACATCTTTTTCCCTACTACTAGTATGCCCAAGGCTATTGACGGGAGCATTATTTTACCTGATTCTGTCCAATTGAAAATAGATAATCAGACGAAGACTTTAGAGGTTGAAAAGGCTCAAGAAAATTGGATGGTAACCAGGGTTGAGGAAAAGCAAGGAAGTGGAGAATACACTCTACATTTCCCAGACTTGCCGAATTTGTTAACTATTGAGAGTTCGGGATTGGAAAAGTTTTCTTTCGGGGAAACTGCTTGTTTCAAGGGAAAAATAGCAAATTTTGACCCACGGCGTGCTTATGAAATTAAGATTTGGAAACAAGATAGACTGAGGCCAGTAAAAATAATTTTTAGTGATGATGAATTTACTTATTCTGAAAGACACGGTTTCTTGCAAGGTGAAGATAGTTTTGAGGTTCCGGCTACAGCGGAAGGAGTTTATGCCCGTTATCTCTTTTTCCCATCAGTTTCTGCCAAGATTATCTCCTTATATATTTGTAGCGATAACGCCGAACTTCCACCGGTTGATAAAATTGAAGCTAAGGAATTTTTCTCCCCTCCAGTTATTGGAATTAATGGATCTTATGAGAGTAAGGTTAGTCCAAGTATTAGTTATTTTCGGGATAATCCAACAAGCTATACAGTTGAAATAAGTGGTGCCAATAAAGACTCATATGTTTTAGTTTTTAATGAGAAATTCAATCCATCTTGGCAACTTTTAGGTCAGAATGAATATGGTAAGTTTTTATCGCTTGGTGATCACTTTACGGTAGATGGATATGCAAATGGATGGTTAATATCTGACCCGAATATAAAAAAGTTTAAAATAGAATATGCGCCCCAGAGTGTTTTTTACAAAGCAGGTGCGTTTTCAGCAGTCTCGGTTCTTGCGGCTATCTCCTGGTTGGTTTTTACTTTCGTAAGATCAAGAAACAAAAATGGAAATTAAAAAATTAAAATTACTAGACGTTGGGAAAGTTGAGAAATATCTTGCTCGGTGGATTTACACCAAAAGATATAGACTGATTACTTTTTCATTTATCATTTTGCTTTTACTTTCTTCATTTTTTGTGCCCTACCTTAATTTAATTGTTACTTCTTACTTATTAATATTTTTAGCGTTTGTTTTAGCGCCTTTTGTTCTAGATATAGACGCCAAAATCTTTATTGTAACAGGCATAACACTCTTTTTCTTAACCTTTATTGTTTGGTCTCTGGGGCAGACAGAAGAAGCAGAAAGTATTGCAAACTATGTTTATATAATTTTATTATCAGGGTCTCTTAAAGCCCTTCTTTCTTAATTCGCGAGCCAAATATAGCAATATTGCAAATAAAGTAAACAAACTGAGAACCTTACCTACTTGATAACTTTTAGGATTATAAATGAACTCCACAGATTTAGTGCTACCTTCGATATTTATACGCCGTAGTCTGTTCTTTGTTTGTAAGATCTCTACCTCTTTCTCGCCATCGAGTATTGCTTTCCATCCAGGGCTCCACACTTCGGCTATGGTTAATTCTCGAGCCTTGTTTTTTGAGGTATCGACGACAATTTTGTTTGGCGAGTAATAAAGAACCGGAGCCTCAATTTCCGATTTTGTTCCAGGTGCCACAAAGTAGGCTCTGGAGTGGACTAATTCAGTTTCATAAAGCAGAAAATTATCGAATTGTTCAACGAACTTAAAACCGACGCCGGTAAGTTTATAAGGACTTATTACATACTTAACGTTATAGTCTACAAGCTCGGGAGCATAGGGTTGAATTTGGCGAAACCGGTAAACAGAAATAGGAGGAAGAGTTGATGAGTATTTATCCCAAAAAACCTGCGAAAGCTGAATGAAATGATCGTAATAGTTTTTCTGAAAAATTGTGCCATAGCCTTCGATAGTTTGCAAGTTGTATTTTGCGACATCTTGCTGAGAGAAGCAGCGGTTAACACAAAACACGCGGAAGCTCTCACGGTCTTTTTTAAGAAATTCAAATAAAGAGACGGGAACTTTCGGTCTTTCGGAATATGGTCTTTCCAGACATAAACCAAACTCTAGTCGAAACGCGGCTCAAGACGTACCAATCAATGGAGAGCAGTAATGAGGAAAGCGGTGAAACGTTATTTAAACTTACAAGGATAGTTCCTGAAACAATAATTATTATTAATATTTTGAATATACCTTTGAGCTTTACGAATCCGATTAGTGCAAGTATGGATAAAAAAATTCCTGAAGCAATCCACTTTTCAGAATCAAGCTGATTAATTAGTTTTCCATTGCCAATGATGTGAGGAAAGATTGCCTTTATAAACTCTATTTTGCCATTCCATTTGGGGTACACATCGCGGTCTTGCAGTAAAATGTAACGGGTGGTTTGGGGCAGCCATTCTAGTTGCGGAAGGAGTGCTATTGCAGTAAGGCCAAGGGTAAGGATAATGCCAAGCGCAGAAAAGATTAAGGTATTTACAGAAGACGTTTTAAGGAAGAGATAACTACCTGCAACAAATAGTATAAACAGTAGGGCAGACACAATAAAGAGTGTGGTGAATGAAAAAAACAGCCCTGATAAGCTGAGTGCTAATAGTACAGACCAGGAGAAGTTGGGTCGTTTAGTTAATTTTATCGCTGAAAGTATGAGAAATGGTAGCCATGTAGTTGCTGTAACAAAACCGTAATGTCCGGCCTCTATAAACCCTGCTGTTCTTGGAAAAGTAAGATAAAGTATTCCAGTGAGAATACTAGACTTTTCAGAGAAGCCAAGACCATGCTTTGCAACTAGATATGCACCTATACCTCCAAACAAGGAGTGCGTCAGTAGTGAAATGATAAAGGCAAGATCAATTGGCAAAATGAGAAAGATAATGTTTGGTAGGTAAAATAAGAATGATTGCGGGTCGGGAAGCAGGGGGGTACCTGAAAAAAACATATTGTTCCATAAAGGGAGGGAGAAGTCAGAAAATATATGTTCCCTTATAAAATAAAAAATCGGCCAGTAAAATTCCTGAAGATCATTACCTCGTTCGAGAATTAACCGAGGGTTTACCAAGATTGGCAAATAAAGAAGTAGACAAGCAGAAAGAAATATTAGAACCGATATAATCATAGAAAAATTCTAGCCTTACTCATTCTTTCTTAGGATATCACAAACTTGTATATTTACTATGTCTTGTGATAGTTTATATATAGTGCGTATATTAAATATTTTAATCTTTGCAGTTTTTTCCTTTGTACTCCTTTTTGCTCCTGTTGCTTTCGCTACGGACGCAAGCCCTAGTGCGATGGAAGTACCTTTAGAAAAGATTAATCCTGATGATGGTTTCGCATACCTTACAAAAAGACTTGAAGAAAAAGTAAAATTGTTCCTTTTTTCACTTTCTGCAAATAGTAAGGAAAACTTTTATAAAGAATTAGCAAATAGAAGACTGGCAGAACTAAAGTACGTAATAGAAAACGATAAGAAAGGTAATTTTGAAGTAGCAACTATTAGGTATTCTTCGACGGTTGGCGAGTGGACAGAGTTTATTTTAGATGAGAAATTAGACGAGAGCAAGGGGCCGGCAGTTGAGGTTTTGACTAAACATCTCCCGGTAGTTGAAAAATTAATGACTAAGTACGACGGAACAACAGCAGAATGGCGGTTTGTCAAACAAGATTTTGATTATTTAAATATTTATATCTCTAAACTTCAGAATTAAATCACTCTTCAGCTTTTAGGTAATGTATACTTATATAGGCATGGTTGAGCAATTTGCTAATTATTTATTGCTATTATCTCTGGTTGTTGTCCCTTTTTTCCTTATTCGCGGTATAAGCAATCGCGACGAAACTCACACTGTTTTATCTGACAAGTTTCTCTTTTTGGGCTGGACTGGCATTCTAGTGGCAGTCTTCTTAGTCTTTAAGTCTATTTTTTCTCCAGGGCCTGCTGTTTGGGGGGATGCTCCATATTTTTCTCCTGAAGCTTTTAAGAATTTCTTTGCCGAGCCTCTTGTTTGGGAGGCTAGAGGCAGATTGGGTGTCGTGAACGACCTTTATTGGATTTACCCTTTGATGTTTGTATATCGCGGGTTGGGAGTGTTGGGTTTGGATAACAGTCTTGTTATCCGTATAGTTTTTTATTTTCCTGCGCTATTTTTTGCAGTTTTGTCACCCTGGTTTTTTACGAGGTATTTAGGCTTTTCTACCCTGATATCCATTTTTTCCGTACTTGTGTACGCACTTAGCACCTATTTTATTTTAGTTATTGACGGAGGTCAGGTTGGGGTAGCTTTGGCCTATGGCGTGTTTCCTCTTGCCCTTTTACAACTTGTAAAACTTAAAGATAACAATACTTTCCCCCAATTCTATTTAACGCTTGCTGTTTTTATGTTGTTAGTTGCGGCGGATGTAAGGTTTGCGCTAATTTCAATCTTTACCTTCATTGTTTGGCAGGGTTTAACTAGTGCTTTTTCTTTAAAAATATTTGAGCCGAGACTTTGGAAAACACCGGTTTTGTTTGTGCTAGCTGTTTTAGGACTCAGCGCTTATTGGTTAATTCCTGTCTTGTCGATTGAGCCAACGACCGGGTCAGGTACAAGGTCGGGATTAGAGCTTGTTTCTGTCTTGAACCCGCTCTTTCTTTACTCTCCACATTGGCCCCAAAACGAATTTGGTAAGCTTTCTCCAATACCATGGTATTTTATCGGTGTCCCGATTTTAATTTTTGCGAATTTTTTCTTTATAAAAGCAAGGAAGATTTCCGCCCTAATTTTTTGCTTTTTACTCTTTGCTTTTTTAGTTAAGGGAGAAACTGGATTTTTAGGCGTACTTTACTCTAAGGCGGTAGATTCGATTCCCTTAGGTGGAGCCTTTCGTGATTCGACTAAGTTTTTTGCCCCACTCACACTTTTTGCAGGAATTTTAATTGGTTTGATTGTTGTTAATCTTCAACAAATTATTAAAAATCGGATATTATCTGGTTTTACAATCGCGGCAATTTTTGTCTATTTACTGTATCTTATTTCTCCCGGGCTTTTGCAAAACATGCATGGAGTTTTGGCAAAAAGAGACTTTCCTGAAGGTGTTAGGACGTTCAACGAAATGGTTTCGGGAGAAAAAGATTTTTCAAGAACTGTCTGGTTTCCAGAGCGGCACCCATTGGCATATCACACAGAAACGAAACCTGCATTAGACGCAAAAAGCCTAGTTAGCCTTCGGCCGTTTGCCGCGCTTAACACAGGAACTCTAGACGTTTTTAATTTTTTACACAAAGACGAGTCGATTGAGTGGTTAAAGTTAATAGGGGTAAAATATTTAGCATTTTCACCTGATCCGAGAAAAATTAATTTAAATATAGAGGAGCAAGAAGATTGGAACAAGCTTCTTGGTTTAGTTGAAAGTAAAAAGTGGTTAAAAAAGGTCAATCGGAATGTAGAATTTCCGGTTTACGAAATTGCAGAGCCCAAACCGCGCATTTACGGGTTGACGAAAGCTGTAATAGTTGTCGGAGGAGATGATATTTACAGCAAACTGGAAAGTAAAAGTGCTGAATTTTCAGTACAAAATCAAGGTTTTATTTTTGTCGAGGATGGAAAAACAGAACCAGAGTCTCTTGTTCAAATTGCCTCAGGGTCAGCAGTTCTTGTTCTAAATAATAAAAACCAGGAAGACCTGAATTTAAGTTTTTTGCAAAAATATTTTATTTCTCCCAGCCAGAGCAGTAAATCAGAATGGGCAGTACGCGGCAGCGGTGATTATTTAAGATGGAAATACGAATTACTTGTAAACAATATTCAAACCAATGAATTTGATTTCGGACAAGGCGTGGCTTTCTCTTCTCGTCAAGGAGAGAAGATTAATTTCAGATTAAACGTTGATACCAGCGGTGATTACGTCCTTGCGGTAAGAAGCATGACGCGTTCGGAAGAGGGACTTTTGAGGGGACAGATTAAAAATAATAATTTTGAAGTTTCCCAAAAAACTCCAGGACAGTTTGGTTGGTATATTCAAACCATAAATTTACCAAAAGGAACACACGAACTTGTTCTGGAGAACGCAAACGGTTTCCAGGTAATAAACACTGTTGCACTTATACCTCGCGATAAATGGCTTTCCGCTCTGGAAAAAGCAAGGGAATTAACTAACAAGATGGGGGTTGTTAGTATTGGCGCAGGTAGCGTCGGGAGCTTGGAGCCAGTTTTTGGGGGAGTGTGGCAGAAAGTAGAATATGAGGAAAAGAGTCCGGTAGAATACGAGATTAACGTTCCAGACAAAGTTAAATGGATCGCATTTACCGACAACTATCACCGAGACTGGGAGTTGATCAATTCCGATTTCAAATCTCCGTTTCCGTTCTATTCAATGGTCAACGGCTTTTTTGTGCCATCTCAAGGCCAGTACAAGATTATTTTTTCAGATCAGGAGAACATCCGTCCAGGATTGTATCTTTCTTTACTGTCATTAGTAATTATTTCGGGTTTATACTTAATACGGGTTTTAGTACCGCAAATGTTAAATAAATCAAAATGATTAATAAGTTCAAAGAAGCAATTTTCTCAAAGACGACAAAAGCCGTTTCGCTTATCTTTACAGGTAACGCTTCTTCCTCTTTTTTTGGAATCATTTTTACTATATTTGCCGCTCGGCTATTAGGCCCTGAGAATTGGGGTTTGGTAGCTGCTGTCGGTAGCCTAATGACTATTTTTGTGGCTTTCGGAGACTTAGGGATTGGCGCAAACTTTTTTCAGTTTGCCTCAGGGAAATGGGAAAGTGACAAAATGGGAGTTAGTAGACTATATAAAACTTCTTTCTTTCTTAAGATCGTTACTGCTTTTACCATCTTGGCGCTGATTTATGTTTTGTCCCCGTTTCTTTCGCAGATAATTTTCGCAAGCAATAATACTTTTCTAGTTTTGGTCTCAGCACTCGGAGCTTTTGGTGTTTTATTGCTTGAGTTTCAGATTTTTGCAATTGAGTCAAAAAGGTATTGGGGAAAAGCCGCATTTTTGTCTTCTTTGACTAATTTTTTCAGGCTCACCTTTATACTAATTTTGGCTAGCTTCGGCACGGTAAATCTGGCAAACGTTTTAATCGTTTTTGCGGGAAGTTCTTTGTTGGCATTTCTGTTTTCGCTTATTTGGTTGTTTGACGCGCCGAAACTTGAGAATGGGTGGGTAAAACTGTTTCGTACTTCTGCTGGTTTTTCGGGATGGATGAGTACAAATAAAATTGTTTCAACGCTAAACTCGAGAATTGATATTTTACTATTAGTGAGTCTTGCGGGTGCATATGAGGCGGGTATCTACGGAGCTGCTTCCAGGCTTAGTATAGGGGTGCCTATAATTATGGGTAGTTTAGCAACAGTTTTTGCGACAAACTACGCCTCTTTGGCAGGAGAAAGCCTGGTCGCCTATTTTAAAAAGTCTGTTGTACTCTCAGGTTTAGTTATTTGCGGCCTAGTTCTTGGGATTATTATTACACCTGTGGTGATTGCTCTTTTAGGAGATGGGTATCGGCAGTCTGGTCCTGTTTTACAATGGCTCTTTGTTGCCTTTTTACCGTTTGTTCTTGCTACCCCGGCTGTTAACTTGTTAATTTATCACTTTAAAAAGCCAGCAATAGTCGCCATATTATCAATTATTCAGCTACCTGTTACGCTTATTATCAATTATTTATATATATCCTCTTTAGGAGTGTTTGCTCCCGTGATAGCCATTGCTGTTGCTAACACATTAACTTTACTAGTCAGCTACTTTTTTGTTTTTAAATTGTTAAATAAATGAAAAAAACTATTACAGCGCACTGTTTGGTGAAAAACGAAGCGCGTTTTCTTTGGTACTCTGTGATGTCTGTAATTAAACACGTTGATCAACTTCTTCTCTGGGATACCGGAAGCACTGACGGAACGATTGAAGTAATAAAGTCTCTCATAAAAGTTGACAAGGACAAAAAAATTAAGTTCCGTAATTATGGCGAAGTCTCCACGCAAACTTTTCCACAAGCCCGTCAGGAAATGTTGGACGCAACGAAAACTGATTGGTTTGTGGTTGTAGATGGTGACGAAGTGTGGTGGGAAGCTAGTATTAGCCGTCTCGTTTCAAAAATAAGGAACCAGGAGAGCATAGAGTCTATTATCGTACCGACTTATAACTTAGTTGGGGATATGTATCATTACTTAGAGAAGGAAGCTGGAAATTATACTTTTGGTAATTTGAAGGGGCACTATAGTATACGGGCGGTGAACAGAAAAATTCCAGGGCTTCATTCATATGGACCGCATGGGGTTTGGGGGTGGGTAGATAAAGATAATAGAATGATTCAAAACCGGAACCCAAAGAATATTCTTTATATAGATGCTCCTTATATACATGCTACGTTTTTGGCAAGAGCAGCAGAAAAAGAGCAAGAAAAAAATGTTCCAAAGAGAAATAAAAAGCTAAAATATGAAATTGGCGTACCGTTCTCCCTGGATTTTTATTACCCTGAGGTATTCTTTAGGGAGAGGCCAAAGACTGTGCCGTCTGTGTGGCAGACAGTTGATAAACAATACAAACTGCGGGCTTATATAGAAACTCCTCTAAAGAAAATAAAGAGACGTTTGTTTCAGGCAAAAGTTGGCTATTAAAATATGAAAAAATGTATTTCTTGCGGAACAAAGTTAGATGTATATGGCTTGGTTGATGGATACCAAATTTATAAGTGTAATAAGTGTGGCCTTGGAGAAACTGAAAGTAAAACTCTACCTGATTATCAAAGCTACCATAGGGATGCAACTTATTTTAAGGAAACCGAACAGTTTGAAAATATTTTCTTAAAAAGACTTCATATTATTCAAAAATTTATTTCAAGCGGAAGAATTTTGGAGGCTGGCTCGTCAGTTGGGACACTCCTTTCGTTATTTAAAGATGATGGATGGGAAGTGTTGGGGGTTGAGCCTTCTAAATTTGCGGCTGAACAAGCAGTTAAACGGGGTATACCAACCAAGAAAAATACATTTGAAGAAATAGTACTTAAAGAAAACTCTTTTAACGTTGTGATTTTCAACCACGTGTTAGAACACGTTAAAGATCCGAGGGGTGTATTAAATAAGACTTGTGAAGTGTTAAAGAAAGACGGTTTAGTTTTGGTTGATGTCCCAAACTTCGGAAGCCTTAGTTCGCGCATGTGGGGTACAAAGTGGGGTTATCTTTATCCCCACGAACATAAATGGCATTTCACCAAAGATTCACTTTCTCGTTTGATGTCGCAGTCTGGTTTCGATATCGCTTACTCAGAAACCCGTTCTGGGATTTGGGATTGCGGTGATCCAAAAAGCGAGATTTGGCAAAGTTTAACAAATTTCAAACGAAGATTTTTTAAAAACCTTTTATTTTCAATCCCAGATTATATAGTCTCTGCTTTGGGACAAGGCTCAGGATTAACGGTTGTTGGGAGAAAAAAATGATTATACTTATTTTATTCGGTTTATTAAGTTTCCAACTTTTTCTTTTGGCAAATTTGCAATTTACAGCTTGGCCAGAAATGTTGTCTTACCCCTACTTACGAAACGAAGGATTTTTGCTCTACAAAGATATGATTCATCCCTATCCTCCTTTGCTAACAATGTTTTTGTCTTTTGTTTACAAACTGTTTGGTTATGACGTCGTAGTTTTAAAAACAGTCGCCTGGACAATAATCCTTTTTTCTTCATCAATTCTTTATTATGTTGCAAACTACATCACTGGTAAAAAAATCATCGCTCTCATATCTGTTGGGTTTTATGTTTTAATACAACCATTTTTGGAAGGCAACATGCTATGGTTTGATATGGCTATAGTTCCACCCGTTTTGTTGGGTACGTATTTTGCCTTGCGTTGGATACAGGAAAAAAACGACAATTTTCTTCTCTTGACAAGTTTTTTCCTCTCCGCTGCGGCTTTAATTAAACAAACAACAGCTTTGTTTTTGATAATCTTAGGTATGTATGTAATTTTTCGAGGCGTGACAAGAGGTGGGTTGGTTAAACTAGCCTTCCCTCCACTTATATTACTTACACCTTTTGTAATTAGGCTTGTTCAAGAGCAAGCCTTACAAGATTTTATAAACTGGACAATCCTCTACCCGCTAGGGGAGTGGGGAAAGTTTTCGGGGTACGTGCAAATGTCTTTATCCGGTAAACAAGTACTGGTAATCATAATTTTACTAACTCCGATATTGTTATACAACATTATCCTGCCCGCCATCGCTGCGCTTAGGCGCTTGCAGGCGGGGCGACGTAAGATATTTTCAGATACCACCACCTCACTGCTTTTGACACTTCTTCTTGTGTCGCTTGTTATGGTTTATCCCCGTTTCTCCTTTTTCCATCTCCAATTAGCTTTAGCTTTTATTGTGTTAAACCTTGCCTTGATAGTTAAAAGTTGGGATATAAAAAAAGTAATAATGCTTTTTAGTGGTGTTGTTTTACTCCTTACTCCTTTTGTACACAAACCAGTACTTGCTATTGATTGGCAAAAAGATACTCGATTTTATGAAACAAAAGATATAGATTTAGCGAATAAAATAGCCAATATAGCAGACCATAAAGATAAAGTTTTTTTCCTCGGATTGCATTCTGGTTTGTATGTAATAGCAGATAGATTGCCGTCGAAGCGTTGGACAGACAATTTCAGCTGGTACTTAGAAATCCCTGGAGTGCAAGAAGAAATTGTGTCTCGTTGGGAGCAAAATCCTCCAGTGTATGTCTTTTGGCGACAACCGTCGGTTGGAAATTCATTTGATTTAGGTGTGTATCAGCCTAAAAAAATTGTGGAGTATGTTCAAAACCATTACAATTTTGAATCAGAGCTTGTTCCAGGAGTCCAAACATGGAAACTAAAAAAAGACTAAAAATTGCCTTCCTGAGTTTTTATTCAGGAATTATAGAAAGAGGGGTCGAAACATTAATTCCCGAGATTGCTGAAAGACTGGGTAAAAATCACGAAGTTGTGGTTTATCAAGCAGGTCCAGGATATGGGAAAAATTACAAAATTGTGCAAATACCAACGAGTTGGAAGCCAGACACGCTACAAGAACCGTTGAATTTAAAACGCAGGCTATTTTTAGACAATAGTTCTTTGGCTGTTATGGAATTTATGCGAAAAATTTTACCCACTTTAAAGAAAGAAAAATTTGATGTTGTTGTTCCTTGGAATAATGGCTGGCAAACGATACTTTGCCGGTTTAACAATGTTGGCAAAGTTGTATCAATAGGGCAATCAGGTTTAGGGTGGGATGATCGTGTAAACCTCTGGCTTTTTCCAGATTATTTTGTGGGTTTTACAAAATCTCAGTGTGAATGGGCAAATAGAATAAACCCTTTAGTAAAAACCGTTACGATACCAAACGGTGTTGATACTATCCGTTTTACGCCTCAAGGGGAGAAATTAAAAATTAATTTTGCAACACCAATAATTTTATGTGTTGCCGCACTTGTACCCATAAAAAGACAAAAATTAGCTATAAAAGCAGTTTCTTTACTAAAAAAAGGTTCTCTTGTTTTGGTTGGGAGAGGAGAAATGAAAGACGAACTTCAAAAGATGGGCGACCAGCTTTTACCTGGAAGGTTTAAAATTCTTGAGTCTGCCTACAAAGATATCGATAAAGTTTATAGAACAGCTGATGTTTTTACATTCCCCACATCAGCCTGGGAGTCATTCGGTTTAGTACTTTTAGAAGCCATGGCTTCTGGTCTTCCTGTTGTGGCTAATGATGACCCGATAAGAAGGGATATAGTAGGAGGTGGTAGTGGGTTGTTTGTAAACCCAGAGCACACCAAAGAGTACGCGCAGGCCTTACAAAAGGCTTTAGATATAGACTGGGGTGTGAAACCGAGAGAACAAGCCAGTAAATTCTCCTGGGACGAGATAGCTAAAAAATACGAGCAGTTGTTTTTGAAAATTGTATGACCAGGGTTACAGTAATTATTCCAACTTTCAACGAAGAAAAAGTTATTAGTGAGTGTTTGACATCTTTGGCTGGGCAAACATACCAAGATTTGGAAATTATAGTGATTGACGATGGATCAATTGACAAAACTTTGGAAGTTTTGTCTAAATTTAAAATTTCAAATTTAAAATTTCAAATTCTGCGACAGCCTCATAAAGGTCCTGGTTCGGCTCGTAACATGGGTGCGGAACGAGCAAGGGGTGAGGTATTGGTATTTGTAGATGCAGACATGACCTTTGACCCCGATTTTATTGAGAAGCTGGTTGAGCCCATTGTTCATGGGAAAGTAAAAGGTACGTTTAGCAAAGAAGAGTTTGTAGCAAACCCAAAAAATTTATGGTCTGCATGTTGGGGATTAAACGAAGGATGGGAAGAAGGGCGGCGGCACCCAAAAAACTATCCTGATAAACAAAAAGTTTTTCGAGCGATTTTTAAAAGTGAATTTTTAAAAGTTCAAGGATTCACGCCCATAGGTTATACAGACGATTGGACGCTTTCCGATAAGCTTGGTTATGTGGCGGTAAACGCGCCAGGCGCTAAGTTTTATCATAAAAATCCAGAAACTTTGTCGGAAGTAATACAGCAAGCCGAGTGGATTGGTAAAAGAAAATATAAATTGGGTAAGTTGGGGACAGTTGTTGCTTTAGTTCGTTCTTCTCTACCGGTTTCTTTTGTTACTGGTTTTGTAAAATCAATTCTATTTTTTAACCCCTCGTTCATAATTTTTAAACTGGCCTACGATTTCGGAGTGTTTTCCGGCGCTTTCCGGTCGCTTCTTGGAGGTAGTAGTGCTAGGTAAAATTCCACGTCTGTTATGGATTTTGGTTTTAGGCTTGGTTTTGCGGCTTATTAATGTTAACCAATCATTATGGCTTGATGAGGCTACTAGTATTTTGGCGGCAAGCAAGCTTTCATATTCTGCAATTATTCATCAATTCTCACCCGGCGACTTTCACCCGCCAGCCTACTATCTTTTACTTAAATTCTGGATTGGTATTTTTGGTTCTTCTGAGGTGACAGTAAGGTCGTTATCTGTAGTTTTTGGTGTTGTTACAATTTATCTGGTATATTCCTTAACCCGTAAACTGTTTGACAATACCACGGCCTTAATCGCGGCATTGCTTTTGGCAACCGCTCCTTTACATATTTACTATTCTCAAGAGGCGAGAATGTATATTCTGGAAACACTGTTGGTTGTAAAGATTATGCAATTGGTTATCACAATAATTATGGGAAAACAGAGAATCTTTACGTGGATAAGCCTCTTTGCCTTTTCAGGCCTCTTGCTTTATACGGACTATTTGCCCCTGGCAATATTTATTTCGATAGGACTTTATTTACTTATATTTGAAAATAAGGTTTTTAGAAAATATTTTTTCGGATGGATGGGTATATTTATTGGACTGGTTATAGTTTACTTGCCTTGGCTACCAATACTAAAACTTCAATTGGCGGTTGGAACAGTAGTCAAGGTTAATGCTCCCGGATGGTGGGAAGCTTTGGGTAAGACTGATTTTAAGCAATTGACTCTGGTGCCTTTAAAATTTGCAATAGGAAGAATAACCTCTTACAACAAAATTCTTTACTATTCTTTGGCTAGTATTCCTGTTGTGCTTTACGCGATAACTATTTCCAGAAGTTTGTTCGATTGGAGAAAAACCTCTTTAATCTGGCTTTGGCTAGTTGTTCCGTTAGGAGCATTTGCGGTATTGGGTTTGTACCTGCCAATTTTTTCTTATTTTAGATTCCTCTTTGTTTTACCGGCTTTTTACATTTTGGCCGCAGTAGGAGCACAAAGCTTGGGAAAATTAGGAAGGGTCTTGATTGCATTACTGGTTGTGTGTAACCTTGCTGCAAGCGGGATTTATCTTGCCGCTCCGCGCTTTCAGCGTGAGGATTGGAAGGGAGCCGTAGAGTGGATAGAAATTAATTCACAAGAGACGAGCGCTGCTTCTATTTTTGTAACAGATGGTCAAAGAGACCCTTACTACTATTACTCTAAAAACGTCCCTTCGTTTGGACCAAGCGGTATTGATCTAAATTTTGATAAAATATGGCTTATGCGCTATGTTCAGCCAATCTTCGATCCAGAAGATACTGTGAGAAATCAAGTTGAAACGGTTGGTTATAAAAAGGTAGCAGAACGCGACTTTAATGGTGTAACGGTTTGGGAATACATAAGATAATTCAAAAGTCAAAATTCAAATCCGATCAAATCGGATTCAAAATGTAAAAATGAAAATCGCAATTGATATATCTTCGGTAGTTTATGGAACTGGTGTGTCTTGGTATACCCAGAACTTAGTCAAAAACATTTTGCGTTTAGACCGCCAGGACAGTTTTACGTTATTTGGCGGTTCTCTGCGTCAGCTGGGTCATCTAAAAAAAATCGCAGCTGGTTTTCCGGGGTTGCCGCGAACTAAGTTTTTTCCATTACCTCCTACCGCTTTGGACTTTCTATGGAACAGATTGCACTCCTTACCTATAGAGAAATTAATTGGAGATGTGGACGTTTTTCATTCCTCAGACTGGACTCAGCCTCCGACCTCTGCTTTTAAAGTAACAACGATTCATGATTTGGTACCTTTGCGTTTCCCTGATATTTCTCACCCTAAAATCGTTAGTGTGCACAAAAGAAGACTGGAATGGGTCAAGAAAGAAGTTCAAAGAATCATTGCCGTTTCTGAATTTACAAAAAAAGAGATAGTGGGGGTTCTTAATATTGATCCTGCAAAGATTATAGTTATACCAGAGGCGGCAGACACTATCTTTCGCCCAGCAAATCAGTCTCAAATAGAACAAGTAGCCAAGAAATATAAACTAAACAAACCTTATCTCTTGGTTGTAGGCTCTGATCCTAGAAAAAATTTACCACGGATTATTGAAGCCTGTAAAACTCTAAAAACCGAGATTGATCTTGATTTGGTGGTTGTTGGGAGGCCTTGGAATAACGTCTTTGGCAAAGACGTAAGGTTTTTAGGATACGTTGAAAGAACCGACATGCCGGCTCTTTATTCTGGGGCCAAAACACTTGTTTACGCCTCAGTCTACGAAGGTTTTGGTTTACCTATTCTTGAAGCAATGAGCTGCGATTGTCCTGTTGTGACCTCTAATCTTTCGAGTATGCCCGAAGTTGCAGGAGACGCTGCCTTTTTTATTGACCCCAATAACTCACGGGATATAGCTCTGGGTATAAAAGGGGTTTTGTCGAACCACACGAAGTGGATTAAGCGTGGAAGAGAACGCGTAAAAAAGTTTTCTTGGATTAAAGCCGCTGAGAGTACAATTAAAGTTTACAAGGAGGCAGAAAAGTAGCATGTTGATCGGCATAAACGGAAACGAAGCAAATATACAAAACAGAGTTGGCGTAAACCAATACGCCGCGAGTTTACTGACCGCTCTTGAAAAACTGCCTGCGGCAAAAAAGCATGATTTTATAGTCTACCTTTCGTCCGATCCAGGAGATCATCTGCCTAAAGCAAGGGAGGGTTGGAATTATAAAATTTTACCAGGTGGGGGACTGTGGATTGTAAGTACGCTTATGCCCTTTTTACTGGTAACCCGTAAAAAGCCAGATGTGCTTTTTACCCCAAGCCACTATTCGCCGCCAATATCTTCAATCCCTACAGTAGTTTCTGTGATGGATTTGGGTTATTTAAATGCTCGGGATCAGTTCAGGCTAAAAGACTTTATCCAATTAAAGTACTGGACAGCTTGGTCAATAAGGCGGGCAATAAAAATTATCGCGATTTCAGAAAGTACAAAAAAAGAAATTATTGTTCATTATCCTATGGCTAAAGATAAAACTGTCGTAACTCATTTGGGATACGACAAAGCTAAATTTAAATCCGACCCGCTTCGCGAGGCGAGTCAAATCGGATTCAAAATTCAAAAGTCAAAAGTCCAAATTGATCAAGTCAAAAAGAAATATGGAATAGAGGGAGACTATGTTCTTTATTTGGGTACGTTAAAACCAAACAAAAACGTCGAAGGAATAGTAAAGGCTTTTGCTCAATTACAAAGTTTACCCCTGACCTTAGTGATAGCGGGTAAAAAGGGTTGGTTATACGAGCAAATTTTCAAATTGGTTGAGGAAAATAATATTAAAGACAGGGTAGTTTTTACTGACTTTGTGAAAGAAGAAGACAAACCAGCATTGATTGCTGGGGCTAGTGTCTTTGTTTCACCTTCGTTTTGGGAAGGTTTTGGAATACATATCTTGGAAGCTATGGCTATGGGTACCCCTGTTGTTTGTTCTCGGGAAGGGAGTCTTCCTGAAGTTGGTGGAAAAGCAGTGGTTTATGTAAACCCCCATGATCCAGCTTCTATAGCCTGGGGAATTAGAGAGGCTTTAAAAAATCACGATGTGTTAAAAAATAATGGTTTAACCCAGGCTCGAAAGTTTAGTTGGGAGAAAACTGCTGCTCAAACTCTCCAAATTCTTGAATCTGCAACCCTTTAAGCTGGTATACTACAATAGTATGCTAAAAGATCGTATGGGAAGAGAGTTGACACCCGGTGAAGTTGTTCACAAAATTGCCAACCGTTTTTACAACTATTTGGCAGATTTTGGTCTTTTCTGGCTTCACTTAGCCTGCTTTTTTCCTTCTCATCACACTCGCCGGTTGCTAATGCGTTTAGGTGGCGCAAGAATTGGTCAGGGTTCGACGATTCACATGGGTTGCCGTTTTTTCTCACTTAAAAACCTGGAGTTGGGTCAAGATTCGGTTGTTGGCCAGGATGCTTTTTTAGATGGGAGAGAAGCGTTAATTATAGGAAACCATACCGACATAGCCTCAGAGATAATGATTTACAATTCGGAACATGATGTTAATGCTGAAGATTTTATCGCCATAAACGCACCGGTCGAGATCGGCGACTATGTCTTTATCGGTCCTAGAGTAATTATCTTGCCGGGTGTAAAAATAGGCCGGGGAGCAGTAGTTGCGGCCGGTGCTGTTGTAACTCATGATGTTCCTGACTTTACTATTGTTGGAGGAATTCCTGCGAAAGTGATAGGTGAACGAAAATTGAAAGATCCTCAGTATAAACTCGGCCGCGCGAGATGGTTTCAGTAAAAAATAATGTTTAGGGTGACTAAATTATTACTATATTTTGTTTTCACCCTATTTTCTGTTGGTTTTATAATCTACTTACTGTTACCCGAACCTGGTATACCTCCCCAGCTGCCGAATTCATTGGTCTCACCAGAACCAGCAGATCGTGCGTTTTCTTTTCGTCCGGCCTATTTTATCTATGCGAACAGAACAGAAACCTTGGAGTATTATCAAAAATATTTCTCCACGTCCCCCTTTAAAGATATTTTATTACCAACGTATCGGCTAAACTACCCACCCGAAGAATCAAGTTTACTAGTAAGAGATCACATGTATAGCAGTTATCTCGAAGAAATTGTACATCCATTCCGGGAGTCAATTTTTATTAACGGTTTCCGTCCCACACGGCCGCAGGATGCTATTAGGATTTACGGTATTCCCTACGACGAGAAGATCACGCTTAAACACGTTTCTTCTTCTGTTTTTGCAAGGGTATTTTTGGGTATATTAACTCTTGCGACGCTTTTTATTGTATTTCGGGAATTATCCCAGTCGGTGACGGTTCTTTTTAGAAAGTAAAAATAGAAAATGGAAATATCTATAATCATCTTAAGCTATAACACTAAAAAACTTACAAGAGCTTGTATAAATTCAGTTCTGAAGTTTTCTAAAAGTGTCCAATTTGAAATTATAGTTGTCGATAACGGCTCTACTGACGGAAGTTTAGAATGGCTTGTAAGGGAAAGCAATATTAAACTTATCGAGAATAAAGAAAACCTTGGTTTTTCAAAAGGAAATAACCTGGGAATAAAAGCTGCAAAAGGAAAATATATTTTACTACTGAATTCTGATACAGAATTAGTTGAAGATTCCTTATTAAAAATGACTAGATGGATGGATATTCACCCTTCCGCTGCTGTTGCAACATGTATGTTAAAAAATCCTAACGGTAGTACGCAAGCCACGGGTGGTTTTTTTCCTACTCTTCCCCGGATTTTACTTTGGTCGACATTTTTAGACGACCTACCTTTGGTAAACAAGCTGGGTATTTATCATCCTCACGTAGATAGTATTTTTGGAAATTATTACGAACGTGAACATAAGTTGGATTGGGTAACTGGCGCGTTTTTTTTGATGAGACGCGAGATAATAGAAAAAATTGGAGTATTAGACGAAGATTTCTTTATGTATGTTGAAGAACTAGAATACTGTTATAGAATCAAAAAAGCAGGATGGGAAGTTTTTTATACACCAATTACTAAAATAATTCATATAGGAGGAGCTTCGGGTATACGCGAGAACGCAACTCTTGGAGAATTTAATAATTTAAGATTGTTCTATTCTAAGCACAAAAGCTTTTTCGAGCAAGTACTGTTAATCTTGTTGTTAAAAGTTGCGGCTTTTTTGAGAATTATTGTTTTTGGTTTGATTTTGGGAAGAAAGGAGGCAGTGAAAATATATGCAAAAGCTTTGGTCTAAGCTAAATATTAGCTCAATTCTAAAATACGGTACAGCAGCGATTCTTTTAGTAGTGCCGCTTTATCCTAAATTCCCCATCTTTAATATTCCAGGAACTTATGTTGCCATCCGCGCAGAAGACTTTTTAGTTTCAGTATTATCTATTATTTGGTTTGTATATTTCTTAAAAAGCAACAAACGTGAGTTTTTTAAAGATAAGCTAAATATCGCCATCTTCCTCTTTATTTGGGTGGGTTTACTTTCAATTCTTTCGGCGTTTTTTATTACTAAAACTGCGCCAGTTCCTATCGGTCTTCTTCATTGGGCAAGGAGGATAGAATACATACTGCCGATGTTTATTACTCTAGCCGCTGTAAAAACCGGAACGAACCCGAGATTTTTACTTATTTGTCTGTTTATATCTGCTTTTCTGGCGTTTATTTACGGGTTTGGTCAAATGCATTTTTCCTGGCCGGTTATCTCTACACAAAACGAAGAATATGCTAAAGGAATAGCTCTCCGTTGGATCCCTGGGGCACGTCTCCCTTCGACTTTTAGCGGGCATTATGATTTGGCTGCATTTTTGCTAATGGTTTTACCAATATCAACTACTTTCTTCTTTACTCTTAGAAAAAAGTTGTCGCGCTTTATTTTATTTATTCTTCTTGTTGTACCCTCGTTTTGGCTGTTGCTGCAAACTGAGGCAAGGGTATCTTTTATTGCATATTTATTGGCTGTTTCTCTATCTTTAGTTGTAATACATAAAAAAGTTTTTATTCTTCCATTTATTGTTTTAAGTTTTGTGGGAATGTTTACTTTAAGTGATTTAGGAGAAAGGTATATCCGCACGTTTAATATATATGGACAAAAGATTCAATTATTAAATAACCATAACTTGTTTAATCCCAGCACTGTTTACGCGGCAGAAGATGCCGTTGCAGTTACAGAGGACAGATCCACCTCTATTAGGTTAAATGTTGAATGGCCAAGAGCCTTAAGGGCTTTTGCTAAAAATCCATTACTTGGTACTGGGTATTCATCAATATCTCTTGCAACCGATAATGATTATCTCAGGCTTCTTGGGGAAGTTGGGATTTTAGGTTTTCTAACATTTTTTCTTGTCATGTCGAGAATCTCAGGTAAACTTAAAGATCATTTAATAAACAGTGGGTTGCTAGATTTGAATAAAGCAATAATTGGAGGTTTTGCTGGAAGTATGTTTGGTATACTTCTTAACGCGACTTTTATTGATGTTTTTGAAGCGTCTAAAGTAGCTATAATCTTTTGGACACTTGTCGGACTGGCTCTTTCTCAAGTTAAGAACGAGGTTAAGATATGAAGATAATTTTTGAAAAGTTTTGGATAATCTTTCTCTTGTTTATTCTTACTGGAGGACTGTTGGCAAGACTTTACAAGTTAGATAATCCTGTTGCAGATTGGCATTCTTGGAGACAAGGAGACACTGCAAGTGTGACGAGGATATATCTAGAAAGAGGTGTAGATTTACTGCACCCAAAGTATCACGACCTTTCTCAATTGCAATCTGGTTTGCCAAACCCTGAAGGTTGGCGTTTTGTTGAATTTCCAATTTATAATTTACTCCATGTTTATTTAGTAAACACATTTCCGCAATATTCACTGGAAATATGGGGAAGATTATTGTCGGTCTTCTTCTCGTTAATCTCAACAGGCTTAATATTTTTGATAGGTAGAAGATTTTTAGGAACTATCGGAGGACTTTTGTCAGCATTCTTTTTCGCCTTTTTACCTTACAATATTTTCTTCTCTCGTGTAATTTTACCTGAACCATCCGCTGTGACTTTTGCACTTGTTTCCTTATATTTATTTTCTTTGTGGTTTGATACAGACCGTAAAAGCTGGCTGTTTTTAGCAGGATTCGCGTTTTCTTTAGGCTTACTGATAAAACCCTATGTTATTTTTTATAGTGTTCCCATGCTTTGGCTGGCTGTCAAAAAGTCTGATGGAGATATGAAAAAATTGGTTACCAACTTTGACTTGTGGATATTTACACTTATTGCCTTACTCCCTGTTGGTTTATGGAGAGTCTGGATTTCGCAATTCCCGGAAGGAATACCTTATTACAAATGGGCTTTTAACTTCATGGGTATTCGTTTTCGCCCGGCGTTTTGGCGCTGGATTTTCGGTGAGCGTTTAGGTGATTTAATTCTTGGAGTTTGGGGACTTTTTCCATTTTTGGCTGGAGTGCTGGCAAGAGGTCTAAAGTCCGAAACGTGGTTTGTGCACTCTTTTATTCTCGGAATGTTTTTATATGTTGCAGTTGTAGCTGCTGCTAACGTCAGACACGATTATTACCAAACATTGATAGTTCCGGCAGTCGTTTTAATGCTTGCGCGCGGAGTTATTTATCTTTGGAACGCAAAAGAATTATTCCAACCCTTAACCCGTTTTGTTACAATCTTTTCTGTCTTTTTGGCGTTATATTTATCTTTTAACGACATAAAGCCTCTTTATCAAATAAATCATCCAGAAATAATCCGTGCCGGAGTGGCTCTAGATAAAATTGCCGCTAAAGACGCTCTCGTAGTTGCTCCGTATAATGGCGATACAGCCTTCCTCTATCAAACTAAAAGGTCTGGTTGGCCAATCCAACAATTACCGATCGAAGATCTCGTCAAGCAAGGAGCTGATTATTATGTATCGGTTGATATTGACGACCCAGGGACCTTTGACGCTCTTAAAAAGTTCGAAGTTGCGCTACAGGAAGACGATTTTATTATTATCGATTTGTCTAAAAAAAGAATGTAAGGATTTACCATATGCGAATATTAATGCTCACCCCCTATTTGCCCTACCCGCCGTCTTCCGGTGGGCAAATCCGTTCTTATAATTTAATTAAACAGCTTTCTAAAAAACACAAGATAACTCTATATTCTTTAATCAAATATGACGACGAAAAGCAATATGTCGAAAAGCTCGAAAAATATTGCGAAAAAGTTAAGGTTTTCCACCGTGCAGAAAAACCTTGGACCTTAAAAAATATTTTTAGGACGGCGGTAAGTCATTATCCTTTTTTGGTGATAAGAAATTTTTCAAAAGACGAGATGGAGAGTGTTAAGAAGACGCTTAATAAAGATCATTACGATATAATTCATGCAGAAACGTTCTATGTCAGTCCTCACATTCCACACACAGACACGCCAATTGTCTTAGTCGATCAAGCCATTGAATACCAGGTATATCAGCATTTTGTTAAAAACTTTAAATGGCCATTTCTCAAGCCATTTCTTGCTCTAGACGTTAGAAAGATAAAATTCTGGGAAACATATTACTGGCAGCGCGCGGCTCATGTTATCGCTGTTTCGGAGCGGGATGCGGGTACTATGCGGCAGTTTGTTTCTTCAGGAAAAGTATCTGTTGTTCCTAATCCAGTGGGAGAAGATTTAATGCAAAATGTACCGCTTCATTATTCAAAAAGAATTTTGTTTCAGGGAAATTATGCATGGCTGCAAAATGTAGAGGCAGTAGAAATCTTAGTAAGAAAAATATTTCCAAAAATACTTGCAAAAATACCGGACGCCGAATTGATTATTTCGGGACAAAATGCCGATAGGGTAAGTCATTTTAAAACAAAGAATATGAAAATCGTTAATTTAGAAATAAGCGACATAGAAGGAGTTAAGAGAGCATATCACACGTCAGGAATTATGGTTGCGCCCTTGTATGGTCCGAGCGGGGCGAGGGTAAAGATTGTAGGGGCAATGGCTGCTAAATTGCCCGTAGTAACGACTTCTATAGGGATTGAGGGCATTAACTCTACAGACGGCGAATCGGTATTAATTGCTGATACGCCTGAAGGTATGGCAGACAAGGCGATAAAATTACTTACTGATAAAGTTCTTTATGAAAAAATAGCACGTAATGCCCGGCTTCTTGTTAACGAAAATTATACTTATTACGTTATTGCAAAAAAATTAGATCAAATTTACCAAAGAGTTGCATCTAAATAATGACAAATTTTGACTTGAGTATTGTCGTCTTAAATTTTAATTCAAGTAGTTATTTACTTAACTGCTTAAACTCAATTAAAAAATCTCATTTGCTAAACTTAACAATAGAAGTGCTTGTAGTTGATAATAATTCGAGTGACGGATCTCAAGAAATACTTAAAAAAACTAAAATTTCTGAATTCAAATTTAAATATATTCTTAATACCGACAATTATGGATTTTCAAAAGGTAATAATATAGGGGTAAAAGAAACTTCAGGTAAGTACGTACTTTTTTTAAACCCTGACACTTGTGTTCAAAAAGATACTATAAAAACGATATATAAATTCATGGAAAATAATCCTGCGGTCGGTGTATGCTGTCCTAGACTAGATCTTCCTGATGGAACATTAACCTCTGCGTCACATAGAGGTTTTCCAACGCCATGGAATTCTTTTACCTATTTTTCCGGTCTGCAAAAACTCTTTCCAAAAAGTAAGTTGTTTTCCGGCTATACAAAAGGATGGCTGCTTGATAACGATAAACCACACGAGGTCGACGCAATTTCTGGGGGTTTCTTTTTTATTAGAAGAGAGGCTGCCGAACAAGTAGGTTGGTGGGATGATGATTATTTTTTATTTGGAGAGGATATAGATTTTTGTTATCGTCTCAAAGAAAAAGGTTGGAAAGTGATGTTTTTGCCGGAGATTTCAGTGCTGCATTATCATGGTATTTCTTCTGGAATAAAAAAACATTCTAGTAATTTATCTCTAGCCAGCGAGAAAACCAGACTCAGAGCTTTAAAAGCCTCAACAGAAGCGATGAAAATATTTTATAAGAAACATTACCAAAAGAAATACCCATACTTATTGAATTTGGGAGTTTTGTTCGGCGTAGATGTTTTAAATTTTTTAAGAAGAAGAAAGGGGTCGATATAAAAATGAGAATCGGTATTGATTGCCGTATTTGGGGAGTAAGACATGGAGGAATTGGTCGCTATACCCAAGAGTTAGTCCAAAATTTACAAAAACTAGACAAAAAGAATGATTACGTGCTTTTTTGCAGAACAACTGATTTTGCCAATATACCCTCGGGAAGAAATTTTAGGAAAGTGTTGGCTGATATAAAACACTATACGTTTGCAGAACAATTAAAATTGCCAAGGATTCTAGCACGCGAAAACCTTGATCTTTTACATGCGCCGCATTTTAACGTCCCTGTTTTATATAAAGGAAAATTCGTAACTACTATACACGACCTTACGTGGCACGAAATTAAAGGTTTGGGTGTTACTACTTTATCCGCACCTGCTTACTATTTTAAATACATCGCTTATCGCTCTGTGGTTAAAAAAACTGTCTCGAGGGCTGTTAAAATAATAGTTCCTTCCAATACGATTAAAAAGGATTTAATACATAGGTTTTCACTTCAACCAGGTAAAGTGGTTGTGACCTACGAGGGCGCAACCCTCCAAAAATTGAATATAAATTTTAAAAAAGATACTCTCTTAAAGTATGGAATAAAAAAGCCATATATATTATATGTAGGTAGTTTGTATCCCCACAAAAACGTTGAAATTGTCGCACGTGCTTTAAAAACACTCGTTCAACCTTCTCCTTTACTTGTTATAGTTTCAGCGCGGAATGTTTTTATGAAGAGATTTGAGACTTTCTTAAAAGAGATTAAAGCTGATAATTTAGTCAAAATGGTAGGGTATATTCCGGATAAAGATTTGGCTACGCTTTACAAAGCGTCCCAAGGATATATTTTTCCTAGCCTTTCCGAAGGTTTTGGTTTACCAGGTCTTGAGGCGATGGCATATGGTACACCTGTAATGGCATCAGACATACCGGTATTAAAAGAAATTTATGGCGACGCGGCTGTTTATTTTAACCCTAGAAGTGAAATAGACATAGCCGCAAAGATAAGGCAAATAATTAGTGGAGAGAGTTTGCCCAAACTTCTTATCAGGAAAGGGAAGGAAAGAGTTAAAAAGTTTTCTTGGGAAAAAATGGCTAAGGAGACGTTGACGGTTTACAACTCCCTACGACAAAATTGATGAAAGTTGCTTTAGTTTACGATCGCGTTAATAAATGGGGAGGTGCAGAAAGAGTATTACTTGCCCTCCATGAACTATTTCCAGAGGCTCCTCTCTACACATCTGTCTTCAATTCAAATACTGCTCCCTGGACCCGGGTGTTTAGGCAAATCTACTCTTCGTTTTTACAAAAGATTCCTGGCGCCGCCAAGAGGCACGAGCTGTTTCCATTTTTAATGCCCATAGCCTTTGAAACTTTTGATTTTTCTAATTATCAATTAGTAATTTCTGTTACTTCAGAGGCGGCAAAAGGAATTATTACCGGCCCCGGTACATACCACCTCTGTTATCTTTTAACTCCGACACGCTATCTTTGGAGTGGTTATAGCGAGTATTTCAACAACAGTTTAAAGAGGCTTGCCTCCCGTCCAATAGTTTCTTACTTGCGTTCATGGGATTTAATGGCTGCACATCGACCTGATAAAATTATCAGTATTTCCCAGGAAGTATTCAGGCGGACTCGTGAGTATTACGGTATAAAAAGCGAAGTGATTTACCCACCGGTAGACACGGATCGCTATTCAAAAAAGATTACTAATTGGAGAGTGAAATCGAAACTGGAGAAAAACGGTATAGCTTGGGGTCGGTACTTCCTTGTTGTTGGACGTCTGGTTCCTTATAAAAAAACGGATTTAGTTATCGAAGCCTTTAATCAATTAAAGTGGCCATTGGTCGTTATTGGTACCGGAAGTGAACAGAAAAGATTACAAAATAAGGCAGGGAAAAATATATATTTTACCGGCGCAGTCACTGAACAAGACCTGCCATTTTATTACCAAGGCGCAAAAGCCCTAATTTTTCCTCAAAGCGAAGATTTCGGGATTGTAGCGGTAGAGGCGCAAGCCGCAGGAAAACCTGTTATCGCCTACCATGCAGGGGGAGCTTTAGAAACGGTTATTGAGAACAAGACTGGAATTTTTTTTGATTCGCGAACTGTTAATTCGCTGAAAGAGGCTTTAATGAGTTTTGACCCTGCAAATTTTAAGAGAGAAGATTGTATTGCCAGCGCTCTGCGTTTTACGAAAGAGAAATTTCTTATGGATTTTGGTAAACTAACAAAAGATTTAATTGCCCAATGAATTACGACTTGTTTAAAAGAATTTTTGAAACTGGATTTTCTATATTTCTGTTGCTACTTTTTTGGCCGGTAATGGTATTGACTGTCTTGTGGATAAAACTTATTTCTTCGGAAGGGCCAGTCTTTGCCGATACTCCAAAAAGGGTAGGAAAGAATGGCTCGCTCTTCTATGCCTATAAATTCCGTTCAATGATTCCCAACGCGCACGAATTAATGCGTACTGACCCAAAGTTAAAAAAACTCTATGAGCAGTATAAAAAAGGTAGTTATAAACTTCATGACGACCCGCGTCTTATATACGGCGGGCAACTAATTCGCAGGTTTTCTGTGGACGAAATGCCCCAACTTTTAAACGTAATTAAAGGGGAGATGGCTCTTATCGGACCAAGGCCGTATTATGCCGATGAGCTAGCTGAACAACAAGAAAAATATCCTCAAACAAAGAAATATATAGAAGACGTTTTATCAGCTAAGCCGGGAATTACCGGGATGTGGCAAGTTTCCGGTCGTTCGAATATAAATTTTGACAAACGTATAGCACTTGATGCATATTATTCTAAGAACAAAAATTTCTGGATGGATTTAACAATCCTCATCAAAACCCCTTGGGCGATGATTTCTGGAAGAGGTGCTGTTTAGTGCCAACTAACGTTATAGTACCAACTAAAGTTATGAAAGACTTAACGCCAAAAGAAAATAATCTCAACCAAATAGTACCAACTAAGGTTGTAGTACCAACTAACGTTGTAACGCCCGAAGCGCGCGATGCAGGGTTTCAAGCGTTTCCTGAACAAAAACCACCAGGCCGGTTCAATTTCTCGTTTCCTAAAATTAGGGGAAAGAAATTAGGATTTGCGGGCGGGGGAGTTTTGGTGGTGTTGGCTATTCTGGCTCTGGCGATAGGCGTTCCATTATTTGCAATTGTTAATTCGGCGAAAAATCTTCAGGCTTCAGGCTTGGAACTTAAGGCGGCAGCAGATTCACAAGACTTGGATAAAATAAACGTTTCTCTCGCTAAATTAAAGACAGATCTTACGGGTTTTGACAGAAGCCTGCTTCCTTTGATTTGGGTGAAACCTATTCCGTTTTTGGGTGGTTACTGGTCTGACGCAAACAATGCCGCAGAAGGCGCAATTGCAGGTGTCGAGGCTGGAGAAGTTTTGTTGAAAGCAATTGAGCCCTATTCAGATATATTAGGTTTTAACAAAGGTAAGCAATCAGAGGATGGCGCAAAGACTGCCGAAGACAGAATTAATTTTATAGTCGAATCCATAGAAGGGGTTATACCTCAACTTGATAAAGTCAGCCAAAAGACGGCAATAATGAATGAACATTTTGCCAAAATTGATCCAAAACGCTACCCTGAAACACTAAAAGGAAAGCCCGTCCGTGAACCTATAAAACGCGGAATTCAACTGGTTCAGCAAGCTCATAATTTAATTACAGACGGTAAACCTGTTCTTGCGCAAGCCCCTTATCTTCTCGGAACTAAAGGAGAGAGGACATATTTAATGATTTTCCAAAACGACAAAGAACTTCGCCCAACAGGCGGCTTTATCACCGGATATTCTATTGTAAAAGTTAAGAACGGTAAATTTGATCCGGTTGCCTCAAATGATATTTACAACCTGGACAACAAGCTGAAAAGTAAAATTCCTGCTCCAGGAGGGATTAAAAAATACCTTCCTTTAGTACCATACTGGAATCTTCGCGATATGAACATTTCTCCTGATTTTAAGGTTTCTATGGATACTTTCCGCGAGAATTACGACAAAACAAAATCTCCAAAGGTTGACGGTATTATCGCAATTGACACTAAATTAGCCGTTGACATCTTGAAGGTTATCGGCAGAATTGGCGTTCCTGGGTTTGGTAATTTTTCTTCAGATGAGGATCCTCGCTGTAACTGCCCCGTAGTCATCTACGAGCTAGAGTCGTTTGCTGATGTTGAAGGTCCTATTATTTGGGCTGATGATTTAGGTGGAAAGATCATCTTAAAACCCAAGAACTCAGATAACAGAAAAGCAATCTTGGGCCCTTTGATGAATTCATTGATTGCTAATGCCTTGGGTCAGCCAAAGGAAAAAATTCCTGAGCTGTTTCAAGCGGGTTTTAATGCTTTAACGGAAAAACACGTACTTTTCTATTTTGGTGACGGAGAGGTTCAATCCGCCATGGAGTCGTTTAATCTTGCAGGGCGAGTTGAAGAATTTGACGGAGATTATTTACATATTAACGACACTAATTTTGCTGGCGCTAAGTCAAACCTTTATGTTCAGGAGGAAGTTACTCTAAGTATAGATACTAATCGTGACGGCACGACAAATACTTTAAGAGTTAAATATAAAAACCCGCAAAAACACGACGGGTGGCTTAACGGACCATACCGTGATTGGGTGCGAGTCTATGTACCCAAAGGATCAAAGTTGGTTGATTCAACCGGTTCTGAAGTTCCAATTGAGACCAAAGAGGAGCTGGGAAAAACTTATTTTGAAGGATTCTTTACATTGCGGCCCTTGGGAGTTATTGAGTTAACTTTTAAATACACAACTCCGGTTAAAAGCAAAGATGGATACAAATTACTAATTCAAAAACAACCAGGAACAGACGGCCATCTTTACAACGTTGATATAGATGGCACAAGTGAAGAATTTTATCTCAAGTCCGACCGCGAAATTCGCCACTAACCCTTCTTGTAGTAAAATTACTTGTGAAAAATCGATCGTATTCTACCGAAGGAGTAATTCTTGCACGCCGTAACCAGGGAGAGGCAGATCGTTTTTTAACAATATTTACCAAACATTACGGCAAGGTACGGGTTATTGCCAAGGGAATTAGAAAAACAACTTCCCGCAAAAAAGGAGCTTTAGAGCTTTTTTCTTATGTACGTTTTTTTGCAGCTTATGGGAGAAATATGGATATTGTAACGGAAGTTGAGATAAAAAATAGTTTTAATACGTGGCGGGAGGATTTAACAAAGGTTGCAATAGCGTACCACTTAGTAGAAATAGTGAACCGGTTAACTGCCGAAAAACAGGAAAACCGGGAAGTGTTTGAAGAGTTAGTCGAAGCCTTGGAAAGACTCGGTAAACTAGATTATTGGGCAATTCACCCTTTTGTTCAAACGTTCAAAGTACGGATATTGGAAGAACTTGGCTTTATAGAACGAGGTCGCCCGATACCTGGAAATCTGGACGCATACATTGAGCATTTGATCGATGGAAAGTTGAGAACCAATAAGTTTCTTGCGCAAATTAACGAGTTTGTTTCCAATGGAACGAAGCTCCCGTGACCTGACGGTCAGGGTATTTTCTCCCCACACTTCGTAGGGAGGCAGAATCCCTCGCGCCGTCGGCATAGCCTTTGGCGACGTACGACCGAAGCGAATAACACTTCGCTCAGAGGCACGAGCTAACGCTCTCGATGTTTCTCGAAGGGGGATAAAGTAGGGTATAATATGTCTGTGGCAAACACGGAAAGAAAAGCGGACAGAGGTTAAGAATTCTCAAAAATAAAATATGACAGATGACAAAATGCAAAAGATAGTTTCCTTGGCCAAGCGCCGGGGATTTGTTTTTCCGGGGTCAGAAATTTATGGTGGTCTTGCTGGTACATGGGACTATGGTCCGACAGGCTCCCTTTTAAAGAAAAACTTAAAAGATTTGTGGTGGAAAGATGTTGTCCAAATGAGAGACGATATGGTGGGTATGGACGCAGCAATCATGATGAATCCTCGTGCATGGGAGGCTTCGGGACATACAGAAGCTTTTGCCGATCCTCTCGTCGAATGTAAACTTTGCCACAAAAGATTTAGATCTGACAAAGAAGAAGAAATTAAGGAACACGAGAACTTTCACAAAGGTGAAAAAGTTGAGTGGACTGAGCCACAAACATTCAACCTTCTGGTAAAAGCTTATTTGGGAGTACTAGAAGATAAACAATCAGAATTGTATCTGCGCGGAGAGATAACCAACGGTGTTCATGTTAATTTCAAAAACGTTTTAGATTCAACCAGAGTAAGAGTTCCTTTTGGAGTTGCACAAATGGGAAAAGCTTTTCGAAACGAAATAACTCCTGGAAATTTTATTTTCAGATCCCGAGAATTTGAGCAAATGGAGACCCAGTTTTATATTAAGCCTGATGAAAAAGAAGGTGAAAAATGGTTTGAATATTGGAAGCAAAACAGAATGGATTGGTATTTATCTTTAGGACTTAAGAAAGAAAATCTCAGATTTCGCGATCATGAACCAGACAAGCGTGCTCATTATGCAAGGGCTGCTACAGACATAGAATATAACGCCCCTTGGGGTTGGGACGAATTTATGGGGATTCATCACAGGGGAGATTGGGATTTAGCACGTCATGAGCTATATTCAGGACAGGATATGAATTACACAGATCCTGAAACTGGAGAAAAATATATTCCTTGGGATATAGAAACTTCTGCCGGAGTTGACCGCTCTTTCCTTTTTCTACTGCTAGACTCTTATACCGAAGACGGAGACAGGGTGTATTTGAAACTTTCTCCAAAACTCGCTCCATATAAAGTTGCCGTGTTCCCTCTCGTAGGAAACAAAGAAGACGTAGTAAATAAAGCTCGAGAAGTTTACGACTCTCTAAAATCTAATTTTTCAGCTGATTGGGATGATAGAGGCAATATTGGTAAAAGGTATTATGCCCAAGACGAAATCGGAACGCCTTGGTGTATTACTGTCGATTACAAAACCCTAGAAGATAATACAGTCACAATCCGCGACAGGGACACAACAGCTCAAGTAAGAGTAGAGGTTGACAAACTTTCGGATTGGCTCCAAAATAAAATATAGCCGATATAATCACAAAGATACAATGAACAGAGTTCTGCCCATTACAATTGTTGTTTTAGTTGGTCTTGGAATATTAACTGGTGTCTTTTGGTTTTTGAAAGGTCAAAGTAAAACTCCTACTCAAACAAACGAAACTAAAGGAAAAGAAGAAACACTAAAAGAACTTCCTGTAAGTCAAAAGCCCTACGCTTCGCTAACTCCCCGCATTGACGGACGCGAACTGCATTTAGTGGTCAGTAAATTGCCTAAGGATGCCGCAACAATGGAGTATGAGTTGGTTTATACCGTTGATTCAGGGATAACACAGGGAGTTCCGGGAAATGTTAAGGATATTGCAGGTAAAACAAGTGTTGAAAGGGATCTTCTTTTGGGTACTTGTTCTTCAGGCAAATGCCGCTATGACGAAGGGGTCGAGCAGGGAACTTTTACCATTCGTTTTAGGGACACTAAAGGAAAATTGGTGTATAAATTCGAAACAGGATTTAACTTGCAGCAAAATCCGACTAAGATTACTTCAGCAGACGGGAAATTTACACTTTCCGGAAACATGCCCAAGGGTTATTATCTGACAATGGGGACGTTTGGCTTGCCTGATACGGCACCTGGCGAGGTTACAGGGGGTCCTTATGGTGTATTTACCAAGACAGTAGTAGCAAAAACATTTAAGGGAACAGTAAACATGGAAGGGGCGGCACTTGTCTATAATAATCAGGCGGGTGACTGGACTGTGCTTGAGGGCGGAAAAACTTCAATATTAGATGTATTTATTGCCACAAAATAAAACTTGTTTTATAACTCACGCGCTAGCTTCGCTAACTTGTGTAATGTGAGTTGTGAAAACTTGTTTTGAAACAAGTTTATAACCTTCTTTAACCCGAAGTTTCCCGCCCGCAGCGCTAAAGCGCAGCTTTGGCGCGCGTAGTCACGAAGCACTAGTTTATTTTCAATAATCACTCGGAAAGAAAATATGATAAGATAACACCATGGTTTCGCTTCACTCTCATAGATACCATGTAATTGTCGATATCACCAATATTCCCCATGAAAGAACCCTTAATAAAGAAGGGCTTGAAGAGTTTTTGAATTCTCTTCCTGGTAAGATTGGTATGACAGTTTTAAACCCAGCAATAGTTATTGCTGGTGTGGAATCAAATCCAGGCCTAACGGGTTTTGTAATTATTGATTTCTCTCATTGTTCTACTCACACTTTTTCTAAATACAATGAAGCCTTAGTAGATGTATTCTCTTGTAAACCATACGATCAGGAGGAGCTTATTAACACAGTCTTAACTTATTTTGAAGTAGATAAACGCCACGCGCGTATTAAAGAAGTCCATTGGGGTTGACCCACGTTATTTATGGAATCAAGACAAGATGGACTTTCTCCTTTAGAGAAAATAAATTATCCTTTAGATCTCATAGCTAGTATTGCAGAAACAAGAAGAATTGGAAGGGTAAATGCTTCAGACTCAGAAGCAGCTCAATTCTCAATCCAAGATGGTTACACACGCGCAGAGAGAATGGCTGCAAAGTCTCCGGGCAAGAAAGCTGAATACTGGGTAACATATCATACAGTGAATGGTCAGTTAGCCTACGTTGGAGACTTTCTCGAATTGGCAAGAATAAACCCCGAAGTTGCCGGTTATATATCACCTCAGCAAATGTATGCGCTTCTGGCTATCGCATACCAGAGAGCTGCTGATCGGTTAACGCGCGGCAAATTAGAATTCCCCGCCGCTCTTGGAAGGACTGTGTCTGAAGATCAAGCTAATGCAATACTGGATGAAAGGAGCTTCTTAATGCGACAAGCAGAAGATTTTAAAAACAGTGCTGGCGCAACCTACCAACAAGTACTTGATAGGGTAAATTTACCTGACTTTGATCAATTTAGAACTCGAGTTGGATATAGATTAAATCCAGATTTTCTAGAGAAGAGACTTTAATTAACCCATCACCCGAAGTTTTCACGAAGTTTTATTAGCCACAATCCGAGCACAACTTTACTACTTGACAAGACTGTGAAAATGTTCCAATATGGTTTGTAGTGGTGAAAAGTGGTGAATCTCTCGACTAACTCGAGACAAGCTCCACACACTACATTTTACAAAATATATTCTGCCCAAAAGATTATGTTAATCGGGCAGTATTATACAAAAATTAACAATAAAGGAAGGACGGCTCTCCCTGTTAAGTTCCGTAAGGAATTGGGAGAAAAACTGATAGTTTGCCGTTGGTACGAAAATTCCTTGGCTCTTTTCGCTCAAATTTCCTGGGAAAGAGTAATAGATGTTGCGGTCGGAGAATCATTGTTGATTTCTCAGACACGCGACACGGAACGGTTTTTATTAGGTGGAGCATTTGAGATTGAGCCTGATAGTCAAGGAAGAATAGTTTTGCCGCAAGCCTTAAGAATACACGCGAAACTGGAAGAAGAGGTTGTATTTATCGGACTCAAGGATAGAGTTGAGATTTGGGATAAAGGACTTTGGGAGATAAGAGACCGAGAAATTACAACCGGTGCCGGAAAATTGATTGAGGAAGTTCAAAAATTAAAGTTAAAAGGGGCTCGGCGGCAATGATTGTTAAACACTTGCCGGTAATGCTGACAGAGGTTGTCTCTCTACTTGGCATAAAACCCGGTAAAAAATACATAGATTCCACTGTTGGGGGCGGTGGTCATACTGAAGCGATCTTGAAAAAAGGTGGCGAGGTTTTAGGTATCGACCAAGACCCAACTAGTTTGGCAGAAGCACGAAAACGTCTTTTAGCCCGCTTTGGCGAAGTCGCCGAGACGAGGCAAGCCTGTCCTGATGTTTTCCGGCTTGTGCGCGGGAACTTCGCAAACCTTCAAAAAATTGCTTCAGAAGAAGACTACTGTCCTGTAAACGGAATTTTATTTGATTTGGGATTTGCAAGCTTTCAGATGGATAATCCTGAAAGAGGTTTGTCTCTTTCCAAAGACGGTCCGCTAGATATGAGGCTTGACCCCGACTTAGGGGTAACGGCAGCGGACATTTTGAACGTTTTACCAGAAGGACAGCTTTACAAATTAATAAAAGAGGTTGGAGAGGCAGATAACGCGTGGAGTCTAACTCGGGCTATTGTAGCCAGAAGAAGGCTTGAGCCGTTTACCCATACACGCGATCTTGCCAGTCTAATTGAGCGCCTTACAGGTTACCGGGGTAAAATTCACCCGGCAACGAAAGTGTTCATGGCTTTAAGAATTGTGGTTAATAGTGAGTTTGAGAATTTACAGATGGCACTTCCTCAAGCTTTAGATTTAGTTAAAAGCGGCGGAAGAATTGTAGTTGTCAGTTTCCATTCGGGAGAAGACAGAATTGTTAAAGATACTTTTCGGGAGTGGGAGAATTTCGGAAAAGTTAAAATTTTAACAAATAAGCCAGTTGTTCCGAGTACTCTGGAAATATTAAATAACCCGCGCTCGCGAAGCGCCAAATTGAGAGCAGTTGTAAAAATATAATGAGGGTGAAAAATACAGAACATCTAACAAAAAACCGTGCCTGGACTGTTTTATTTACAATTCTTTCGGTGGTGATTATTGCTCAATTACTGGCAAGTAATTACTTAGCCGGGAAAGGAGAATATTTATCACTTCTTGAGAAAAAATCAAGCTTGTTAACGCGCGAAAACCAAACCTTGCAGGAAGAATTGTCACAAAAAGCTTCTTTGACCAAACTTGCGGTTGAAGCCCAAGATTCAGGGTTTACAAAAGCGGAAAATATTATGTATTTGGATACCAGTCTTCCTGTGGCGGCTCTTCCACAATGATTACAGGTAGGAATCAAGCAGATTACCATTCTTTAAAAACCTGGAGAATTAAGCTCCTCGCACTTTTATTTTTGCTTGGCAGTTTTGTTATTGCGGCTAGATTGTTTAGCTGGCAAGTTTTACAGTCAGACCTTCTTGCTAATTATGCTCGCGTACAACAGCAAAGCCAGTCTTCCCTCCCGGCCATGCGCGGAGCAATATTAGCTTCAGACGGTTTTCCTTTAGCAACAACGGGCGAAGCATATCTTCTTTGGGCTTCCTTGAAAGACATTGTAGACGTAAAACGCACAGCCAGCAAGCTTGCACCTTTACTAATGGACAAGCCTGAGGAAAACGACGCTACTGCTTCTGCAAAAACAGAAGAAGAACTCGTTTTAAATGAAGAAGAGCGGATCAAAACGCTGTTGGGGCGGACAGACGTGGTTTGGGTGCCGGTTAAAAGGAAGATTGGTAAAGAGCAAAAACAGCAAATTGAATCTCTGGGAATAAAAGGCATAGGCTTTGACCCGGAAGAAGGTAGGGCATATCCAGAGGCAAGTATGGCCGCGCAAGTGCTGGGCTTTGTCGGAAAGGATACTGCCGGCACGCCAAAAGGTTATTTTGGTCTTGAGGGGTTCTATGATTTGACTCTTTCGGGCAGTAAGGGCGTAAAAACATGGGAAAAAGACGCGTTTGGAAACCCCATTATTCTCGGGGGAAGCCATAAAGTTGGAGCACAAGACGGAATAACCATAAAAACCCACATTGACCGGTCTGCGCAGTACCTAGTGGAAAGACATCTTAAAGAAGGCGTGGAAAAATATGAGGCGGCAGAGGGTGTTGTAGTTGTCATGAGACCGAGCGACGGCGCGATTCTGGCGATGGCTGGTTTTCCTGCATATGACCCTGCAAAATTCAACAATTTTGATAAGGAATTTTATATTAATCCTGCGATTGGCGAGTCGTTCGAGCCGGGATCGATTTTTAAAGTGCTGGTTATGGCTGCCGCCTTAGACTCTGAGGCTGTGGCGCCCGAGGACAAATGTGATAGTTGTTCAGGTCCAAGAGTAATTGCTGAATATACAATTGAATCTGGATCGAAGCAGTATTATCCTGATTCTACGCCAAAAGAGATTATTGAACATTCAGACAACGTTGGTATGATTTGGGTTGCTGAAAGGCTTGGAGAAGAAAAGATGGCTGATTACCTGCAAAAATACGGAATTGGGCGCTCGTCAGGAATAGATTTACAAGGAGAACTTGTACCGCCGCTGCGCGACAGTGATGACTGGGGATTGATAGATTTGGCGACTGCCAGTTTTGGTCAGGGAGTGGCAATTACGCCTATACAAATGGTTCGTGCAGTTGGAGCTTTGGCGAACGCGGGAAAGTTGGTTACTCCGCAAGTGGTTGACAAGATAATCGCGCAGAATCAAGAAGACGATATTAAACCGCAAAAGACAGAACAAGTGATTTCTCCCCGTGCCGCAAAACAAATAACCGACATGATGGTCAACGGGGTAGAGTCAAAAAGCGATATGTGGCCAATCCCCCGCGGTTTTCAAGTTGCAGGTAAGACCGGAACAGCTCAAATTCCGGTGGCTGGCCATTACGACCCTAACAAAGTTGTCTCTTCGTTTGTTGGTTTTGCTCCTGCTAACAACCCAAAGTTTGTGATGATTGTAAGCTTAAAAGATCCAAAAGTAGGGCAATATGCCTCGCAAAATGCAGCTTTTATCTGGTTTAATATTGCAGACGACCTGCTTCCGTATTTTGGCGCACAGCCAAACTGAAGTATAATATCACTCAATGGCTAAATTCATAATTCAAGGCCCAAACATTCTATCCGGTACGGTACGTGTTTCCGGAAACAAGAATTCAACCTTTCCTTTAATTGCCGCCGCACTCCTTGCCGAAGAACCCTCAAAGCTAACCAACATTCCTAATATTATAGACGTAGAGGTGTTGGTTGAGATATTAGAAAATTTAGGAGTTAGGATCGATTGGAATAAAGAGACGTCAATTATGGTGATAAACCCATCAAACATAACTAAGTGTGAAATTGATCCCGAGCTCGGAGGGAAACTGCGCGGAGCAATTGTCTTGGCCGCAAGTCTTCTTGTTAAATTTGGCAAAGCAGAATTTCCCCGTCCAGGAGGTGATCCAATTGGCGCCAGGCCATTGGGTGCACATATTTCTGCAATGCAGGCATTTGGTGTAAATTGCGACCGTGATTTTTCGGGGGTAAAACTCTCGGTCGACAGTCTGAAACCTGCCGAGATTTTCTTAGAAGAGGCGTCTCCTACCGCAACTGAAATGGCCATGATTACAGCTTCGGGTATTGAAGGGGAAACCGTTATTGAAGGAGCGGCCTGCGAGCCGCATGTCGTGGATTTGGCAGAGATGCTTATTAAAATGGGGGCAAAGATTCAGGGAGCTGGAACTAATACGATCCATATTAACGGAGCAAAAAAATTACAGGCTGTAGAGCATAAAGTAAGGCCAGACCATATAGAGGTGGGGACGTTTGCTATAGCTAGTGCTATCACAGGGGGGCAAGTTGATATCGAGGACGCTTTGCCTCAGGATTTAAAGATTATCCTTGCCTATTTATCGCGCATGGGGGTTAAATATTCCTGGAAGAAAGACACGGTTTTAACCATCAAACCCTCACGTCTTAAGGCAGAGCAGGGAGTTTTTAAAACACGCACTTGGCCAGGCTTTCCTACTGACATGATGAGCCAATTTATAGTTTTAGCAACCCAATCAGAAGGGACGGTGCTTTGCCACGACTGGATGTATGAATCGCGCATGTACTTTGTTGACCGTTTAATCAAAATGGGCGCTAATATTTTTTTAGCAGACCCGCACAGGGTAATTGTAATTGGACCGTCTAACTTGCACGGCGATTTAATTCCAAGTGCCGATATTAGAGCAGGTGGTGCGCTGGTTTTAGCGGCCTTAGTCGCCAAGGGAGAAAGTATAGTTGAGCACGCTGAAGTCATCGACCGCGGCTATGAAAACTTTGACCAAAAACTTGCTTCGCTTGGGGCAAATATCAGGAGAGGCGAATAATGGCATTATATTTAGGATTATTGGTTTTTTCGTTTATTGTCAACGCAGTTTTGGTTATTCCTTTTATCAATCTGCTTTATAAACTTCGTTTTACAAGAAGAGTTGAAGCGCCAAAAACTGGAAAAATCCCGGTTTTCGATAAACTGCACGACAAAAAAGCGGGCACTCCGGTCGGTGGCGGGATTTTGATTGTAGCAACTGTTTCGATTCTTTTTGCTTTAATTTTTCCTTTAGCCCGTTACTTGGGAGTTTATATCCGTGGTGCATACGACGTAACTAGCGAAATTAACATTGTGTTTTTTACTTTTCTTTCTTTTGCTTTTTTGGGTTTATACGACGATTTTTCAAAGCTGTTCCGCAAAATGGAGCCGGGAAAAGTTGGAATGTGGGTAGGATTGCGCCGTAAGCATAAATTTATTTTACAATGGATTTTAGCTTTAATTATTTCGTTTTTAATTTACAACAACCTCAGTGTTGATATTGTTAATATTCCCCTTGTTGATATCGTCATCGACCTTAACTGGTTATATATTCCCTTTGCCGCATTTGTAATCGTCTCGTTTGTTAATGCCGTAAATATAACAGATGGGCTTGACGGTTTGGTTTCCGGACTGCTTTTGATTTGTTTATTTGCCTTTTGGATTATTACGGCAAGTGTTTTTGATACCCCGCTCTCGATTTTTATTTCGCTTTGGATAGGGGCCTTAATCGCCTTTTTGTATTTTAATATTTGGCCTGCCCGCGTCATGATGGGAGACTCTGGGGCATTGGCATTTGGCGCGACTCTTGCCGTAATCGGACTTTTGACCGGAAAAATCTTTGTTTTAGTTGTTGTCGGAGGACTTTTTGTGATTGAAGTGCTCTCAAGCGCAATTCAAATAGCAGGCCGTAAATTTTTAGGACGTTCCCTTTTGCCGATGGCTCCTGTGCATCTGTTTTTTCAAATCAAGGGCTGGGAGGAGCCGAAGATCGTCATGAGAGCCTGGCTTGCTGGACTAATGTTAGCAATTTTCGGTCTCTGGCTTGCCTTGATTTAAAGTATGGAATATGAAGAAACTGAAAGCGGCAATTTTCTCTTCTTTAGGTTTTGATAAAAAACTTCTTTTTACAGTTCTTGCCTTAGTTATTTTTGGTGTCGTCATGGTAGCAAACGCCTCGGTGGTTGACGCCACACGCACGTTTGGAGATGAGTTATTCTTTGCCAAACGTCAAGTGTTTCGGGCAGCCGGAGGTTTGTTTCTTTTATTATTGTTGTCCCGTATTCCTTATCAAATTTGGAACAAACTCGCCCTGCCTATTATTTGCGTAACCCTGGTTATGCTTGTCAGTGTGCTCATTCCCGGAGTAGGAACCGAGGCGCTTGGAGCCAGGCGCTGGATTAACATAGGTATTATAGATCTGCAGCCGGCAGAGTTTGCTAAATTAGCACTTTGTATTTATTTTGCCCATCTTTTTGCCAAACGCCAAGCATTTTTACCTTTCATTTTTGCGCTTGTTCTAACAGTTGGCTTAGTTATGCTTGAGCCGGATATGGGAACCGCAGCAATTATTGTTTTCCTGTCGGGAATAATTTACTTCGCCTCAGGCGCTAACCCAGGATATTTTTTAGCTTTAATTCCGGTCGGTTTTATTACCGGTGCTTTGTTTATCTTGACTTCTGATTACAGACGGGAACGCGTTTTAACCTTTTTAAATCCGTCGGCTGACCCTTTGGGGACTTCTTATCACATCAGGCAAGTTTTAATCGCCTTGGGTTCGGGGGGAATTTTTGGTTTAGGCTTGGGGCAGTCGAGACAAAAATACCTCTTTTTACCAGAACCTGCAACAGACTCTATTTTTGCTATAATTGGCGAGGAGTTTGGGTTTGTTGGCGGTTTGGCGGTTATTATTCTTTTTAGTTACTTAGTCTGGAGAGGTTTATCGATTGCGGCGCGTGTTAACGATCCCTTTGGCAGGCTTTTGGCGGTTGGCATAACTAGCTGGATAGGAATTCAAGCTTTTATTAATTTATCAGCCATGGTTGCGCTTCTACCTTTGACAGGTGTTCCTTTGCCATTTCTTTCCTATGGCGGCTCTGCTTTAATTTTTAACTTGGCGGCAATGGGGATTTTATTAAATATTTCGAGCCAAAGGAGGTATGGATGAAAAAGATTATCATTACCGGCGGACATTTTACTCCAGGCTTAGCGCTTATTCCCGTTTTGCAAAAAAAAGGTTTTTTGCCTTTTTGGGTGGGAGAAGAAAATGCGGTATTGGGAACAAAGATAAAAACTTTAGAGGCAAGAATATTGCCTGGAATAGAAGTGCCTTATTACTCGATTACTACCACTAAATTTTCACGCGGCAACCTGTTTTTGTTTATTCTTAATCTTTGGAAGCTTCCGGTAGGATTTATACAAAGCTTTTTAATACTTGTCAAAGTCAAACCGCGCGCGGTTTTGTCTTTTGGGGGTTACATTTCCTTTCCAGTGTGTTTTACTGCTTGGCTATTGGGGATACCAACTATTGTTCACGAACAAACTGCGGCTTCCGGCCTTGCCAACAGGCTTGTTGCAAAAATTGCCCGTTTTGTGGCAATCTCGTTCGAGAATAGCCGTAAAGATTTTCCTAAAGAAAAAACGGTCCTAACCGGTAATTTAGTGCGCGAGAGTATCTTCAAGATACCTAAAAAGAGGTCTGAGCGTAAGAAAAACAAGATTCCTGTTATCTATATCACCGGTGGAAGTAGAGGATCGCAAGCTATAAATAAGGCGGTTTTTGAAATAGCAGAAGAGCTCGCACAAAATTTTGTGGTTTACCATCAAACCGGGAGTCTTGATCTGGAAACCGCCAGCAAAATCAGTCAGAAGATAAAAAACGGCAATTATCGAACCCAAGACGTAATTGCGCCAACAGAGGTGGAACAGAGACTTGAAGAAGCAGACCTGGTAATAGCCCGTTCTGGCGCGAACACTGTTTCCGAGATTGCGATTTGTCAAATCCCGGCAATTTTTATCCCCCTACCGTTTGCAGGGTCTGATGAACAAACTAAAAATGCCGAGCTTTTAGAAGAGGTGGGTATGGCTCAAATTCTTCCCCAGGCTCGGTTGTCGGGAACATCTCTTTTGGAAATGATAAACAAGGTTTATGGACAAATTGACAATTATCGCACGAATGCACCGCGCGCTTCAGCTCTTATTCCTCAAGACGCGTCTTTCAAGCTTGTTTCTTTAATTGAAAAGTCAATATAAATGCGTTTTGTAAGAAAAGCAGGAATCGGAATTAAACTGGCGGATTTTGCCCAAAATTTTCTAAAGAGCAAGATCGTCTGGGTTTTGGGTTTTTTAATCCTTTGCTTTCTCTTTGTTGTTTTTTTACAAAGCTCACTTTTTGCGATTAAAAACATCCATTGTAAGACTCAATACGGTCCGTGTAGTAAACTGGACGAAGAACAATTCACGGCACCCCTGGGAGAAAATTTCTTTTTCTATAACACCCAAACCCTGGCTGAAAGTTTAAAAAAGACATTTTTAAACCGGACAGTTTATGTGGAAAAGGTCTTCCCTGGCACTCTTTCCGTCTCTATTGAAAAACGGAAGGCGATAGTTGTTATAAAATTATCCGAAAGACAAGACTTGTATTTGGTGGACATTGATGGGGAAGTAATAGACAGAGTAGCTGAATCCTTTTTACCTATTTTGACTATAATAGACGGAAAGCTCGAAGTTGGGCAAAGGCTAAATGAAGAAAACTTACAAGCGGCTAAAATATTTCACTTAGTTTTCAAAGCAGATAATATTAGACAGGCAAAAGTGGAAGATAAAAAGCTTGTTGTGCAAACCGGAGACGCTATAACTGTCTATTTTCCGCTATCTCGTGACCCTCAAGCCCTTGTTGGTGCTTTACAATTAATCTTGACGCGAAGTAGAATTGAAGGCAAATTGCCCAAACTGATAGATTTGCGGTATAGTAAACCAATATTAAAATATGGCGAAGTCTAAAGTTCTAGCGGGAATTGACATCGGTTCTTCAAAAGTTGCTACCCTCATTGCCCAATACAATGAAGAAGAAGGTAAGCTTTCGGTGGTTGGGGTTTCCTCAATTCCTTCGCGCGGCGTAAGAAAAGGTCAAATTGTCGATATCGAAGAAGCGGCAGAGTCGGTCGTATCTTCTGTTGAGTCGGCAGAGCGCATGGCTGGCTACTCGCTGGACCGTGCATTTGTTTCGATAGGTGGGGCGCATATCGAATCGCGCAACTCGCACGGAGTCGTTGCAGTTGCCGACCCATCCGGAGAAATCACAGCCCACGACGTTGAACGGGTGATTGAGGCCGCACGCGCTATCTCACTGCCCGAGGCGCGCGAAATCTTGCATGTATTACCCCGCGAATACAAAGTTGACGGAGAAACGCTGGTTAAAGACCCTGAAGGAATGAGCGGAGTAAGACTAGAGGTAGAAACTCATTTGATTACCGGTTCAACATCTGCCGCCAAAAACATATTTAAATGTGTTTCAGAAGTCGGTATTACTCCAGAAGCCTTGGTCTTTTCGGGATTGGCCTCAAGCTTTTCTGTACTTTCCGAAACCGACAAGGAATTGGGTGTTGTTTTGGTGGATATTGGGGGAGGGACGACTTCAATAACCGCTTATATCGAAGGAGCGATTGCTTTTTCTTCTGTTTTGCCTATCGGCGGACGTAATGTAACCAACGACATTGCCGCGGGTCTTCGTGTTTCTTTAGACTCTGCCGAAAAAATTAAAACTTCACTCTCCGACGACGGAAGAATGAAAAAGACGGAAGGAGAAGAGGCAGATACAATCAACTTAGGAATATTGGGAATTGAAGAGGAAGAAAAGAAAGTCTCCAAAAAGACACTGGCTGATGGAATTATTAAGCCGCGCATGAACGAGATTTTTGCCATGGTGGCTATGGAGCTCTCGAATAAAAACATTATAGGGAGAGTTCCTTCGGGAATTGTTATTACCGGTGGCGGAGCGCTTTGTGCCGGAACTTTGGAATCGGCGCGCCGTGTGTTGTCGCTCCCTGCGCGGGTTGGTAAGCCGGTTGGCGTCACGGGGTTGACAGACGAGATAGAAAGCCCGGTGTATGCCGGAGCTGTTGGTCTTTTACTATATGGGGCAAAAGAACAAAAGAGAGAAGAATCTGGTTGGTCGCCTGGCGGTTTTATTCCTAAATTTTCCGACATTCCAGGACGCGGGTTAATTGACAAAGTAGGCGAAATCTTTAAGAAATTGCTGCCGTAACCCTCTTGCCCTGTTCAATAGGTCTTGCATTTTCTCTTGTCGATGTTACAATTGGCAAAACGCTGTACTGCCCCAGTTTTTTAGCGAACAGGGTCTTTAGGGTATAGTTTAATACTAAACCCTAATTCCTAAAACCTACCTCCTAACCATATGGCACTTGTAAAACCTGATACATCACGCTTAGCAAAAATCAAAGTTGTTGCCGTTGGCGGCGGCGGCGGAAATGCCGCCAATCACATGATTCAGGAGCGCAAAATTGATGCGGTAGAGTTTATCGCGCTCAATACTGACGCACAAGTACTTCTCGACAACCTCTCGGATACCAAAATGCAAATCGGTGAAAAACTAACCCGTGGGCTAGGTGTCGGAGGAAGTGCAGAAATCGGCAAACAAGCAGCAGAAGAATCGCGTGAGCGCATTAAAGAACTTTTAATTGATTCAGATATGGTGTTTTTAACTGCTGGAATGGGTGGGGGAACAGGATCCGGGGCAACTCCAATTGTTGCCGAAGTTGCACGCGAAGTTGGAGCTCTTACCGTTGCTATTGTGACCAAGCCGTTTGCTTTTGAAGGCGCGCGCCGGATGATGGTTGCGGAAGAAGCGATAGAAAATCTGCAAGACAAAGTAGACGCCTTAATTGTGATCCCAAACCAGCGTCTAATGGACGTAATCGACCGCAAGATGACTTTAGTCGACGCCTTTAAGGTAGTTGACGCAGTTCTTTCCCAAGGCGTTGAGGGAATCTCTGAAATTATAACCACACCGGGATTAATCAATGTAGACTTTGCCGACGTGAGGACGATTATGAAAGATGCCGGTAGCGCACTCTTGGGAATAGGTACAGGGGTTGGTGAAAACCGTGCCCAAATGGCGGCTAGAGCCGCTATCTCCTCTCCTTTGTTAGAGCTTTCTATAGAGGGCGCCAAGGGTGTGCTTTTCAACATCGCCGGGGGTGAGGACATGACCATGGCAGAGGTTGACGAGGCAGCACGCATTATTTCAGAAACAGCAGACGCCGATGCCAATATTATTTTTGGAGCAACAGTTAATCCGCGTTTATCAGATCAATTAAGGATAACTGTTGTGGCAACGGGCTTTGACGAGATGCGCTCGCGCTTGGGGCGAATGGTTACTCCTCCCCGCAAGAGAGAAGAACAGCATCCCCAAGGTTTAGTTGGAGAAGTAACAGACACTTCTCCACTGCCTGTACAAACTCAGCAAGTGAGTCAGCAGATTGGAAATGAAGAAGAAGAAAAAACCGAAAACGGTAAAGACGAATGGGGCGAAAAGTTCGAGATCCCAGCCTTTTTAAGACAAGGCAGGTAAGAGTATAATTACTTCATGACGGGAGAGGGTGCGGAATTAATAACATATCAAAACCACGCTAGGGCTCTACAAGTCAAAAGTCTTCTCGATAAAGCAGTTCTCTGGATTGGTGAAAGGCACATCCGTTGATTTCTCTTGAAGTAAGACCCCTTGTTTGATTATTTTAGAGAAATGACTTGCAGGCCGTGTTTTTCGATTTCTTCTTTCGGCCAAAATAGTTTGTCAATCTTAAATTTGCCAACGTAGGTTACTACTTTTTCCTGTGTTCTTCCAGTGTATTTTTTTGTTACCGGATTCCATTCGCGCAAAACCAGTATATCTCCTGTTTCAACCTCAAAGTCATTCAAACGCAATTCGTATGTTTTTTTACCGTCAAGAATAGCTTGAAAATACTCCGGCCAGCATTTCTTTTCAATTTTTAGCATCTTTGCATTATATCAATTAAATTATATCAATTCTGGTATTACATCAATACGTCAGTATTTGATACCCGATATTTTAAATTAACACACATTTCGCTATCGCGAAAAGTGTGTTGAAATCAAAAAGTAGAGGTTATAATATATATTGATGGAGAAAAAGTACCCAACAACAAAACAATTACTTAAAATCGCTGTTGTAGGTGCATTTATTGGAGGCAGCCTACTTCTTCCGGGACTGCCAAAGATTTTAGGCAATAAACGAATCGATTGGGAAAGCTTTCTCTTTGAGGAAGAGTGGAAAGAGTTCGATGAGTCAAGATTGCGTCAAAAACTGAAGAAACTAGCTAATCAAAAGGTGATTAGGATTTATCAAGATGGAGATAAACTCGCGGTCAAAATTACAAAGAAAGGAAGAACTAAACTACTAAAATATAATTTGGAAGATATCGAGATACCGAAACCTGATAAATGGGACAGGAAATGGAGAATTATCGTTTACGATATCCCAAAAGAGAAAAAGAACGCAAGTGACTCTTTAAGAAACACGTTAAAACACCTTGGGTTATTTAAACTACAGAAGAGCGTCTATCTATACCCGTATCCATGCTCGGATATTATGGAATTTTTGAGAGAAATTTACAATATCGACGAGGACGTTACTTACCTAACAATGGGCAACCTTGAAAATGAAGACCTCTACAAAGAATATTTCGGACTTAAATAAATTTCTACTATTCAACCAAACAATTTGTGCTCAGCACTCTTTTCGCTATAGCGAAAAGAGTGCTAGGATAGGTGTGGATTATCGTGGGTTAAAAAAGTAGGGTGTATTTGGTTGTGTCAACGACAAAGACGTTTGGCATATGCGTGGTTCTTCTTCCAACTTCCTCAAGATGTTGATTCCATTCAAAGTCTGTGACTGTTTGGGGTTGTTCGGTGATACCTAAAGAATCTGGCTCTTTAAAGCTTAAATCAAGAGCTAGTCTGAAACGAGAGATTCCAGCCAGATCTGCAACTATAGCGGCCTCTTTTTGGAATTCTTCAAGAGACTTTGTGTCCATTGGTCCGAGGTTGGCAAGAGCCGCGCTGTACAACTCTTCCAAAGTAGTCAAATATCTCGGTACTCGATAGTGTGTTTCCCGAACCATGAACGAATTGTAGCAAATTGACAGTAGAAGTTAAAAATCCTGGTTTTGATTGATTTTACGAGTAAGCTGGTATAATTCCTTTATGGCTGCACAATTTCAACCCTCGGTCTGGGTATCGCATTCTTCAATCTCAGATTTTTTGAAATGTCCGCGTTGTTATTACCTGCGTAACGTATACAAAAGCAAACAGACAAACCGTAAAATGAATATTGTTACCCCTCCACTTGCCTTGGGACAGGTAGTGCACGAAGTAATAGAGGGATTGTCGGCTCTGCCTCAAGCAGAAAGGTTTAAAGTATCACTTTTGGAAAAGTTTGAAAAATCCTGGGAAAAAGTTTCTGGTATCAAAGGAGGATTTAAAGACAGCGCAGAAGAAGATAGATATAAACAAAGAGGGGTGGAAATGCTTTCGAGAGTTGCGGAAAACCCGGGCATTCTCTTAAATAAAGCTGTAAAAATAAAACCAAGAACAGAAAAAGATAGACTTTCTAATTTTGACCTTCCTTATTATCTTTTTTCTGAAGCTGACAATATTATTCTTTGCGGCAAAATTGACTGGCTGGAATACAGAGAAAAAGATGATTCAGTGCATATTGTTGATTTTAAGACCGGGAAGAACGAAGAAGATGAAAATTCTTTACAGCTTTTAATTTACTTTCTCTTGGCAAAGAATTGCCAAAAGTTTAACGTGTCACAGGCGAGTTATTGGTATTTAGATAAAGACAATGAACCGTCGCTTGTTGCGTTACCGGAAGAAAGAGAGGCAACAGAGAGAATCATGGAAGCCGCAAAGCGGGTAAAACTTGCCAGACAGCTTAATTTAATGAATTGTCCAAAAAGCGGGTGTTTTGCCTGTTTGCCGTTTGAAGCAGTGATAAGAGGAGAGGGAAAGTTGGTGGGGGTGAGTGATACCAATCAGGATCTATTCATCCTTCCTTGACGCTAATTAGCTTCAAGGTGTACAATTCAACTATGAACCAGCCAAGAGCTGGTTTTTTCATATGTCTGACACAGAAAGAAGAGTAAGTAGACCAATCGAAGAAACAGATAAGGTAATCACGGCTGCTTTTAACCGGTTTAAGGAAGGAAGAGAAGAGGCAAGGGATATTTATCCTTCACTGGAAACCTACGACGATGGGGTTAAGGTAGTTAGTTTTGGCTGGATAGAATTTGACGGAAGTCAGCGCCTTATGCGTTCTATTAAAGTGCGAATATTGGAAAGTCATTTGGAAATATGGGCAACTATAAATGGATTAGTTGAGATTCCTACGCGTCAGGCTGGTGTAAAACTTGAATGGGTGGGAATGGAGAGGCTACCGATTTTTACCAGTGGTTTAGAGGATATCATAGAGGATGCCTTTGATCTAGCAAACAGTTGGAACGCCCGCGATTTAGCTGTTTCCAAATTAAACCAGCCTTTTGGCAAGTTCAGGTTTAGTTCTGGTAATGTGCCTCAAATAGCTGTAAAAGATTTTGTGGACGGAAATTAATCAAAATCTGTATAATCAGTTCATGGCAAAGTTTAAGTCGGTTGACCCGAAGCAGGATTTTGTCGCTCTTGAAAAAGAGCTCTTAGAATATTGGAACGAAAACGGTGTTGTCCAAAAATATCTTACTAAAAACAACTCTTCAAGCAAACAGTTTTCTTTTTTAGACGGGCCAATTACAGCCAATGGCCCGATGGGAGTACACCACGCCTGGGGAAGAACCTACAAAGACCTTTGGCAGAGGTATAAAAACATGCAAGGGTACTGCCAACGTTTCCAAAACGGATTTGATTGTCAGGGACTTTGGGTGGAAGTGGAAGTTGAAAAAGAATTAGGTCTAAAGAGTAAAAAAGATATTGAAAATTTAGTTCCGGGGGATCCAAAAGCTTCTATTGCTAAATTTGTGCAGCTTTGTAAAGACAGGGTTGTGAAATATTCTGCAATGCAAACCGAGCAATCAAAACGCCTAGGCTACTTCATGGATTGGGAAAATTCTTACTACACAATGAGTGAGGAAAACAACTACATGATTTGGCACTTCCTTAAAAAATGCCACGAAAGAGGGTTAATTTATAAAGGGCACGATTCGGTTCCTTGGTGTCCGCGTTGCGGAACCGCTATTTCTCAACACGAAATGCTGACAGAAGATTATAAAGAAGTTACCCACGACTCGGTATATGTTGAATACCCCCTGGTTAGCGACCCCACTTCGCCAAAGGCTTCGTTAGGGGCAAGCGAATATTTGCTGGTTTGGACAACAACTCCCTGGACACTTCCAGCAAACGTTGCTGTTGCTGTTGACCCGGAAAAAGATTATGTGTTAGTCGAGGATAACGGTAGAGGCTATTATCTTTCAAAACCGGCCTCAGACCGAATGAGGCTTAAGACTAAAAAAGTTATAAAAGGTTCAAGCCTTGTCGGTATAAAATATTCCTCACCATTTGATTATTTACCAAGAGTGAAAGGTGCTATGAGTGGAGCCGCTCATCAGGTTGTTGCAACAGATAACCTTATTTTGCCAATTTCTGATGAAGAAGGAACTGGCCTTGTTCATGTTGCAACCGGCGCAGGTACAGAGGATTTTCAATTAGGCAAAAAACATAATCTTCCAGTTATTGAGGTTATTGACGAAGAAGCAAATTATCTTGACGGAATGGAAGACTTTACTGGTAAAAACGCTAAAGACCATCCGGAATTAATAATTGATTTTCTAAAAGACAAAGAAACATTATTTTATCAAGAAAAAATTACCCACAGATATCCTGCTTGCTGGCGATGTCACACAGAACTCGTTTGGCGTGTGGTTGATGAATGGTATATTGCCATGGATTCATTGCGCGAGCCGATGAAGAGTGTGGCTCAGAAAATAAACTGGATTCCGGAGTTTGGCTTAAAACGGGAATTGGACTGGCTGGACAATATGCACGACTGGCTTATTTCCAAAAAACGTTATTGGGGGTTAGCCTTGCCTATTTGGGTTTGTGATAAGTGCGATAAGTTTGAAGTAATGGGTAGCAGGGAAGAATTAAAACAAAAATCAGAGAAGGGTTGGGACCGGTTTGCAGGAAACACGCCGCACAAGCCATATATTGATGAAATAAAACTAAAATGCGAGTGCGGAGGGGAAATGTCCCGTATTCCGGATGTCGGAAACCCCTGGTTAGACGCCGGAATTGTACCTTTCTCAACAATGGGGAAAGAATGGTTTCCTGCAGATTTTATCACCGAAAGTTTCCCCGGACAGTTTAAAAACTGGTTTTACTCAATGATCGCGATGAGTACTGTTTTGACAGGAGAAGAACCATTTAAAACAGTCTTAGGATTCGCTACGCTACTCGCAGAAGACGGACGGGCAATGCACAAATCCTGGGGGAATTCTATAGAGTTTAATACAGGTGCAGATAAAATGGGAGTCGATGTTACGCGCTGGATGTATGCCAAACAAGATCCAGCGACAAACATGCTGTTTGGGTACAAACTGGCGGAAGAAACGCGCCGCAGATTTTATTTAATCCTTTGGAATTCATATAAATTTTTTATTGATTATGCAAATACAGCCGGTTGGGATTGTAATGAAACGTCGGAGAATGTTCGTGAGAAGTTCACTGTTTTGGATCGTTGGGTATTGGCAAGATTGACAGAAGTAGTTTTAAAAGTTAATGAAAGTTTGGATAATTTTGATTCAGCGACGGCCTCGACGGCTATAGAAGAATTTATTGTTACCGACTTGTCGACTTGGTATATACGTAGATGTCGGGGAAGGGTAGGAGCAGGAGCTGATAAAGAAGACGAAAAAGTATTTTTATCAGTGATGTATGGAGTTTTAGTTACTTTGACGAAAATCATGGCACCAATCACTCCTTTTATCTCTGAAGAAATTTTCCGCAATTTAACTGGTGAAGAATCGGTACATTTACAGGAATATCCGCGCGGTGATAAAAGTTTGCTAGATCATGAGTTGGTAAAACAAATGTCTATAGTTAGGGAAGTCGTAAGCCTGGGACATGCAGAAAGGAAAGAAGTAAATATTCCGGTGAGACAACCGTTGGGAAGTATCAAGATACAAGTAACAAGTAATAAGTTATCAAATGATCTGCTTCAATTGATTAAAGATGAATTGAATGTTAAAGAAATAAACTGGTTAGTCGCCGAAGGCGCCGAGATAACAGTTGAACTTGATACAACTTTAACTCCGGAGCTTGAGGAAGAAGGGAAAGTTAGGGATTTGGCACGTCAAATCCAAGAGGAGAGAAAGAAAATGGGAACGCCTTTGGACGCAGAAATTAATGTTACCTCCCCATGGTTGCCAGAGAAGCCAGAACTATTAGAACTATTGAAAAAGAGGACTTTAATTCAAACAATTAAAAAAGGCGAAGAATTACATGTTGAGCTCGCTTGATTGGAAACTTTTTCTCCCTGCCGTATTACTTGCCAGTATCGGCAGTTTAATTTTATCTAGTGTTTCTCCTGCCTCATACCCCTCGCAATACTTTTTTATAGCATTGGCTCTGATCTCATACCTAATTTTCGCAAAAATTGATTTTACAGTTTACAAAACACTTGCGCCTTTGTTTTATGTATTGTCTTTAGTCTTACTTTTATTAACCTTAATCCTCGGGACTTTTACCCGCGGAGCAGTGCGCTGGATAGAAATTGGAAACTTTACCCTACAAACGTCTGAAATCATTAAACCGTTTGTTGTTTTGTTTATTGCCTGGATATTATCCACCTCCTTGGAATCCAGAAAAATATTTCTACTCGCGGCTGTAGCAGGTTTTCTACCGTTTATACTTGTTTTCGTTCAACCTGATTTGGGTTCTTCGCTGGTTGTTTTAGCAGGAATTTTAGGTGCCGTGTTTTTCGGTGGAATATCTTGGAAAATAATTTTTGGTTCTTTGTTCACCTTCGCTCTTGGTTTGCCACTTGTTTGGCGTTTTTTAGAAGACTATCAAAAAGAAAGAATTATGACCTTTATCCAGCCTTCAGCCGACCCTTTGGGTGCAGGATATAATTCAATTCAAGCGATTATTGCTATCGGTTCCGGCGGATTTTTAGGACGCGGGTTAGGGCAGGGGACACAATCGCAACTCTTGTTTCTTCCCGAGCGCCATACGGATTTTATCTTTTCTTCAATTGGTGAGGAGTTAGGCTTTTTGGGTGCCGGGTTAGTAGTAATTTTATTCATTGCGCTATTCGCCCGCTTGTGCGCGATTTTTATTAATTCGGATGACGTCTTTTCGCGTGCATTTTTAGGCGGTGTTTTTTTGATGGTTTTCGTTCAAGCGGCGGTCAATATCGGCATGAATTTGGGCATTTTGCCAATCACAGGCATTCCTTTGCCGTTTGTTTCCTCGGGAGGATCTTCTCTTTTGGCTATGGCTATAACTTTGGGGATAGCCACATCATTCACCCGTGGTTTGCGCACAGGCACGAGATAAGATATAATAACACTCATGAAATACGCTGTTGTTGATATTGCAGGTAAGCAGTATAAAATTGAAGAAGGACAAGAGCTGATTGTAGACCGCCTCGAGGCAGACGGAAAAACCGTTTTTGACAAAGTTCTTTTGGTTGTTGATGGCGATAAAGCAGAAGTTGGTTCCCCTGAGGTCTCGGGAGCAAAAGTTGAAGCTGAAGTCTTAGAAAACTTAAAAGGCGAGAAAATCAGAGTTTTGAAATACAAAGCAAAATCACGTTACCGAAAAGTCCGCGGCTTCCGCGCTTCTCAAACTAAAATTAAGATAACCAAAATAAAACTCGTTTCATAACTCGCGCGTTAGCTTCGCTAACTTGTGTAAGGTGAGTTGAGAGAACCTGTTTCAAACAGGTTCATAGTCTCTTAAAAAGCTTCCTGGAATATATCAAACTATATGTGTATATATCTTACTAATGTCTTGACAGTCGTGAAATAATAATGTAAGTTTATATCGAGGGTTTAAACAACGAGATGGCACACAAAAAACAAGGCGGTTCAGTCAGACAACATAAAAGACCAGATGGAAAGCGCTTGGGCGTTAAGATTTCCGGGGGTCAAAAGGTTGTTCCGGGTGAAATTCTTGTCCGTCAAAGGGGTACGGTGTTTTCTGCAGGACCTAATGTTAAAGTTGGGCGCGACCACACCCTGTTTGCTTTAAAAAGCGGTAAGGTAGGTTTTAGTAAAAAAGAAGGTAAGTCGTACGTCAGTATTCAAGTCTAATTATTATGACTGATCCGCAAATCATCCAAATACCAATAGACGAGTTACAAGCAAACCCTCTTCAGCCCCGCGGCGTCATTACCCCTGAATCTTTAGTTGATCTGATCGATTCTATTAAAGAACACGGCATTCTCGAGCCTTTAGTAGTTGCAAAAACACCCGCAGGTTATCAAATTATTGCCGGCGAGCGTAGGTGGAGGGCTTCCCGTCACGCAGGACTAGTCACAGTCCCGGCTATTATTAAAGAAACTACTCCCCGTGGAATGTTAGAACTTGCTTTGGTTGAGAATGTTCAGCGTGTTGACCTTAACGCGCTTGACCGCGCCATGGGTTTCATTCGCTTAATCGAGGAATTTGCCCTTACCAATGCCGATATTTCCCAGAGGGTAGGTAAAAGTACTTCTTATGTTTCCAACACCCTAAGATTATTACGCTTACCGGACGCCCTAAAAGACGGACTTTTGTCAGGCTTGATTACCGAAGGACACGCAAGGGCATTATCCGCCATAGATGACCAGCAATTAATGATCGAGGCATATAAAATCATTTTGCGCGAGTCGGGCTCGGTACGCCGGGCAGAAGATTTGGCGCGCCGGATGAAAAGCGCTTCTGGTCAGAAAGAAAAACCAGATGTTCCCATAAACCACCCCATTATTATTAATGAAGAAATTGACCGTATGACCGAAGAGTTAACCCAGGCTTTATCCTCAATGGCTCCGGATCCGCAGAAAAAGACACAAGTTAAAGTTATCCGTTCGCAAAGAGAAACGAGAGTATTAATTATCCTAAAAGGTAAAGTAGACGAAACTGACGAAAGACTGCAATTAATCAGGCAGGGTATTCTTCACGCGTCAGCCTAATTAATTTAGAGGTTTGTAGTTTTCCCCTTTGACTAAACCCCATAGATTTGGCGGCCAATAGATTACCCAGGCACGCCCCACGAAATCACTTTTTTTCACTGGTCCCCAACTGCGCGAATCTGAGGAATGGTCTCTGTTGTCTCCCATAACAATATATTCATCAGGACGGAGAGTGATAGTTGAGCCATCGGTTAAATATACTCCGGGATTGGTACGGAAAGTTTCAGGAATATATTCTTCGTCCAAAGGGCGTCCGTTAATCAAAACTTTTCCGTCTTTGACCATGACGTTTTCTCCAGGGAGGGCAATAATTCTTTTGATGTAATCTTCACGGCGGTTTACAGGGGCTTCAAAAACAACCACATCTCCCCGTTTGGGCTCTCCAAAACGGTAGGTAAGTTTATCGGTTAATAAATACTCACCGTCGGAAAAATTAGGATCCATAGAACGGCCTTTAACCTGGTGCGGCTGGAACAAGAATAAATAGGCAATCATAAAAATTGCCAAAGCTAAGACGATGGTTTGGAGAATATCAAGAAGGAAGCTGGAGAGCTTTCCTGATTTTGGCTCTGTTTCGGACATTGGTTCCATTATCGCAAAATAATGCTAAAATATACAAGCTTGGATCCGTGGCTCAGCGGTAGAGCGTTCGATTCACATTCGAAAGGTCAGAGGTTCGAATCCTCTCGGGTCCACTCAAAATGATTTCAGCCGTAGTATTAACTAAAAACGAAGAGAAAAATATTGCACAATGCCTCCAATCCCTCATGTGGTGCGATGAAGTTGTTGTAATAGACGATAATTCGCGAGATTTAACGGTCGAGATTGCCAAAAAACACGGTGCAGTTGTTTGGAAGCGCTCGTTAGAAAATAACTTTGCGGCTCAAAGAAACTTTGGGCTTGCTAAGGCAAGCGGGGATTGGGTGCTGTTTATAGATGCTGACGAGATTGTCACGCCTGCTTTGTCTGAGGAAATAACTCTGGTTACCCGAAAATCCGACAATCTGATAACTGGGTATCTGATTAAGCGTCAAGATGTAATGTGGGGGAGAGAATTGAAGTATGGGGAGTCGGGAAATATTAAGCTCTTAAGGTTAGCAAAAAAAACTTCGGGAAAATGGCAAAGGGCGGTGCATGAGGAGTGGAAAATGAGACACGGAGAGACGGATGAGTTAAAAAATCCACTGATGCATTATCCGCATCAAACAATAAGTGAATTTATCTCCGATATTGACCGCTATTCGACCCTGCACGCTCAAGAATTAGCCAAAGAAGGCAAAAGTGCGAACATTCTGAAAGTTATGATGTGGCCGAAATTAAAGTTTATCCAAAATTGGGTATTAAAGTTTGGCTTTTTAGACGGTACCTCAGGATTTGTGGTCGCTCTTCTTATGAGTTTTCATTCCTATCTCGCCTGGAGCAAGTTGTGGCTGATACAGAGAAAAGTATAAATAATAAGTAATAAGTTAAATACATGTTCTCCTTTCTAAAAATACTATTTTTCATTTACCTCGTTCTTTTTCCTTTTGGGCAGGTTGGAAGAATTGAATTTAATCCTGAAGTAAGATTGCATTTGGCAGACGCAGTCGTCGGAATAATTGCGCTAACTGGGATTTACGGATGGTGGAGAAAAAAATTAAAAACACCTCCCTACGCACGGGAATTTGTGATGTTTTTAGTAGTTGCTCTTTTTTCTTTAGTAATAAATTTTCCGTCGGTAAGTTTATTACAATTTTTATCAGGAAGCCTTTATTTTATACGTCTTTCCTCCTATTTCCTTTTTTACCTCGCGCTATGGAATTTATTCCGCGATGGCTCCTGGCAGGTAAAAGTACCAGGGCTTCTTCTGACTGTAGGATTTTTTGTAGTTTTATTTGGGTTTGTCCAGTACGTATTTTTCCCTGATCTGGGTTTCTTATCTGAATTTGGTTGGGATCCGCACACTTTTCGTTTAGCAGGAACATTTTTAGATACAGGATTTGCCGGCATTTTAATTGTTCTTTTCACGGTCATACTTTTTTCACGGATATGGGGGAGAGTAGAGGGAAAATTTCCACTTTTCCCTTTCGGGTTAGTAGCTCTTGCCTTGACTTACTCACGGGCGAGTTATTTAGCGTATTTTACAGCCTCTCTTGTCTTTTATATTGTGCGACGCAAACTCTTGTGGTTCACAGGAGTGGTCTTGGCTCTAGCTGTCCTTATCCCTCTTTTACCAAAGTCTGAGGGAGAGAGTGTTAATCTTGTCCGTACTTCTACGATTACCTATAGAGTTAATAATTATAAAAGAGCACTTGAGGTAATAGGTGAAAACCCTGTCTTTGGGGTTGGATACAACCTTTATCGATACACGCAGAATGATCAACAATCGCACGGAGCAAGCGGAGCAGACTCCAGTTTGCTTTTGGTCTTGGCGACTACCGGTATTGCAGGATTTCTGGTCTTTTTACAGCTTGCGCTAAAAATTACCCAAGACGCTTGGCTAAAAAGAAAAACCCATACTGGAATAGCGCTTTTAGCAAGCGTAGGGGCAGTTGGGGTACATTCGTTTTTTGACAACTCTCTGTTTTATCCCTGGGTTTTAGGGTGGTTATTGATTTTACTAGCCTCCCAAGATTAAGGCTGGTATATCACCTTCAGCGTTTTTTCTGTTTCATTCTCTCCTTCGTCGACTACAGTAACTAAAATTATATTCTCGCCCTCTGTAAGAGTTACCTTTTGCGAAAACGCGCCTTCTGGAGAAACAATAGCCAGGCGGTCATTGACTGTAACCCTGGCACCTTTTTCTGTTATTCCGCGGACTGTGATTGATTTTTCGCTACCTGAAAAAGCGGTAGCGTCTGCCGGCTCTGTAATTTCAAGGATTGGAGCCTGACTGTCATAAGAAACCTTAATTCTTCCTGACTCCCCGCTCTTATTTTCGGCTAGATCTCGGGTTACGGCCCAGATAAGATTTTCGCCCTCGGCCAGTGTTAGTTTAACGTCAAAATTACCGCTATTAGGTACCACAAACTCTTTAACTTTCTCATCGTTTAGATAAACAAATACAGTAGATCCTCCTTCTGCCATGCCTTCAAGTTTGAGTATTTCTTCTTTTACGCTACTCGGAACTGTGGTGTAAAAAACCGGCGGAGCAGGGGTGTTTTTATCCTCGCTTTCAATAGGTTGGCTCCCCTGGAGGTTTACCACGAGTCCTGCGAATTTAGCCAGAGCGGGAATACCGAAAACTAGCAATCCTCCGAGTAAAAGAAGCGAGAGAAAAAGCAAAAGTACTCCACTGCGGGTGGCTTTTTTGTCTTGTATTCTTGCGTGTCGAGATATCATGTTTTGAGCCGATGAGTGGACTTGAACCACCGATCTTTCCCTTACGAAGGGACTGCTCTACCAACTGAGCTACATCGGCACTCTTTGCGTGCCTATTGTCCCGCTGAGCGGGACGGCGCGTTATTATTATACCAAATGAGGCACTTATACCACACGTCATGTACTTGCATTTTAGAATAATCTTTGGTATTATTAAACCCTAATTCCCCCTAGTTCAACTCGAGCTAGGGGTTTTTTTTGCTTTAGACTATCAGATAACCTAAGATAAAAGCGTGAGTAAGAAAATCCTCGTTCAATTCGATGGAAGCAATTTCTACAATAAGGTAAAGAGGATTGATCGGAATCTCCACCTTACAACCTTTGATTATATTGGCTTAGTCAAATCAATTACCAAGGCCAAACCAAACAAAGTAGTATATTATACCGGTGAAATTAGGCAATTTGATGGGAATAAAAAGTCTGAAACTTTGTATGCTGGGCAACAAAAACTATTCACCCATTTAAGAAATCAGGATATCGAAATCAAATTGGGGTATTTATTAATGTCAGATGGAAAATTTCATGAGAAAGGCGTTGATGTACAAATTGCAGTAGATATTGTCAGAGGTGCTATTAAAAATGAATATGACATCTGTTATCTTATTTCTTCAGACACCGATCTTCTCCCAGCAATCCAGACTGCTAAAGATGAAGGCAAGAAAATTGTCTATGTCGGATTTGAGAATTTCATCAGTCGAGCTCTTTCTAAAAACGGCTCGTCATACTTAATACTCAAGAAAAATCAGATTCTAAAATTTGGTAAATAAACTATGAAAGGATTTAAACCATTAACATTAAAAGAAATAAAAAAACGTCACAATAAAAACCCACAAGACAAAAAACTACACGAAACAATAGAAAAAGAAACAGCAAATAAGAAAGTATTTAACAAACTAATAGAAGAAGGTACTAAACAAGAACCATTTGATAAAAAGAGTGATTAAAATTTATGGTATAAATAAAGCATGGCTGACGTTGGTCTCCAAGAAATGGGTGTTGTATTAACTGCACCAGAGCAAGAAGTAACACGAACTTATTATCATCAAACAGCCCCAGAAAATGTCGAAGCTATAATACAAGGTGGCTTTGCAAGAGAAAAAACTGCAGGAGGAAATAATGGGGTTGAAGGACCAATTAGAGGAGTATTTTTAAAAGAAACGCCAGAGTTATTACCGGAAGAAAGCGGGATAGGTCAAACTCAACTGGAAGTAACTATTAATCCACAGGCTAAAGTTTTAGATATCACAAATGAGGATACTAGCACTTATGCAATGAGCATCCTTAATGGTGTTGCTGTTCCAAAAGGAGATCAGAATTTTGCTTTAGCAGGCTGGCTTGAAAGGAATGGCCATGCTGAGTTGGCAGAACATTACTTTGAAGCAATCAGGAGAGTGTTTGCCTACCAAAACACAGAAAGATTGGATCAGTTTTGGCCAGAGGTTGAGAAAGTTCTCAACGAACTAGGTTACAAAGGAGTTAAGTTTATGGATAAAATGGATAAAGGAGAAAAGCCTTTCCCGGCTACAGTAATGTTTGATCCTGCTGATATTAGCATCAAGAAATAACCCCGCTAATTCTAAGTTGTTTTTATTTGTTTTAATACTTTAACATTCGCTATCTCTCCCAGTAACAACTCGAACATCTTACCTGATATTTCCTATTGTTATACCTCCAGCCCAAACGCCTTTACGTTTTATCCTTCCTCCTATATATGTTTCATCTATTTCAACAATCCCATCTAAAGGTTCCCCACCTTTATTCGCATTTGCCATGAGTATTCTTATTTGTTTAAACATTCTCCAGGATGTTTTGTAAGTTACACCAAGCTCTCTTTGTAATTGCTTAGCAGAAACTCCAGAACGAGTTTGGGTCATGATAAATACTGCATAGAACCAAAACTGTAAGGGTGTAGTAGTTTTTGCAAAGATAGTTCCGGCTAGAGGAGATATCTGATATCCGCAAGACCATTGATAAACAGGTCTATCTTTAATTTTGGTAAAATTAGTTATCTTTTGGCATTTCTCACAAAAAACACCAGCTGGATATTTAATTTCTTTTATGTGGTCTAAACAAGCTTCATCATCTTTGTAGGTTTTGAGGAAAGTACCGAGGCTGAAATATTCTTTCATAGCCTCAGAAAATCATAAATATTACATGACGTCAAGGGATAAATACGTCAAATGAGGCTAATATCCACTAAACTTTTCTATTTTTATTCGTTCTTGAGGAATCCTGAGTTGTTCTAGGACTTCTTCTAAAGCCTGAACCATTGCGGGTGGACCACAAAGCCAGAAAACTGGATTTTGGAGGCTAGAGGTTAGAGATTGGAGGAGCTTTTCATCTATGCGACCGGTGAGGCCGAGCCAGGGTTCTTTGTTTTCATCGGGATTGGAGACAGTCATGGAAACTTTGATGTTTGGATGGGATTCAGAAATTTGAGTTAATTCATCTCTAAAAGTAATTTCTTCAACCCGTGAGTTAGCATAAATCAGATGGATTGAGTTTGGAAGGGCGCGGTCGGAAACGTCTTTTATAATACTGCGGTAAGGAGTGATGCCAATACCACCTGCAATCATAACCTGAGTTCTTGTGTCTGTCTCATCAACTACAAAGTCTCCAGTCGGTCCACGGAAATCAATTTTTGCTCCCAAAGGTAGCGAGTCAAGCGTCATTTTATAACCGCTTTCTTTACGCATTCTGACTGTGATACTTAAATAATCTTCAGTAGGTGAAGAAGAAAGCGTAAAATGGCGGATTTTACCTCTCGGATCCGGGAATTTTAACTCAGGAAGGGTGAAATAAGCGTATTGTCCTGCGATATATTCGAAGTCCTTCGGCTTTTCGAAGAGAAAAGTTTTTGTACCCGAAGCCTCTTGACGTTTGTCCGTTAATTTCACCTTGAATTCTTGCATTGAATACATAACAATATACCATAGGTTTAGAAATTAAAAATTAGAAATTAGAAATTCACTGACTGAAAGGAGGTGTTTATATGTGTTACAACTGCGGTTGCGGAATGCCTGATGACGATATGGGTAAAGGTACGCTTTCTCAAGGCGGAGCGTCCTTGACCGAGGAAGATTTTGATAAAATGGCTAAAGAGTGGGGAATGACGAAAGAAGAAGCCAAAAAACACACTCTCGAAGAACTTAAAAAACAACTCGAGGGTTAAAGGGTTACGTTAATTTTATACCCTTCAGTGTGGTAAGACCCGGGAGGTTCAAGGACTGTAAACTCAACGCCTGCTTTTTTGTAAAGTTCTAAAACTTCTGCAACGGCAATGGTCTCATAGGAGCGTATCCCCATTTCAACTAGCTTTTTATGAGTTTCCGTAACTAATTTTGAAGCTATTCCACGGCGTTGGTGGGTTATGGCTACTCCAAGATAGCTACTAGAGATGCCTCTAGTCTCTTTTTTAATTGGGATAATTCTATATCCGACGACGTGTCCGTTATCGTAGGCAAAGGCAGCACAAAAGTCGCTGTTTGGGTTTTTTAACGCTTTGTATGCGAAGATGTGTGTAGTCGGTCCAAAATCAACACTGTTGGGTATTTTTCCTTGGTGTTTAAGCGTGTTAAATGTGGTGACTGCTTCTTCAGCCATATTTTCTATTCCAGCTATATCTTCAGGAGTGATCTCTTTCCCGGCTTTTACAGCATAGGTAATCGCAGGGTTTATTCGTTCGTCTTTGTCGGTAGATTCAGCCATTATTAAAAATTTGGAGCGGGATAATCGCTTCGGATCATATCCTCTCTTCGTAACGCTCAGAGCGGGATACGGGAGTCGAACCCGTTTCTCTACCTTGTCCCGTTAAGACTCTTTGAGCGGTGGACCGGATTTGAACCGGCGACCTTCTCCTTGGGAAGGAGACGTTCTACCACTGAACTACCACCGCTTAACGGGATAAAGTCGGTTCTGTTGAGCCGTTCAACTAATCCCGCTTCTCGTTAACACTCGAAGTAAACTTCTTATATTATACAACAGCGCAAAATTAGGCTCAAAGTGGTATAATCTGAGCTTAGTGAAAAAAGCCCTTAAAAAAATCTTATCTCTAAAGCACCGGTATCAAATACTACTCGTCATTGCCGTCTTGTTTGGTGTTTGGTTTTTATTTGGACGAAACTCGCAAAAAGTTGCGGTTGAAACAGGAATTGTAAAGGTTCAGGATATAAAACAAACCGTTGCTTCTTCCGGTACGCTTCAAGGAAAAGATACAGCAAATCTGCATTTTCAAAGTAGTGGAATTTTAAAATATATAAGTGTGAAAGAGGGAGATAATGTAACTAAAAATCGAGCTCTTGCAGGACTTGATACCCAGGAGTTATCAATTTCACTTCAACAGGCTAAAAATACACTAAGGGACAAGCAGGCAATTTTGGATAAAATCCTGGATGACGTCAAAGGGCACAGTTCTGACGAAACATTAACTCAGAGACAAACCAGAACAACGGCGGAAGTCGCGAAAGATAATGCGTTTGATAACGTACGCGATGCCGAGAGGGCTTTAAGAGAATCGACTCTTACTACTCCCATTAACGGAATTGTTACAAAGGTTGGGGCAATTACAGGAGCAAGTGTTGCTTCTTCTGACACAATTATCCAAATTGTAGATAAAAGCACAATTTATTTTGACGCAGAAATTGACGAAGCAGATATAGACAAAGTTAAATTAGACCAAGAAGTAAAAGTAACGCTAAACTCCTCGGGAGACAGAGTTTTTAACGGAAAAATTGATAAAATTATTCCGGTTACAAAGACTACTTCAAGCGGTTCAACCGTAATAGTTGTAAGAGTAAATTTAGGTAATCCTGAAATGACGTTTGTTCCCGGAATTACGGGTCAAGCTGAAATTATTACTAAAGAAGCGAAAAATATATTAACTGTTTCCCAAGACGCCCTGGTTAGTAAAGATGAGGTTTATAGCGAAGCAAACGAAGTTTATGTTCAAACAAACGGGAATATTGTTGCGCGAAAAATCGAAACAGGTTTTGTTGGGGATACAGACATCGAAGTAAAGTCAGGACTAAAGGAGGGCGAGCTCTTTGTTGTAAATCCAGCAAACATTACGCCTTCGAGAACAAGCGGTGGAATAGGCAATATCATTGGGCGGCTTTTTGGTGTTCAAAGAGGCTCGGGAGGGGGCTTCCGTGGCAACTCTCGTTAAGTTACACAAAGTAAATAAAATCTTCAAAACAGACACTCTTTCCTTCCATGCGCTTATTGACATAAACCTGGAGATTAAAAAAGGTGAATTTATTGGGATAGTCGGGCCTTCCGGGAGCGGAAAATCAACTTTAATGAATATATTGGGATTATTAGATAATCCGACAAGCGGAACTTATACTCTCGACGGACAAGATGTTTCCCGTTTAGGAGAAGAGACTCTAGCCTCCCTGAGAAACAAAAAAATTGGCTTTATTTTTCAAAACTTTAATTTGCTAGGTCGAACTTCGGCTTTGGAAAATGTACAGTTACCGTTAATATATTCCGGAGTTAGTAAAGAAGAAAGAGACCTTCGAGCAGTTGAAATTCTACAAAGTGTTGGTTTAGGCGACAAACTTCAATCCCGACCAAATCAATTGTCCGGCGGACAACAACAAAGAGTTGCTGTGGCACGTGCTCTAATAACAAACCCTGAAATTCTACTTGCTGATGAACCAACGGGTAATTTAGACTCAAAAACAGGGGCAGATATTATTAATTTATTTAAAACTTTAAACAAAAAAGGGAAAACAATTATCTTAATTACCCATGAAGCCAGTATTGCGAAAAATGCCAACCGGGTTATAACTATAAAAGATGGGAAAGTAGGACGATGAACATTTTTGAAACTTTTAAATTGGCTTTTAAATCAATAATCGCGAACCGTCTAAGGTCCTCCTTGACTATTCTCGGAATCGTCATTGGGGTTACCTCTGTTATTTTACTTGTTGCTCTTGTTTCCGGTCTTAAAAGTTTTATTACAGCTCAAATAAGTTCTTTTGGAGCTAATGTTATGTATGTTATACCGGGAAGAATTGGAGGTGGACGCGGCCCAGGGGGGTCTCAAGCTAATAGATTAACTTTTCAAGACGCAAACAATCTCAGAGTTGCTCTTGGGGGAGACGCCGAAGTTTCAGCTTCAATTCAAAGAACATCAACTTTAAAATATCAGAATAAAACAGACAGAGACGTTACAATTGCAGGAGTTGAGGCAACGTACTTTAAAATTATTTCTGCATTAAAAATAGACAAAGGCCGTTTTTTCACTTTTTCTGAAGCGAATTCCGGAAAAAGAGTAGTTGTTATTGGGCCAACAGTTGTTAAGAATTTATTTGGAGGGAGAGACCCGATTGGGGAGTATATAAGCGTCGGAAATTTAAAATATCAAGTTATTGGCGTTGTTCAACCGCGGGGAGCCAATTTCGGCATAGATCTAGACAACGTCGGCGCAATTTCGGTTGTCGCGGCGCAAAGGCAGTTTGGCGAGGACAGAGTCCAAAACATTTTAATTTCAGCAAAAACACCAGAGCTTATCAAAAGCGTCCAGTCAGAAGCAGTAAAGACGCTTAAAAAAAGATTAACAGAAGACGATTTTACAGTACAAACCCAGGAACAAACTTTATCTACTATTTCTCAAATCACAGGAGTGTTAACTGCGGCTTTAGGCGGAATAGCCGCAATTTCACTTATAGTTGGAGGGATTGGAATAATGAACATTATGTTAGTTTCTGTTACCGAGAGAACCCGGGAAATTGGGCTTAGAAAAGCGCTTGGCGCAAAGCCAAAAGACATTCGTCTGCAGTTTTTAATCGAAGCGGTGACGCTATCTGCTTTGGGAGGAATTATTGGAATAATTTTAGGGATCGCTTTTTCTTTGCTGGTTAATATCTTCTTTCAAACCACAATCACCTGGTGGTCTATAGCGCTCTCTTTTGGTTTTTCTGTGCTGGTTGGTGTAGTTTTTGGTGTAGCTCCCGCTCTAAGGGCCTCAAAAATGAATCCGATTCAAGCCTTAAGGTACGAATAACAATTAAGCGGCTTGACATATAGCGTAAGGGAGTATATAAAAATACAGATCTTCACAAAACAAAGTTTTGATGTCAAAAGAACTAGGCTTACGACACATTTTAGAAGCCCAGCAGTTTAGCCGGGGCTGGCTAGTGGAAGAATTTTTTTCAGAAACTAGATCCATGGTAAAAGTCGTGGAGGCAAGAGGTAATGGTCTTTTGGCAGGACGTTCGGTTTGTATTTTATTTTACGAACCGAGCACAAGAACAAGAATCTCCTTTGAGCAAGCGACTACTAAATTAGGGGCCACGTTTTCTTCGACAGAAAATGCAAAAGAATTTTCCAGCGCAATAAAAGGTGAAAGCATAAAAGACACAATACGGGTTGTTAATGCTTTGGGTTATGACGCCGTTGTTTTGCGGTATCACGAAGTGGGTGGAGCCACTGAAGCCGCATCGGTTTCCGCTATTCCAATAATAAACGCGGGGGACGGCACTGGTCAGCATCCGACCCAGGCATTGCTTGATTTGTACACTATTAGCCGCCATTTCGAGAAAATCGATGGACTTCGTGTCGCACTTGTTGGTGATTTGAGGAACGGTAGAACCGTGCATTCACTAGCCTATCTTTTAGGGAAGTTTGAAGGGATAACTATAGACCTTGTAGCCTCGGACGATTTTCAGATAAAACCCGATATTCTCGATTACCTGAGGCGGCACAATGTTGTTTTCCGACAGCACGCGGACATTTTAGCTTGCGCAGGAGAAATAGACATTGTTTACTTGACCCGGGCGCAAAAAGAAAGAATGGAAGGAAAAACAACAAACAATAATCATGCAAGGGTTGCGATTGACGAAGAAGTATTGGCTAAACTGCCTAAAGACAGTATTATTATGCATCCTTTGCCGCGAAGCGATGATTTTGGCGAGCTGCCCGAAAAATTTACCAACGACCCAAGAGTTGTTATTTTTGAACAAGTCAAAAACGGGCTCTATACCCGCATGGCTTTACTCAAAATGCTTCTCGGGTAATGAAGCTCCCGCGACCTAACGGTCGGGGTATCTTCTCCCCACGCTTCGTAGGGAGCGGAATCCCTCCGAAGCGAACGAGACTTCGCTCTGATACGCGAGCTAACGCTCGGTGTTTCGCGAAGGGGGATAAGCTATTGGCGGGGAAGAGTTAAATTTTGGTCGGGGTAAATAAGATTTGGATTGAGAATTGAGGCGCGGTTTGCTTCCCAGATTTTTGGCCATTGATACCCGTCCCCATAGGCTCGCACGGCAATACTCCATAGAGCATCACCTTGCACTACTGAATAAGTGTCGGTCTGAATAGGTTCGCCAGATGTAGCAGTTTGCCCAGGAGGAGCGTTAACAGTGTTTTGCTTGCCAGGAACACTCGGAATAGTGAGTTCTGCGCCTACTGTCAAAAGGTCTGGGTTTGTTAAATTATTAGCCTCGGCAATATCAACCCAGTTGTAACCGGATTTGTAATACTTTTGGGCAATTCTCCAAAGATGTTCGCCTGAAGCAACAGTATGTTTGGTTCCTGCTTGGGAAACAGCTTCTTCTGCCGTTGTTTGGGCGGGAGGGGTGATAGAACCTGTTTTTCCGGGAGTGCGGAAGTAATTAATAACCAGAATTCCAACTGCCAATATTACAAATGCGCCGAGAATTGTGCTTAGCGTCGGTTCATTTATTTTAATGGCCTTCAGGGTAGCTTTTAGATCCATTACGGCTTGTCTTAATCGCAGTATGTGATAAAAAATATTTGTTGTCAACCACGCGTTAGAAATCGGTACTAAGGTATGAGTTACTTGCCAATATGAAGAGGTATTAATTCCGCGATTCCTTGAGATGATACCCTTTTAGATAAAATATATACTTCTGTGTCTCCACCGTTTTTTAACATACCCTTCCATCCGTAATCGGTTTTGGCCACACCTGTTAATTCCTCGAGTCCGAATACTTTTCTAGCGGAAGTTCGGTCAATTATGGCTACTTGATACATCATTATTTCATGTTGCGGTCTTCCCTTGACGCTCTTTCTGAGTCTGGCAAGAAGTATTTTTAAAGACTCTCCGTTACGCGGGCGCGGTATAGCGGCAAAATCATCAAGAGGAAGAATTTCCTCAGCATGCCTCACTTTTGTGCAAATTACTTTTGACCAATCATCTCGTACTAAGAGAGCGTGTTGTGGAATATCATCATAAACCACTCGCAGTTGATCTAATAAGTTCCCTGCGGATTCTATGTCTAAGTCAAGCAACAATTTTTCTCTGTGTGTTTGGGAATCAACTTGGTCTTTTTGCGATAAGGGAACTGGTCGGCTGGATTTTACTTCAATACCTGGCATTGTTTAAAAGAGAATAGACTAAGAGTGAAAACTTTGTCAAGTGACAATTTATCCACTTCCATTGGTTTAAACCTATTTTTTGTGGTAAAATTAGTGCGTTTGGGGTTGTAGCTCAGTTGGTTAGAGCGTCCGCCTGTCACGCGGAAGGTCGCCGGTTCGAGTCCGGTCAGCCCCGCATTAAAATGATACAATCTTTTTGTGTTTTCTATTCCACGAAGTTCATTTGAAATTCTTCAAACAAAAGGTAAAGGACGGGGTGTTTTTGCACTTCAATCTATCAAATCCGGAACAGTGATAGGAGAGTATTCCGGAAAGTATCTTCCGTATCATAAAGTCGATCCACAAAACTACGAATATTTAATGTATTTAACTGATGAAGTCGGAATTGTAGCCGATAAAACACAAATTGGGGTACATTTATTAAATCATTCCTGTGACCCGAATTGCACAATGGATATTACGAAAAAAGTTGTTAAATTTGTTACAATTTGCGATATTCAGCCGGGAGAAGAGTTAACAATTTCTTACAGGTATCCACAGCAAGACACTTGCTCAAAGTGCGAACACAAATGCTTTTGCGGGAGCCCTAAATGTTTGGGAACAATGCATACGCCGAAAGATGTGTACGATCTTTAGGGTTGATTCGTCCTAAATAAAACTTAAGGAGTTAAACCTAAATCCTCACGGATTTCTTTGAAGCGTCTTTCTTGTCTCCCTTTAAGCTCTTTAGTCCAATCCCATAAACCTTTTACATCATCTTGTAAATGGTGAATGTCTACAGTTTGGGCATCCAACTTTTCTGTGTGTTCTTCTAATATTTCTTCAACTTTTTCTAGACGCTCATAAACCAAGTCAAGCTTGTGATTAGTTGTACTTTGTTGCGAAGTTAACAACCTGAGGGCATTTTTAATTTCAAGAGCCATCATGTCTCGAAGTTGTTTGAGACTTTTATTATCCATAGTTTGATAATAATCCTAGTTTTTGGAGAAGGCAAGATGTATATTTATATCAAATTATACAAATACGTAAAGACATGAATAACCTAGAAATTGCCAAGTTGTTAAGGTCGGTTGCCGCGGCCTATCAGGTTAATCCTGCGACAAGCTCTGAACCTACCTCTCACTTTAGAATAGTCGCCTATCAAAACGCTGCTGACGCAATTGAACACTTAACAAGCGAGGTGAAAGATCTTTGGGATGATGATAAATTAAGGGAAATCCCGGGAGTGGGTAATACTATAGCGGACTACTTAGACGAACTATTCAAAACAGGAAAAATAAAGCACTTCGAGGAAATAATGCACGACCTTCCGCCTGCCATGTTTGAGCTGATGGATGTTCCCGGAATCGGAGCCAAAAGAGCGCTTCGTTTATCACGCGAACTTGGTATAACCCGCGCTCACGGAGCTTTAGAAAAGTTAATTCACGCGGCAGAACACGGACATATCAGAAATCTTGAAGGTTTTGGAGAACAGCTAGAGAAAGAAATTTTACTGTCTGTAAAAACTGTAAAAGAAAGATCAAAACGTTTGTTACTGCCTTTTGCAACTATTGTCGCAGAAGAAGTTGTTGAATATATGCAAAAACATCCCGGTGTTGAAAAGATAGAAACCCTAGGATCTTTAAGAAGAAGAACTGCGACGGTTGGAGATATTGATATTGCGGTAGCAACAAACAAACCCAAAGAAGTTATCGAGCATTTTGCCGCTTATCCTAAAAAAAATAAACTGATTGAAAAAGGGGATTCTACGTCATCTCTATTATTGCCGGGTGGAGTTCAAGTAGACCTAATGGTACAGCCGGCGCAATATTTTGGCGCTTTATTACAGCACTTTACCGGATCTAAACACCACAACATAGCTCTCAGAACCTATGCCTTAAAGAAAAAACTTTCGCTTTCTGAACGAGGAATCAAGTCAGGCGGCAGGATTGAATATTTTGAGAACGAAGAAGCGTTTTATAAAAGACTCGGCATGGATTGGATACCGCCTGAACTTAGGGAAAATGATGGTGAAATAGAACTAGCTCTTCTTCATCAATTGCCAAAATTGGTCGAACTTGAAGATATAAAGGGGGATTTGCATATGCACAGCAATTTTCCGCAAGAGACATCACACGATGCAGGCACTAATCAAATGGAAGACTACGCAAATATGGCAGTTGGGCTAAATTATGAATATATTGGATTCACTGAGCACAATCTAAAATCATCAACATCAGAAGCTAAAGTGTTAGACGTTCTGAAACAAAAACAAGAACTTGCGGAAAAATTGAATTTAAAATTAAAAATTGAAAATTTAAAATTATGCATATTTAACGGTCTAGAAATAGACATTACCCCTTCCGGAAAATTAGCCTTGCCGGAAAATGCTTTTACAACTCTCGACTATGCAATAGTTTCATTGCATTCAAGTTTTCGCGGTACAAAAGCAGACCAAACAAAGCGGGTGCTGGAAGGATTGGCGCATCCAAAAGTGAGAATTTTCGGTCATCCTACAGGCAGAAAACTAAATAATAGAGAGGGCGTGGAATTAGACTGGGACAAAATTTTTGATTACGCCCTAAAACACAATAAATGGATTGAGATCAACTCTTCTCCTGATAGATTGGATTTGCCCGATACTTTAGCAAGGCAAGCGGTAAAATTGGGGGTTAAATTAATTGTCGACACGGACAGTCATGAAATTAGCTGGCTCTCGGGTATGCGTTATGGAATTTCTGTTGCCAGACGAGGTTGGGCAGAAAAGAAAGATGTTGTTAATACACTATCTTTGCAAGAATTTGAGAAAATTCTCCATTCTACGTAGTATGGTAGAAAGTTAAAATGCTTATTGAAAATTTAGACGATATTGAAATACTGAGGTTTGAAAACTTGTCCGGTTATTCGCAAATTACCCAATTTATTTCTACGAGAAAAGGGGGAGTGAGTAAACCTCCGTTTGACACGCTAAATATCTCTTTCAAAGAAGAAGATTTTACAGCTGTTTTAGAAAACCACAAACGTTTGGCGCATGCCGTGAACGTTCCAATTGATAATTTTGTCTTTTGCCGGCAGATACACAGCGGAAATGTAGTAGTTGTTACCGGACAGCAAAGAGGAGCCGGAGTTTACGAGAGAAGTACTGCGATTCTCGACGCAGACGCAATGATTACAAATGAAGCTAACCTTTGTTTGTCCGTACTTGCGGCAGATTGTGTACCGATTCTTTTGTATGATCCTGTAAAAAACGCAGTCGGAGCTGTTCATTCGGGGAGGAAAGGTACTGTTGTAAAAATTCTTACTAATACGGTTGAACTTATGAAAAAAGAGTTTGGTACAAATCCTCTAGATTTGGTTGTAGGTATTGGGCCCTCAATTGGTCCGGAGAGTTACGAAGTTGACACGCCGGTTATTGAGGCTTTTGCAACAGCTTTTCCGGGAAATAACTTCATCCAAATGAAAGACAAAACTCACGGAATGTTAAACCTTTGGGAAGCAAACAAGTTTTTATTATTAACAGCAGGTGTGCAAGACCATAATATAGAAATAGCAGGAATTGATACTTATACCAACACTGATAGATTTTTCTCAGAGCGCAAAGACGGCTTAACAGGCCGCTTCGTGGCTGGAATTATGCTACACTAAGCTGTGGTAAAAACTTCTGGAATTGACGTTAAAAAGGTGGCGAAACTTGGGAACTTGCCGCTTTCCGCTGACGAGGAGCGGATTTACACAGATCAGCTTTCTAAGGTTTTGGATTACGTTGAACTTTTAGATAGAGCAGACACAAAGAATGTTGAACCTACTTATAATCCTACAGAGAGCAGAAACTCACTGAGAGAAGATTCTGTAAAACCTTCATTGTCTCAAGAAGACGCTTTAAGTAATTCACCCAAGAATACAGATGGATTTATTGTTACTAAAGGAGTGTTCGGAGAAGAGCAATGAATATAACAGAATTATCACTAATTGAAACCATAGAAGTCTTAAAATCGGGTAGGTTTTCGAATGAAGAGCTAAATATTGCATATACTGCTAGGCTTTCTGATTTAAATCCTAAACTTAATGCTGTTTTAGCAAGAAACCAGAAAGGTCATGGAATACCGGCAATTTTCAAAGATGTTTTTTCGACAAAAGGCATTGAAACAACAGCAGGATCAAAAATATTGGAAGGATACAAGCCAGTATTTAACGCTACAGTTGTTGAGAAGCTTGAGGAACAAGGTGTTTCGGTTTTAGGTAAAGCAAATTGTGACGAATTTGCCATGGGTTCATCGGGAGAAAACTCAGGATATGGACCGACACATAATCCGTGGAACCTTGATAAAGTTCCGGGTGGATCATCATCGGGGTCTGCCGCCGCAGTTGCCGCTGATATGTGCGTCCTTGCTTTAGGTACTGACACAGGAGGCTCGATAAGGCAACCTGCAGCGTTATGTGGGGTTGTTGGTCTAAAACCTTCATATGGCCGTGTTTCCCGTTATGGAGTTATTCCTATGGCTTCATCTCTTGACTGCCCGGGACCAATTACAAAGACGGTAGGAGATGCAAGAAGAGTTCTAGAATGGATTTCCGGTTCTGATGGTAAAGACGCAAATTGCACGAAAAATAGCTTCGCAAGGTCTCTCCTTACGAAGCTAAAAAACTTACATGGCTTAAAAGTGGGGGTTCCGAGAGAATATTTTGGAAAAGGATTAGATATTGGAATAGAAAAAGTAGTTAAAGGTGCAATAAAGCAACTGGAAGAATTAGGAGCTAAGACGGTAGAAGTAGAACTTCCGCACACAGAATACGGGATTGCGACTTACTACATTATTATGTCCTCAGAGGCTTCTTCCAACTTGGCCAGATTTGATGGAATAAGATATGGACACGATAGAAATCTGTTTGGTCCAGAGGTTAAAAGAAGAATAATGCTGGGGACTTATTCTTTGTCTTCAGGGTATTATGACGATTACTTTCAAAAAGCGGCCAAAGTACGTTCCCTTATAAAACAAGATTTTGATAAAGCGTTTGAGAAGTGCGATGTGATTGTTGGTCCAACTTCTCCGACTACTGCCTGGAATATCGGCGAGAAAGTAGACGATCCTCTGTCGATGTACCTTTCAGATGCTTATACAGTTCCTGCTTCCCTTGCCGGTATTCCGGGCTTATCGGTTCCTTGCGGATTTGCTGAGGGATTACCGGTTGGATTACAAATTTTAGGAAAATACATGGACGAAGAAACAATTCTTAATGTTGGAGAGGTGTACGAGAAGGCAACAAATTGGAGAAAGGAGAAGCCCTCCTTCGCTGAAGCTACGGAAGGGCAAGCCCGATTATGAAGTGGGGTAATGAAATAGACGAGAAGCCTTTTTCACTAGATGTGAAGAAGGCTTTAGACGTTGTCCAAAGAATAAATAAAGCCGCAGAGAGTCCAACCGATGGCCCAGTCGTTATTTATGAATACCCAGGAAAATGGTGGAAATTAGGCAAAGGCGGAAAACCGATTACACACCAGGTGACTCTTGATCCTACCAACCAGGCAAAACTTATACGTTTCCAAAATTTAGCAAATATGTTTGAAAATTATATAAAAGATCCTGATAAACACAACCAAATTGGACCAACTTTGAAAAGAGAATTCGAGGAGGACAACGGATAAATGCAATACACCCCGGTTATCGGATTAGAAATACACGTCGAGTTAAATACCAAAACAAAGATGTTTTGTTCTTGCTCTGCAGACTATTTTGGCAAAGAGCCGAATACTCACACCTGTCCTGTTTGTTTAGGGTTACCCGGAGCACTACCGTTTGCCAATAAAGAAGCGTTAGAAAAATGCCTGATGATAGGACTAGCCCTAAACTGCAAAATTTCAAAAGATTCTTATTTTGAACGAAAAAACTATTTTTACCCCGATCTTCCCAAAGGATATCAGATCTCTCAATATAGAAAACCGCTATGTATCGGTGGAAGTTTAGCCTTACACCTCGGAGGTGGAAAGCTAATTCGAATAAACAGGGTGCATATTGAGGAAGATACAGGTAAGTTGTTTCATAAAAAATCAAAAACTTTAATTGATTTTAACCGCTCAGGCGTTCCTTTAGTTGAAATGGTTACTGAACCAGATTTTAAAAATGTTGACGAAGTTGTAGAATTTGCAAAAACATTTCAGCAAATAGTGCGCGATCTTGGTGCTTCAAACGCCGATATGGAAAGGGGAGATTTGCGTTTGGAAGCAAACGTCTCGCTGCGCGAAATCCAAAAGGATAATTTGCCAGACTACCGAATAGAGTTAAAAAACATAAACAGTTTCCGCTTCATGCAGCATGCTCTTGAATACGAGATAGAGAGACAACGCAAATTGCTTGAACAAGGCGTCCCCTTGTACAAGGAAACACGAGGCTGGAGTGAAGAAAAGAAAGAATCTTATTTACAGCGGTCTAAAGAAGACGCGCACGATTACCGTTATTTTCCAGAACCGGACATCCCGGCGATATCATTTAATGATAGCGATATCGAGAGGATAAAGGCAAAAACTCCTGAGTTGTTTAGTAGTAAAAGTAAGAGGCTTGAGACAGAGTATGGTTTAACTTCTGAAACCGCCAAAACTCTTGTTAAACAAGGAATGGCGGGATATTTTGAGGAAGCGGTAAAAGAAGGTGAAGGGTTGGATCCCAAGGCAATTGCGAATGCAATTGTTAATAAACGGCAGTCTACGGAATTAAGTCCTGGGGAGTTTACCGGAAAATTAAGGGAAGTTACAGGAAAACAAGAGACGAGCATGGGAGATTTAGAGATAGCAGTTTTGTCTGTAATCAAGCATAATGAAAAAGCGGTTGGGGACTATAAAAACGGTAAAGAATCTGTTATACAGTTTTTGGTAGGGGAAATTATGCGCGAAACAAAAGGCAAGGCAGTGATAGACAAAGTATTAAAAATACTCTTAGAAAAATTAAATGACTGACACAAAAGATTTACAAACAACAAGCGGTAATGAAATTACCACGGCTGAATTAAAAGAGGTCATCCTTGATACTTTACGCGATGGAATAGTGGTCAATATCGCAACCACAAGGGATAATCAGCCTTGGGTAGCGGCCATGATTTATGTTTATGACCAGGATTTTAATCTTTATTGGTTAACCCGAGAGACGACCAGACATTCAGAAGAAATTGCTGATAACCCTAAAGTTGCGGCAAACATTACGGCTGTCCAAGAAAGCGGGAAGGCAAGGCAACTCCAAATAACAGGAGAGGCTCACATGTGCGAAGACCAGGAGATTTCGGTTCAAATTGAAGAAAAATATCACGAAAGACACAAAGAATTTAAAAATAAAACTTTAGAAGAACTTGCTACAGAGGTAAAACGCTACAAGTTGTATAAACTTGAAACAGGTAAAATTTTTGTCACCCACGAAGCTCTTTGGGGTCACGAGAGACTGGAATATACTCCGTAAATATCAATGGACCACATCGCAATAATGCGAAAGTCTTGGGGACTTCTTCCTAAAATTTTAGAAGGTACAAAAACCGTTGAATCTAGGTGGTACAAAAACAAGTATGCTCCTTGGGGGAAAATTCAAAAAAGGGACACAATATATTTTAAAAATTCTGGAGAGGGTATTACGATAAAAGCAACAGTGGATAAAGTATTATCTTTTGAAAATTTAACACCAGAAATTGTTTTAGAAATACTAGAAGAATTCGGAAGTAATGATGGAATTGAAAATTCTAGTATCCCCTATTATTTTAAGTTATTTAGGGTCAAAAGATATTGCCTATTAATATTTCTTAAAGATGTTCAGAAAATTGAGCCATTTCAAATAAATAAAAAGGGATTCGGCGCAAAGTCTGCCTGGCTCACAATTGCCGATATTAGACAGGTAAAAGTAGCAACTTGACCTTCTTTGCTTGTTTAAGTCTCCTTTACGGGTACTCGTGAAAAGAGTAAAATATAAGGCATGGCGGCTAAGTTTGTCCACCTTCACGTTCACACAGAATACTCACTTCTTGACGGACTTCCTAAAAGCTCTAAACTTTTAGCTAAAGTAAAAGAAATGGGTATGGATGCTTGCGCCATCACCGACCACGGAGTGATGTACGGAGCTATAGAATTCTACAAAGAGGCTCAACGTCAAGGAGTCAAACCAATTATCGGCTTCGAGGCCTACACTACCAATAAAGACCACAAAATAAAAAATGAAGACGGAAGTAGGGGGGCAGACGCAAACCACTTACTGCTTCTTGCCAAAGATGAAGAAGGCTACCGCAATTTAATGAAACTTACGTCAATTGCCCATCTTGAAGGTTATTATTACCGGCCAAGGTTTAATAGGGAGCTTTTAAAGAAATATGCAAAAGGCATAATTTGTACTTCAGCGTGTCCTTTGGGTGAAGTGGGACAGGCATTAAGTTCTGACAATTATAAAGATGCGGTAAAAGTTGCAGCCTGGTTCCAGGAAGTTTTTGGTAAAGACTATTACCTTGAAATACAAAGGCATAAGTTTGAGGAACAGGTAGCCAACGCAGACAACTCTGACATTAAAGCTGATTTGGAAAGAATGGCTCGAACCGAGAAAGTAATTAATGAAGGTGTTTATAAAATCTCACGAGAGTTAGGAATACCCATAATTGCTACTAACGATTCGCATTATATTGAACAAAAAGATTCTGAGGCTCAAGATGTTTTGGTTTGTGTGGCAACAGGAAAAAATGTTACAGACATAAAAAGAATCCGCTTTGTAGACAATCCAAATTTTTATGTTAAAACGCCAGAGGAAATGGAAGAATTGTTTGCCGATATCCCCGAAGCAATTAAAAACACAGTACGTTTAGCAGAAGATTGTAATCTAGAAATCAGTACCTTGGGTAAATGGTTTTTTCCTGAATATAAAGTTCCCAAGGGAAAGACTGTGGACGATGTTTTGCGGAAATTAGTTAAAACCCGTCTTCCCGAAAAAATTAAAGAACAAACAGAAGAAGTAAAAGAGAGGATGGAACATGAACTTAATATCATCATCTCCAAGGGATATGCGCCATATTTCCTCATCGCCCAAGATTTTGTCCAATGGGCCGCGACACACGGAATTATCACAAACACTAGAGGCTCTGCCGCAGGCTCCCTGGTGTCATTTGTCTTGGGAATTACTACTGTCAATCCCTTGACTTACTACCTTCCTTTCGAAAGGTTTTTAAACCCTTCCCGTCCTAGTCCTCCGGATATTGATTTTGATGTGGCAGACGACAGAAGAGAAGACGTAATTAATTATATTGTTGATAAATATGGCCAAACGCGTGTTGCGCAAATTTGCACTTTCGGAAGAATGTTGGCTCGAGCCGCGATCCGTGATGTTGCACGCGTTTTGGGTTACCCCTACGCTGTTGGCGACAGGCTTTCCAAAGTCACCCCGCCTCCAAAACAAGGTTTTCCGACCGATATCCCCAAGGCTCTTAAAGAATCACCCGAGTTAAAGCAAATGTATGATAATGATGCAGATAGTAAAAAAATCTTGGATTTGGCACATCAAGTAGAAGGTAGTGCAAGACATGTTTCTGTACACGCCGCAGGTGTTGTTGTGGCCCAATCTGAACTTACAGACTTTACACCGCTTCAACTCGAAACAGGTGGATCGAAAGTGATTACCCAATACGAATTTCACGCTTGCGAAGATGTTGGCCTTATTAAGTTTGATATTTTAGGTATCCGCAATTTAACCATTCTAGGAGCCTCAATTCAGATTGTGAAGGAAACACGCAAAGTAGAGGTCGACATCCGCAATATCCCCCTTAACGACAAAAAAACTTTTGAAATGTTAGGGCGAGGAGACACAATGGGAGTTTTTCAGTTAGGCGGATCAGGAATGACACGCTATCTTAAAGACTTAAAACCGTCTAGTGTTGAAGATTTAATGGCAATGGTGGCTCTTTTCAGGCCAGGTCCAATGTCGGTGATTCCTGAATATATTGCCCGTAAACAAAACCCGGAACTTGTTAAATATCTCGACCCAAGAATGGAGAAATTTTTAAAGGCGTCCTATGGTTTAATTGTTTACCAAGACGATCTGCTTTTTTGCGCCTTGGAACTTGCCGGATACAACTGGGAAGAAGCAGATAAATTCAGAAAAGCAGTCGGTAAAAAAATTCCAGCGGAAATGGCGGCACAAAAAGCCAAGTTTACGGAGGGAATTGTAAATAATGGACAAACGCAAGAATTTGCGGAAAATCTTTGGCTACTTTTTGAACCATTCCAAGCATACGGTTTTAATAAAGCACACGCGGCTTCGTACGGAATGGTTTCCTACCAGACTGCTTACATGAAGGCTAATTTTCCTGTTGAATATATGTGTGCCCTGATGACGGCTGAATCTGGGGATACTGAAAAAATTTCTCAAGCAATAACCGAATGCCGCCATATTAAGATCAATATTTTAACTCCGGACGTTAATGATAGTGATGAGATTTTCAAAGTCGTTGCAGACGAAAACTCTCTTGACGGAAGGGCGATAAGGTTTGGCCTTTCTGCTATTAAAAATGTCGGCGTGGCCGCCATTGACGCGATATTGTCCTCGCGAGAGACTGGCGTGTTTGCTTCGTTGTCGGATTTTTGTCAAAGAACAGACGGACAAAAAGTTAATAAAAAGGTTATCGAGAGTTTAATTAAGGCTGGTGCAATGGACCGATTTGGTAAGCGAACCGCAATGTTGGCTGCTTTAGACGAAATTCGTACCAAGGTTTCGTTGAAAAAAAGGAAGGACGACGGACAATCGGGATTGTTTGATGCCGGTGAAGAAAAAATCCAGACCATTGCCCCTGTTGACAACTTTCCCGAAGTTGCAGATTTTTCAGAAGACGAAAAGTTATCTTTAGAAAAACAACTTCTTGGGTTTTACCTGACAGACCACCCATTAAGCTCTATGTTGGAGAAAATTAAAGATCGTGTTACCCATAAAGTAAATGAAATTACTCGCGAAAATGGAGTTGGTAAAACGGTTAGAATCGGTGGAATTATTAACTCAGTACGTAGTGTGATTACTAAAAATGGTGGTCGGGAAATGGCCTTTGTTAATCTTGAAGACGATACAGGAGCAATAGATTTAGTAGTATTCCCCACGATTTACGCTGGTTCAAAAAGCAAGTGGATGGAACGAAGAACAATTGTCGTAGAAGGCAAGGTTGACGAGAGGGAAGACTCGCTGTCTATAATCGTGGAAAAGACGGAAAGCGACGAAGACTTTGACAAAGACTCACCACATCCTTCTCCCAGAGAGACGGAAGACGGCACGGTTTATTTACGCATACCAAAAGGGACTAGCCCAAAGTCGCTGGTTGAAATTAATCACCTATTGCAATCAAGTAAAGGCGGAGACAGGCAAATAATAATTTTGGTAGAGAATGGTTTTGGAGAGAAAAAAATCAGTCTTCCTTATACTATTTCCTGGAATCGTGAACTGGAAAACCGCATCAATCTCCTTATGGAGACTTGATTTGCTAAACCCAGCCTCAGTTTGGTACAATTAGTGTCAATGGCATTATTTGCAACCCATAACAGTAGTGAATTTCATATTGGCGACCTTGTCCGCGTTTATCAAAAGATCCAAGAAGACCAAAAGATTAGGACCCAAGTTTTCGAAGGCATGGTTATAGCTGTGCGCGGAATTGGTCCAAACAAAAGCTTTACAGTGCGCAGAATTGGAGCTGGCGGGATAGGAGTGGAGCGCATTTTTCCTTTAGCCTCACCCTTAATCGAAAAAGTTGAAGTACGTGCAAAAGGCAGAGTGAGACGCGCAAAGCTTTATTATATTCGTACCAAAACTTCCCGTGAGTTGGCGGATATTACCAAGAAAAAATCAGTCCAGTCCCAGACTAAACTCCGATCGGATCGGAGTAAACGCAAAGCCAAGAAAAAATAATGTCCACAGTTACAGCAGGCAGGCTTGGTGAACAGACTGCGCTAAAACTTCTAACCAAAGCAGGTTATAAAATAATCGACAGAAATTTCCGCAGCAAATTTGGAGAGATCGATTTGGTCGCTATAGACGGTGATACCCTGGTTTTTGTTGAAGTAAAAACTCGCTGGAACCGAAAATTCGGGTTACCTGAAGAAGCAGTAAACTATTGGAAAATAAGATCGATTACAAAGACCGGAGAATATTACAAATTATTACACCCAAACACTCCAGACCTTCTCAGGATTGACGTGGTGGCAGTGGAAGTAGCAAACAATCGCATACAAGAGGCAAGGTTAATACAAAATGTAACTTAAGAGTGCGTGTGGTAGAATGGGATAATGCTCGTATTAGGGATAGATCCGGGAACGGCGACTACAGGGTATGGTTTGGTTGGGTTAAACGGTAAGGGCGTTGCCGAACTCTTAGCACACGGACTCATTGAAACGGATAAAGACGGTCACCCTGGTTCTCGTTTAGTGGAAATTTATAAACAAACTTCTGCTCTTTTAAAAAAACACAAACCAACAGTTGTTGCCATCGAGAGAATATTTTTCTTTATTAATAAAAAAACGGTTATTAGGGTTAGCCAGGCACAAGGAGTATTACTTTTAGCTGCAGCCGATTTAGGAGTTCCTGTTGCTGAATATGCCCCGGGACAAATAAAATTAGCAGTTGGAGGACACGGTAGGGCTGATAAAAAAGTGATGCAAAAAGTAATCAAAGATACGTTTGGGTTAGAAGCCGAGAAAAACAAAAAGACACATTTTGATAACGTTGCCGATGCTATCGCTATCGCCATGTGTCACATTAAAAAATGTAAATAACAAAAAAACTCAGTAAACAGGGGGTGAAGATTATGGCAGACACAAAAGTAGGTAAAATTACACACTTCTACGATAAAATAGGGGTTGCTGTACTTGCCTTGACTGGCTCGTTGAAAGTTGGCGACCGTATCCGTTTTGTTCGAGGAGGAGAGGATCTTTTTGAACAAGAAGTTGAGTCAATGCAAGTGGAACATGAGTCTGTTGAAGAAGCTAAATCCGGTGACGAAGTCGGCTTAAAGACAACAGAACAAATAAAAGATGGCGCTGAAGTTTTTAAGGTTTCCTAAAGTACGAAAAGTCCGAAGGGTTAAAAAAAGAGAACAGCTTTTATGGCTTGATTCTGTAGAACTAGAAAAAAGAATTTCTAACCTCATAATCTCCTGTAACCTTACGCATATAAATCCAAAGAGAGTTTATTGTTACGTTTCAACTGGAGCAAAAACTAGAGCATATGCCAGAATTTGGGGGTTGGGAAGAATTTTCCAGCAAGCACTAAAGATAGAGCCTGCTTATGTAATTGAGGCTGTCTCGGAAAAGTTTGACAGACTCACTTCTGAACAGCAGGAAATGGTTATAATCCACGAGCTTTTACATATACCCAAATCGTTTTCCGGTGCACTTGTCCCCCACCGGCATAAAGGGGGAGTGAATGATAGAGTAGTGCGGGAAGTTTACGTTAATATGTTACGGACTAAAAAAACAAAATGAACTCTTATTTATTGCACGGCGAAAACCATCCAGAATCAAGAAAAAAATTATCTTTACTTATCTCTCAGGCAGAAACACAGGGCTGGGAAATAGTTAGACTAGACGGACCGGAAGATAAAATTGATCTAAATACTATATCGGGTACTGCTTCAATGTTTGGCTCAGGGAACTTTTTAGTAGTTGAAAACTATTTTTCAAACAATAAAAAGGCAGTTCAATTAGTTAAAGAATTGCTGGATAAACCAAACCCGCAGACAGCTTTCCTTTTTTGGGAATCGAAAACTCTTGCACCGCAAACCGCGCGTTCTTTAGCAAAATATTTACAAATAGAGGAGTTTAAGATTCCTAAAATCCTGTTTAATTTTCTAGACTCTTTTATCCCCGGAAATGCAAAACACTCACTGCGGCTGTTACAAAAGGCTAAGAGAGAAAACTCTCCGGATATGTTGGTAATTATGCTTTCCAGACAAATAAGACTTCTCTACTGTTTACTAACAGATTCTAAAAACTTAAAATTACCAGATTGGCAAAAACGGAATCTTGAAAAACAGGCAAAAAATTTTACGTCGGACAAACTATTGAGAATTCACAAGCAACTCCTCGAACTAGACCGTAAAAATAAAAGATCCCAGCTTCCTGAAAATTTAGAAGCTTCACTTGATCTTCTGGTTGCCTATCTATAGAAAACGCTACGCATTTTATATGCTGTCTTGTATTGACATGTTATTGTAGCCAGCATAGTATAAACTTATGGAACCTATCTCCCAGCTTATCGCCCGCGACATAGAAAATATCAAACTTATCTCCTTTGATGCCGACGGCGTAGCAATTGAGCGCGGAACCCAAGTACTGGAAAAAGACGGGGTGTTAACAGTTAAGTCGAAAGTTATTTCACCGGAAATGCTGGTTAAGATAGGAAAACTTAAAAAGAGCTTTAAAGTTAATTTTTCTTCCGGTCGTAATCTGCTCTATTTAAACTACATGTTTAGCCCCGTACTATGGGAAAACGCCAGCTTACAGGGAGAAAACGGATTGCTTACTTTAATTAACGGAGAGATTTTACAACAAGCAGCGCTAACAAAAGAAGAATTAGAAAAACTCGAAGATATCCGCACAGACCTGGTTGAATACAGCCGTAAAAATGAAAACATCAAAGGCTTTGAGCCGAAGCAATTTATTATTAGTGTCCATTGTCGCCAACCAGACTCGCAAATTGAAGAGATTGTTAAAAAGCACGACCCTGAAGAAGAAATTGCTGTTAATTGGGTGAGTAATGAGGCTTATGACATTTATTTACGGCGTTTTAACAAAGGTTCGGGTTTGCGCTTTTTGTGCGACCGTTTAGGAATTACAATTGAAGAAACTATGGCAATCGGCAATGACCCGAACGACACGCCTATGGTAAAGATAGCAGGAATTGGGGTGACAACCGACCCCACACACATGGAAGCGCATTATCACACCGAAGGCAAACTTAATTTGGGAGGAGAAGAAGTTGTTGACAGACTTTTAGAGTTATTATAGAACCAATCGGATTATAGAACCAATCGGATTATAGAACCAATCGGATTATAAAAATGGACATAATTTCTTCAATATTAGAATTACCAAAACAGTGTAGACAGGCGTGGAGAGAAGCTTTAACGGTTGACCTTCCGCAAGATTGGGATATTAAAAATATTGTCATTTGCGGTATGGGAGGGTCAGCGCTTGGAGCACACACACTTCAAGTTAGCGGTTCTGTTAAAGTTCCAATGGTAATTAATAATAATTATTTTCTTCCCAGCTTTGCGAGTGAAGAATCTTTAGTTGTTTTAGCTTCATATTCAGGAAATACAGAAGAAGTTTTATCTTGCGCAAAAGATGCAATAGAAAAAGGTTGTAAAATAATTGGAATAACTAGTGGCGGAAAACTTGCAGAACGGCTTAACTCAAATAATATTCATGCTTATATTTTCGATCCAAAATTTAACTCAACAAAACAGCCAAGGATGGGAATTGGTTATAATATCTTTGGGGTCTCTGCAATTTTCCACAATTTAGGTCTGTTTAACGGGAACGACACAGAAGATGTTGTGGAAAATGCGATAAATATTTTAGAAGATAATCTTGAGCAAATAAAATCTGATGCACAAGATATTGCTAAAAAATTAACGGGAAAGTTTCCGGTTATTTTCGCATCAGACTACTTAGTAGGAAATGCTCATATCTTTGCCAATCAATTAAATGAAACTGCCAAATCTTTTTCTGCATACTATTCTCTTCCTGAAGCAAATCACCATTTACTGGAGGGCTTAAAACATCCAAAAATTCCAGCTGTGGCTATTTTTTTAGGAAAACACTACCCGGAAAGAATATTAGAGCGATTTAAAATAACACAAGAAATATTAGAAAAAAATGGATGGGAAGTGTTAAGTTGGAGCACTGATCAAGAAGATCAATTTACTCAAAGCATACAAACGCTTCTTTTCTCAAGTCTGGTCACGGCCTACCTGGGCTTAGAATATGACGAAGATACGATTAGTATTTCCACCGTCGACTACTTCAAAGCAAAATTAGGTTAGATGTAAAAAATTAGCTTCGCAGGTCATAGACCCTGAGCCCCGAAGTGGTCTCACCTTTTGAGGCTAATTTAGTTGTTAATTATTTTGAACGGAAACCAAGTAAATTAGTAGGCTACACCCATAAGCTTCCTTGTTGCCTCACGCATGGAAGCAGTAATATCAGGAGTATCAAAGAGCTCTTTTTGGTTTAAAAGCACTATCCTCCCTAGCCTCTCTGCAATCTCAAAACGTTGAGCGGGAAGTAGGTGATCTTGCCATTTTGAAAAAATACTTCCCATTTGAGCAATAGCAATTAATTTTTTTGAATCTACTTTTCGGGTATAACTCGCGAATAAACTGTAAAGGGTGGAAATTTCTTGACGAGAAGCATTTGTATTGTATGGAGCAAGTAATAGCACCAAACTTTCAGAATCGGTTACCAGTGCTCTTGCGCCGCCAGTAAAATCCTCCAGCCAAGAACGCGCGTAGCGATCATTTTCTACTAGTTGTGCTAATCTCCTCGCACATGCTCGTCGATACGCGTCATCTGTGGCTTGAAGAAATCTGTTTCTTACTGAAAAAAAGGGCATTGAGCTAACTTCTGATTCAAAATAGAAAAGTGAATCTTGTTCTTTACTGGGACCTATGGCCATACTCCCGCTAATATACTGCTATCTCATGTATGATGCAAATTAGTAGAAATTTGGATTCGCTTAGCCTAAAATGATATTACTACTGTCCCATGTCTAAACTTAAGTACATTTTTGGATTTGAAGAAATTGAGAGTGATAACGCTCAGGAAGTAGGCCCGAAAGCTGTCAGCCTCTCAGAAATGGCGCAATTAGGTTTTCCTATTCCTCAAGGCTTTGTGATTAGCCCTCGCGCTTTTGAGGATTTTATTGAGCAAAATAACCTAAATAAAACTCTCAGAGACATAGCGAAAACTGTAAACAAAGAAAATATTAAAGAGACGCAGTCTGCCTCAAGTAATTTCTCAAGACTTATTCAAAAAGCAAACTTCCCTAAAGAGCTTAAAGAGGAGATTTTAGAAGCATACGGCAAACTAGGAGGACTTTTTAAACAAGCACATGTCGCAGTCCGTCCATCACTGGTTAGTCAAGATAGCGCAAAATCCAACGCGCTTGGGCATTTAAATACTTCCCTAAATATTCAAGGAGAAGCCAGTTTATTGGAGACTGTTAAAAAATACTGGTCAACTGGAGCTGGCGTGGCGATTATTGTGCAAAAGATGGTGGAAGCAGAGTCTGCGGGTGTTGCTTTTACGATTGATCCAACTGACGGAAATAAACACAGAGTGTTTATTGAAGCCGTTTGGGGACAAGGAGAACTTTTAACTTCTGGTCAAATTTCTCCTGATAAGTATTTAGTAGAAAGACATTCGTTAAAAATAGAAAGTATTTCTGTCTCGCCCCAAAAATACCAGCTCGTGCTTACAGGCAACACAGTACACACTAAAAGGGTATCAGCACGCAAACAAAAAAAGCAAAAACTTACCGTCGACCAGATTACAAGTTTAGCTAAAATTTTACAAATGGTGCATGCCCACTATTATTTTCCTCAGGATATTGAGTGGGCCTTTTCTCACGGTCAATTTTATATTTTACATGCACGCCCGGTAACAACAACCAGTCAGCAGATGGCAGACAGCAACCAGCTGGCAATTGAAAGCCGCAAGCCAAAAGCTGTTTTACTAAAAGGTCAAGGGGCGAGTCCAGGAATAGTCAAAGGTCATGTTAGGATTATTAAATCTAGAAAAGATTTGTCAAAAGTAAAAAAAGGAGAGATTCTGGTTTTTGAAAAAATAACTCCTGATCTAATACCATTTTTTAAGCTTGCTGGAGGAGTTGTAACAAACCAAGGCGGAGTCACTTCTCATGCCGCGCTTATTACGCGGGAGCTCGGGATACCATGTGTTGTTGGAGTAGACAACGCAACAAGAAAACTCAAAGATGGCGTGGTGGTTACACTCAACGGAAATAACGGTGAAGTTACTGAAAGTACTTGGAAAACTGAACAAAAACAAGAAAAGCAGCTGGAAGTGGAAATTAAACCGAATCAGGAAATTAAAACTGTCACTAAAATTTACCTGAACCTTGCTGAACCCGAAGAAGCAAAAGAGGCAGCAAAACTTCCTTCGGCTGGAATAGGTTTATTACGTGCAGAGTTTATGATTTCTGAGTTTGGGGTGCATCCGCGTCATGTTATTGCGCAAGGAAGACAAAAAGAATATGTAGATAAACTCAAAGAGGGAATTGAAAAGTTTTGTTTGGCGTTTAACCCGCGTCCGGTAATTTATAGAGCAACTGATTTTAAATCAAACGAATATAGAAATTTGCAGGGAGGGAAAACATACGAGCCGGAAGAAGACAACCCCATGCTCGGTTTTAGAGGCGCTTTCCGCTACATCGCAGACCCTGAGGTGTTTGAACTTGAACTTGCCGCCGTGCGCAGCGTCCGCGAAAAATACAAAAACTTACACATGATGATTCCTTATGTCCGCTCGCCAGAAGAATTATTGCATGTAAAAAGAATTATGGCCGCCGCAGGTTTATACCGCGGAGCCAGTTTTAAATTATGGATGATGATCGAATTGCCGATTAATGTAATTATGATTGAAGATTTTCTAAGAACAGGAATTGACGGAGTTTCGTTTGGATCTAATGACCTAACAATGTTACTTTTAGGTACAGACCGGGATAATAATGACGTTAGGGCGGCGTATAACGAATTAAGCCCCGCAGTATTCTGGGCTCTAGAAAAGGTTGTTAAAGCTTGTAAAAAATACAAAATCGAAACTTCTATTTGCGGCTCGGCTGCCTCTGTCTATGATACACTGATTGAGAAGCTAGTTGGCTTGGGTATTGGCAGTATTTCTGTCAGTTCTGATTCTTTAGGCAGAGTACAAAAAGTAATATACGAGGCAGAAAAAAGTAACAAGTAATAAGTAAGAAGTAAAAATTATAAGAACCTGTCCTGCGGACAGAACCTTGTGTTTGATACAAACATGGCAAAAATATCACGAATATGGGCACGCGAAATCCTTGATAGCCGTGCTTATCCGACAATTGAAGCAGTAGTCCAGCTTGATACCGGTCAAGTTGCTGTTTCTTCTATTCCGTCAGGCGCTTCTGTGGGAAAATTTGAAGCTTTGGAGTTGAGAGATGGTGACGAAAAAAGGTTTGCCGGAAAAGGTGTGCTAAAAGCAGTAGATAACGTAAACCAGGTGCTTGGACCAGCAATAGTGGGTATGGATCCGGTAAAACAAGCGGAAATTGATAAAAAATTAATCGAAACCGACGGCAGTAAAAATAAAAGCCGGTTAGGGGCAAACGCAGTTCTTGCTGTTTCGCAGACTGTGAATAAAGCAGGAGCACTTGCTTCCAACATGTCTCTTTATCAATGGGTTTTTAAGTTGGCAACAACAGCCGGAGCCGCAAAAGAAAATTTAGGAACAAAAATCCCCACACCTATTTTCAACATGATTAATGGGGGATTGCACGGAGCTGGGAATCTTGATTTCCAGGAATTTTTCGTTGTTCCTGCAACCAGCAAACCTTACAGCGAGGCATTGCGCGGTGCTACAGAGATTTATTATCTTATCCGCGAATCTTTAATTAAACGCGGAGCGATTCATTCAGTTGGCGACGAAGGGGGATACGCGCCGAATCTTTTTACCAACGCAGACGCTTTGGCGATTAATCTTGAAGCGATTGGGAACGCTCAATATCAAATTGGTTCTGATTTTTTTCTTGGACTCGATGTGGCGGCAAATATTATTTTTAAAGATGGTGCGTACACCATTAGAGATCGTTCAAATTCGCTAAGTTCTACAAACCTGATAGATTACTTTGAAGAAATAACCAAGGAATATAAATTAACCCTTTTGGAAGATCCTTTACAGGAAGAAGACTGGGAAGGTTGGAAGCTGCTAACAGAAAAATACGGTCAACAAATATTAATTGTTGGTGATGATTTACTCGTTACCAATCCTGAAAGAGTAAAAAAAGCAATTGAACAGAAATCGTGTAACGCAATTTTAGTCAAACCTAATCAAATAGGTACGATAACAGAAACTCTAGAAGTTATCCGCATGTCCCGTGAAGCCGGATGGAAAGTAATAGTTTCGCACCGTTCCGGAGAAACTAACGACTGGTATATTGCTGATTTTGCAGTTGGGGTAAAAGCAGATTTTGTAAAATTTGGCGCACCAGCGCGGGGTGAAAGGACAGCAAAGTATAACAGACTACTAACTGTTGAAGCTGAACTAGCTCAAACTAAATCAGTATAATCCTCTGATTACCAGATATCAGATTACCAGAGATCCAGATCTGAAAATCTGATAATCCGAAATCTGGTAGTCTGAATATCTGAATTTATGGTTCCTTTTGTTGTATTAATTATTCTTGACGGTTGGGGTATAGCTCCCGCTTCTCCTGGTAACGCGATTAGTCAGGCAAATCTTCCCAATTTAAAAACATATTTATCTGCTTATCCGCACACCACTCTTACGGCTTCAGGTGAGGCGGTTGGGTTGCCGAGAGGTGAAGTTGGAAATACTGAAACCGGACATTTAAATTTGGGAGCCGGGCGTGTCGTTTACCAAGACCTTTTAAGAATCAACATGTCAATTTCTGACGGAAGTTTTTTTAAAAACACAACTCTAATTTCAGCAATTGAACACGCAAAAAAAAATAATTCCAACCTACATCTTCTGGGATTAATTGGGACAGGCGGAGTACATTCAAGCACAGAGCATTTATTTGCGTTGATAAACCTTTGCAAACAACAAAACTTTAGCAGAGTTTTTCTTCACTTATTTACAGACGGTAGAGATTCACCGCCCAACATGGCAATAAGTTATCTTCAGAAGGTTGAAAATGTTCTACAAACTACAGGCGTAGGAACGATTGCATCTATTATGGGGCGTTTCTGGCCTTTAGATCGGGACTTTCGCTGGGAGCGGACACAGACTGCCTACAGGGCTCTTACCCAGGGAGAGGGTTTGTTAACCGCTGAATATAAAACCGAAATAGAAAAATCGTACGAAAAAGGCATCACTGACGAATTTCTTGAACCCTTAATAATGACTAAAAACGGTACTCCAAGAGCAATAATTTCCGAAAACGACGCGGTTGTTTTCTTTAATTTTAGAATAGACAGGCCACGGCAATTAACCCGCGCGTTTGTTTTCGAAGATTTCAATACAGAAAATCAACAAGCATTTGATTTTGACCCTTACGAAATTAAATATAGAAAAACACATTTAGCACCACAGGTATCCTCTGGTGGTTTTGAAAGAGGAGAAAAAATTAAAAATATGTATTTTGCCACCATGACACAGTATGAAAATACAACTTTAGGCTATTTACGGGTTGCCTTTCCTCCCACGGTAGTCAATCTTCCCCTGGGAGGTGTAATTTCGCAAAACGGCCTGAGGCAAGTAAGAATAGCAGAGAGCGAGAAAGAAAGATTTGTAACTTTTTACTTTAATGGACAACGCGAGATTCCCTTTTCCGGTGAGGAAAGAAAAATTGTACCTTCACTGAAAGTTTCGACTTATGACCAGAAACCAGAAATGTCTGCCTCTGAAATCACCACAGCATTTTTAGAAATACTGGGAAACACCAATCAAAATAAATACTCTCTCTTTGTTCTAAATTTTGCTAACGCGGATATGATAGGGCATACTGGAAATCTAAAAGCAGCAATAACGGCTTGTGAGGTTATAGACAAAAATCTAGGAAAAATTGTACAAAGCGTAAAATCTATCGGAGGAGTTGTGATTATAACGGCAGATCACGGAAACACAGAAGAAATGTTGAGCATTGACGGCAAACCTGAAACTGAACACTCTGCAAACCCGGTACCTTTTACTATCGTTGGAGAGATGTTTTTAGGTAACGGTAATACGCTTACGTCTGGAATATTAGCAGATGTAGCTCCCACTATTCTAAAACTTTTAGGCATCCCGCAACCTAGCGACATGACTGGTAGAGCGCTTATATAATTTTCAATTTGAAATTTTCAATTTTCAATTGAGAACAAGAGTACGAACTCGCCTCTTGGTTTGGTGGTAGTAAAATACTCGATTGCTTGGGATACTTTCTCTCTCCTTACCTCTTCATGGATTTTTGTTAATTCTCGGGCAATAACTACATCTATTTCTCCGTAAACATCTTCAATCAATTGAAGTGTTTTTACAATTCGATGAGGACTTTCGTATAAAATAACTGACTTGCATTGACTTAGAGCCGATAGCGCGGACTTTGTGTTTACCAATATAGTTTTAGCTTTACCGGATTTTTTTGGTAAAAAACCTAAAAACAAAAAAGAATTTGTCGGTAAGCCTGAAACGACGAGAGCGGCAACAAGTGCAGTAGGTCCGGGAATAGTTTCTATTTTAATTCCGTCACTGACCAATTCTCTAATCAATTTATATCCAGGGTCGGATACTAAAGGAGTACCCGACTCTGAAACAAGTGCGACGTTTTTTCCAGAGACGAGAAGGTTAAGAATTTCCGGGTGTCTCTTTTCCTCATTACCTTCAAAGAAGGAAATGATTTCTTTACGGGGGATGTTGTAATGTCTTAAAAGGTTTGCCGTAGTTCTTGTATCTTCTGCTAGGACAACATCAGCTTCCCGCAGAGTAGACAATGCTCTTAGCGTTATATCTTCAAGATTGCCAATGGGCGTAGAAACAATAAAAAGCTTACCACTTGTGTTGTTCATTTAGTATCGTTTACACTTTTACAAGTATATCTCATACATGGCGTTTACTGCACAATTAGAGCATCAATTATTAAATTTTGCCGATAGCCTGCCTCTTGAACTTTTCTCGTTTGTAGGTTCTTTTGTCGAAGAAGTAATCGCTCCAATTCCGTCTCCAATTGTCATGACAGTCACCGGAACACTAGCCTCCGTACAGGAAAAACCACTATATTATTTGTTAATTCTCGCTTTTGCGGGTGCTTTTGGGAAAGTACTAGGCGCAAGCGTGCTTTATTACTTCTCTGATAAACTGGAAGATCTTCTCTTGACTAAATTAGGCCGTTATATTGGAGTTTCCCACAAAGAAATAGAATCTGTGGGTAAACATATTAGCGGAAGCTGGCGTGACGTACTTATTCTGACTTTCGTGCGTATGCTACCTATGGTACCAAGCGCTCCAGTTTCAATCGCCTGTGGTCTTTTGAAAGTAAACAAAAAAATATTTTGGGTCTCAACGTTTTTTGGCACTATAGTCCGTGATGGGTTTTATCTTTATATTGGTTATACCGGAGCCTCAGCTCTATACTCTGTTTTGTCAGGTTTAAGTACAACAGAGACTATTATCCAAGGCTTACTGATTTTCATTTTTATTGCTTTCTTGGCTTATCTTTATCACAAGCGGCGTAAAGGAAATATTCTTGAAGATGTTAAGAAGATGTTTTTCAAAGGTAAATGAAAAAGATTGTTAATTTTTTCAAATCCTTAGGTCCGGGTCTTATTACCGGAGCTTCTGACGATGATCCTTCTGGAATCGTAATTTACGCCCAGGCAGGGGCTTTTAGCGGATATAAACTTCTTTGGACCGCCCCTTTTATTACCCCTTTTATGATTGCAATTCAAGAGATGTGCGCGCGGATTGGCATGGTGACTGGACACGGATTAATCGGAACGATGAGAAGGCATTACCCGCCGCTATTGTTATGGATTGTCGCCTCTTCGGTGTTTATTGCTAATACAATTAACGTGGGTGCGGATTTGGCGGCAATGTCTTCAAGTACCCAGCTTCTATTACCATTTAGTACTCCATTAATCACTATATTTTATAGTGCGCTTATTTTAATCCTGTTGCTATTTTTTTCTTATAGAAAAATAACTAATATATTCCGCTGGTTAACTATTTCCCTTCTTGCTTATGTATTCGCGGCAATAATTAGTAAGCCGGACTGGGCTCAAGTTTTTTATTCCACCATTATCCCCTCAATTAGTTTTGACCGGCAAACACTGTTGTTAATTGTAGCTATGTTGGGTACTACGATCTCTCCCTATCTATTTTTTTGGCAAGCGTCTGAAGAAGCAGAAGACAGAGCGTCTAAGGACGAAATAGACAGAAGGCGTTATGTGCAGGTTGTTTCCAAGGGTGAGCTTAGGTCTATGGGGCACGACGTGACTATTGGCATGGTTTTTTCCAACCTGGTCATGTATTTTATTATTACAACTGTCGCCGCAACTCTTTATAAGGCAGGAATACACAATCTTGAATCTGCCGAGCAAGCGGCATTAGCTCTAAGACCATTGGCCGGGGACGCTTCGTTTTTACTGTTTACTTTGGGAATTGTAGGTACAGGACTTTTGGCAATACCTGTTTTAGCAGGGTCGGCGGCTTATGCAATTTCGGAAGCCCGCGGCAGGTCTGAAGGCTTTAGTACACCAGTTGCGAAATCAAAAATTTTCTACGCTGTTCTTGCGGCGGCAACTATACTTGGCACAGGTTTTACCTTTTTGGGTATACCTCCATTTAGAGCACTTTTTATAACAGGGGTTTTATATGGAATACTTTCCCCATTTTTGATTTTAATTGTTCTGGATTTAGCTAACAGAAAGACTGTAATGGGTGATAAAACCAACGGTATTGTTTCAAATATTTTCGGTGTGGCAATCTTGGTTCTTCTTTCTGCCGCCGCAGTCGGAGCCTTGGTTCTTTAATGATATTTTCTTATCAGACCTACTACTCTGCCTTGGATGGTCACACTCTTGGCATAAATAGGACTCATAGAGCGGTTTGCTGGCTGAAGTCTAATTCTGTCACTTTCCCGAAAGTAGCGTTTTAGAGTTGCTGCGCCGTTATCAAGCATGGCTACAACAATGTCGCCGTTGTCTGCCGCCTCTTGCTGTTCAACAACTACATAATCACCGTCCCAGATCCCATCCTCAATCATCGATTCCCCCCTAACCTGGAGAACATAAACACGTTTGGCTGAGGTAACCATCGAAGGAGAGATAGAAATAGTTGCGTTTGGGTCTGTGTAAGGCTCTATGGGACTGCCAGCAGCGATAAAACCAAGGATTGGGACATCCAGTCCATGGCTGATTTGGGGAATGTGCTCGGTAAGTACTAGTCCGCGGCTAGTGCCGCTCTTGCGGCGGATTAACCCCTTTTTCTCAAGAGCTTGTAAATGTTCGTGTACTGTTGCCAAAGATGAAACCCCGAGTGCCTGAGCAATTTGTTTTAGTGTTGGAGCATAGCCGTTGGCATCTATATACTGAGCCAAGAAGTCTAATATTTGTTTTTGTCTTTTGTAAATTACAGGCGGCATACCAAGTCAATTTAAAATTTTAAATTTGAAATTTCAAATTGATAACCCAGGTTACCCCAACAAAACCCGTATGTCAAGTACCTATTTTAATCTTAAAAATGGCACGCGATACTGTGCTTAGAGCATAGGGTCAAGGACCAATATTCCATATAAATAGTCCGAGATCCCTGTGGGATCAAGTACTAATATTGACAACACCGTGGTTGATCTTTATGCTTAATTAGAATGGGAAAAAGCCGTTTGGCAATAATTGTCGTAGCGTTTCTTGCCGTTGCTAGTGGTGTTTTTTGGTATCAATCAAGAAACCCGCAGCAAACTTCATTTTTAGGATCTCCAAGGATTTCAAACCAAGAACCTTCATCGGCCGTGGTGGTTGTGGGCGGGAACGCGGTTAATGTAGAAAGCCAGGAAGGAGGAGACACAATCGCTGTTGATTTGGTGGTATTAGCCGAACCTGGATTTGTAGTTATCCATAATTCGACAAAAGACGGAAAGCCCGGTGAGGTTGTAGGACACTCAGAACTCTTGTCTAAAGGTGAAAATAAAGCTGTTGTGCTTGATATAGATCCCCAAGCCATGAAAGGCGACATTTATTTCTCAATACTGCATGCGGATACCAGCAAAGACGAAGACTTCGGCGGTACAGAGGAAGATTTACCCCTAAAAGACAATACTGGGAATATAATTATGATGAAGTTTACAATTAATTCAGATGCAACCCCGGTGGAAGAGGAGTGACCGGTTCTCCAAACAAAACCCGTAGTTGTGATACAATATACAGGTGAATTTTAAAGTACATTCTCCATATAAGCAAAGCTTGAAATTCACGCTTCACGCGAATTATAAACCCACAGGAGACCAGCCTGATGCTATTAAGAAATTGGTGCTGGGAGTAGAAAATGATGTTCAGCATCAGGTTTTGCTGGGGGTTACAGGCTCTGGTAAGACTTATACCATGGCTAACGTTATTGAAAAAACGCAAAGACCTGCTCTTATTATCTCTCACAATAAAACACTTGCCGGACAGCTTTATCAGGAGTTGCGTGATTTTTTTCCAAACAACGCGGTTTCGTACTTTGTTTCTTATTACGATTACTACCAGCCAGAGGCCTATATCCCTTCAACCGATACCTATATCGAAAAGGAATCTGACATCAACAAAGAAATTGATAAACTCAGACTTCGAGCTACTACAAATATACTAACCAGACCAGATGCCATAGTTGTTGCTTCGGTCTCCTGTATTTACAATATCGGCTCTCCGCGAGAATACGGCAATTTTATTTTGGAGTTGAAGGTTGGCAGTGACAACCCGCGGGAAGCAATTTTTAAGCGTCTCACGGAACTCCAGTATGAACGTGGCGATTTTGGGTTTTATAGAGGAACTTTCCGTGTGCGCGGTGAAGTAATTGATATTTTTCCCGCGCACGAAGACGTTGCTTTACGATTACACCTGAGAGGTGTGAAGCTAATTAAAATTGAGAAAATTGATCCGCTTACTGGGAAAGTATTGGAAGAAGTAAAAATTGTAATTATCTACCCTGCAAAGCATTATATGACCAATCCTGCAACCTACAAGGATGTTTTTCCAAAAATTAAAAAAGACTTAGGCGAACAGGTTCGCTACTTTAAGGATAAAAATATGTTAATTGAAGCAAACCGTATTGAAAAACGGGTAACCTACGATCTTGAAATGATTGAAGAGGTAGGATACGTCAATGGAATTGAGAACTATTCGCGTTATTTTGACGGCCGGAAACCCGGAGATCCCCCTTATACTCTGCTTGATTATTTTCACTCAGCCTACAAAGACAAGTTTTTGGTAATTATAGACGAATCACACATGACTGTTCCGCAAATAGGCGGAATGTATAATGGCGACCAGGCACGTAAAAAAACTTTGGTAGATTTTGGATTCCGTCTTCCTTCGGCTTTTGACAACCGTCCTTTGCGTTTTGATGAATTTACCAGGCGCGTGTCGCAAGTCGTTTATAACTCTGCTACTCCGGCTAAATGGGAATTGGGTCAAGCCAGGGAGCATGTTGTCCAGCAATTAGTCCGTCCCACAGGTATTCCTGACCCTGAGATAGACGTCCGGCCGACAAAAGGTCAAATTGAGGATTTACTAAAAGAAATTGATATTAGAGTTAAAAAGAATCAAAGAACCTTGGTTACAACTCTTACAAAACGCATGGCAGAAGACCTGGCTGATTATTTAGAGGAAAAAGGAGTTAAAGTACATTATTTACATTCAGAAATTATTACCTTAGACCGTACAGACATCTTAGATGACCTCCGTTTGGGTAAATATGATGTTTTAGTCGGCATTAACCTTTTGCGCGAGGGATTGGATCTTCCGGAAGTTTCTCTGGTTGCGATTATAGACGCGGACAAGGAAGGATTTTTGCGGAGCGAGACTGCGCTTGTTCAGGTTATGGGGCGCGCGGCCCGTCACATAGAAGGTAGGGTCATCATGTATGCAGATAACATCACAGGGTCAATGCAAAGGGCAATGGATGAGGTTGCCAGGCGCCGGGAAATACAGCATGAATACAACAAAAAACATAATATTACGCCAGTATCTATTTCAAAACCAATCCGGGAAAAACTTGTGGACAGGGAAAAGGCAGACGAAACGCCTCTATTTTACGGTTTAGAGCGCCAAGTGGTTGAAAATTTGGAAGAGTTTGATTTTGAAGATATGACTCCGCAAGACAGGAAAAAGATTCAGTCAAAGTTGCGCAGTGCCATGAATGCCGCCGCCCGGGACTTAAACTTTGAATTAGCAGCTAGGTTTAGGGATAGAATAAGGGAGATAGATTCTCTTAGGGCTAATTAGTTATTAATATTTTTACCAAGCTCATTTGCAAAATAAAGTGCTTCTATGACATTTAAATCTTCTAGTGGTCGCCAAGAATCTCGATTTCCTCTATTGTCAATTCTGTCTCTAACCCTACTTCGTTCCAGTCCAATTATGCGTGCCCCTTCAGGGGTTGGTATGGAATAGAAACGACCGCAAACTACTATTAACCGTTCAAAATCTGCACGATCATCTTGGTGAGCTTCTTCAATTAATTTGGAGGCTTCTTCTTTGAAAAGATTTAACCTATCGACAAATGGCAATTTTCTAATTTCTGTTGGCCTTAATATATCTACCATAATTTCACCTCGATGGGCATGCGTTGTGCTCAGTATACTACTCAAATGGTGAAAAAACAAATTCGGGTATATTTTGGGGTGTGGTATAATTTACTAGAGTGTTTAGAAGCACTTGCCACGGCAATCCGCGGCATATTTTCGTGGGCGTTGACCGGTTAGGATGCTCGTTTCGGTAACGTAATACGTCTGACGCCTCACGATACGAGTTTCGTCACCATATCTATGAACGATATTATAAGTGTTCGTGGAGCAAGGCAGCACAATCTGAAAGGTATAGATGTCGATATACCAAAGAATAAACTGGTTGTCTTTACCGGTCTTTCTGGGTCTGGAAAGTCATCTCTTGCCTTTGACACAATTTACGCAGAGGGGCAAAGGCGCTACGTCGAAAGCCTCTCTTCTTACGCCCGGCAGTTTTTGGGCATCATGAACAAGCCTGATGTTGATGCCATAGACGGCCTTTCCCCGGCAATTTCAATTGAGCAAAAGACAACCTCGCACAACCCGCGCTCCACAGTCGGAACAGTCACGGAAATTTATGACTACTTGCGCTTACTCTTTGCTCGGGTTGGCCATCCACACTGTCCCTTGTGCGGACGGGAAATTGCTTCTCAATCTGCCGAGCAAATCACAGACCATGCTCTACAACTGGTAAAAAATACGTTAAAAACCCAAAGAATGGCTATGTATATGGTTTTGTCACCTGTTGTGCGGGATAGAAAAGGTGAATTTTCTAATCTTTTAGAAACTATGCGCGCCAAAGGATTTACAAGAGCAAGAATTGACGGAAAGTTTTATGGTTTAGATGAAGATTTATATCTATTAAAAAATAACAAACACGATATTGATATTATTACTGATCGCATTTCGATTGAAAAAACTCAATTGAAGGACAAAGTTGCTGAAGAAAACCTTCGTTCCCGTCTCTTTACGGCAATTGAACAAGCCTTAGCTCTGGCAGAAGGTTTGGTTGTAGTTTCAGAGATTAAGGATAAATCATTTTCCCTTCCCGACAGACCAAAGGAGTTTGCCGACCACCTTTTTTCAGAACGTTTTTCCTGTCCTGTGGATAATATAAGTTTTCCAGAAATTGAACCGCGCACATTTTCCTTTAATTCTCCACACGGAGCCTGTCAGACATGCTCGGGTATAGGCACTCTGTTAAAGATCGATCTGCATAAGATTATTAACCCTCGCCTGACAGTAGCAGAAGGCGGGATTTTACCACTCGCCAATATTTTTGAAAAAGATACTTGGTATTCGAGGTTAATTAAAACAGTAGCTGAAGATAACGGATTTAATGTACAAACAGCATTGGGAAATCTTTCGGAAGCAGATACAAAAATATTGCTCTATGGAACGGGTACACGCGAGTACCGGGTCAAAGGAGATAACAGATTTGGACACGAAACCTGGATTCATGAAAAATTCCCTGGTGTTATTCCGGAACTTGAACGCCGTCACTCCCAAACAGAATCTGATTATGTGCGCGGTGAACTTTCCAAGTATATGCAGGAACAACTCTGTCCAGATTGTAAAGGAACCAGACTTCGACTCGAGACTTTATCAATCACTGTTGACAAAAAGTCCATTATTGACATAACCCGTATGCCGATCCAGGAAGCAATCGATTTTTTTAAAAGTATTGCAGGTGTACAAGGCGTCCCCTTAAACAGCGGAAACGAGCCTGGTAAGGTGTACAAGGCGTCCCCTTTATCAGTTTTGTCAACAAGAGAGTTGGAAATTGGAAAGTTAATTTTTAAGGAGATACTAGCCAGGCTTTCCTTTTTAGTATCTGTAGGATTAGAGTACTTAACTTTAGAAAGACCATCGGGAACCCTTTCGGGAGGAGAGGCGCAGAGAATCAGGCTTGCTTCGCAAATTGGGTCTGGTTTAACCGGAGTACTTTATGTTCTTGACGAGCCAACCATTGGTTTACATCAAAGAGACAACAAAAGATTAATAAATACGCTCCATCACCTGCGTGACCTGGGAAATTCGGTTATTGTCGTGGAACATGACCGGGAAATGATGGAAGAGGCAGATTGGATTCTTGATTTTGGCCCAGGTGCAGGTAAACACGGCGGGGCAATAGTTGCCCAAGGGTCTGTAAAAGAAATAATTGCAGATAAAGATTCTTTAACCGGAAAGTACTTGTCCGGAAAAAAGTCTTTAGATTTTAGAAAAGGACAAAAACAATTGACAGGTGATCAGCTCCGATCTGATCGGAGTCAACAATGGTTAGTCCTAAAAGAAGCCGATCAGTTCAATTTAAAAAATGTTGATATAAAAATTCCCTTGGCAAAGCTTGTCTGTATCACCGGAGTTTCCGGGTCTGGTAAGTCTACTTTACTGGTAGATACACTATATCCGGCCTTAAAAACTGAAATACCTATAGCCAAATACCGCTGGCGGCTTTCAGAAGAAGAACAATATGTGAACCGCCAGCATTACAAAGACTTGCAGGGGTTAGACGGGGTAAACCGTGTTTCTTTAATTGACCAATCCCCAATAGGGCGCACTCCTCGCTCTAACCCTGTTACTTATACCGGGGTTTTTAACGAAATCAGGGCGCTGTATGCTCAAACCTCTGAAGCGCGCGTAAGGGGTTATAAACAAGGCCGTTTTTCTTTTAACGTTAAAGGCGGGCGTTGTGAAAATTGCGAAGGCCAGGGTTTAATTAAAATTGAAATGCAATTTTTATCTGACGTTTATGTAACATGTGACGTGTGTAACGGCTCGCGCTATAATCGTGAGACTCTAGACGTCGATTGGCACGGAAAAAATATAGCAAATGTCTTAAAAATGACCGTCGAAGAAGCGCGTAACTTTTTTGCTAATATTCCTGCAATTGCTGACAAACTCGACACTTTGCTGGAAGTAGGTCTTGATTACATGGAACTTGGGCAGTCTGCCACGACTCTTTCTGGAGGAGAGGCACAGCGCATTAAACTGGCTTCTGAGCTTGGTAAACGTTCTGGTACCGGAACTTTTTATATTCTTGATGAACCGACAACAGGATTGCATTTTGCGGATCTAGAAAAATTAATCCGCGTGTTTCAAAAATTGGTGCAGATGGGGAATACTGTTGTCGTTATTGAGCACAACCTGGACGTTATTAAAAATGCAGATTGGGTTATAGATATGGGACCAGAAGGAGGAGACAAGGGTGGAGAAATAATCGCTGTTGGCACTCCGGAACATATTGCGATGGTTAAAAATTCTTACACAGGACAATTTTTGGCAAAAATCGTGTAGAATTAGTTTGTGCGTATTGCCTGTCTCAGATTTACCTCGTTTCTTTTTGTATTTTACTCATTATTCTTCATTCTTAATTCTAGTTCTCTCGCCCAGGAAGAGTTTAATGTTATTTATGACACAACCTACACAGTCGACAAAGAAGGAGCGGCGGAAGTTGAGCAAAGAATAAGTCTTACTAATAATTTCTCTAAAATTTACGCAAGTTCATATACTTTAAAAATTGAAGGTAAAAAACCAGATAATCTGCGCACTGAATCTGGTGGAAAACAAATCCAGACAGAACTGAAAGAAATAGAAGGGAAATATGAGATTACAATTTCCTTCCCTGAAGCACTGGTCGGTAAAGGGAAAACCCGCGTTTTTTCAGTACACTACAATAATTCCCAAATAGCGACTAGAAACGGTAAAGTTTGGGATGCTGGCATTCCCAAACTTGCCACGCCGGAACTAATAAACGAATACAATTTAACGGTCAAGGTCCCTAGTATCTTTGGCGCTCCGGCATATATTTCACCCAAACCTAGAAATAAAAACGATGATGGAAGTTTGCAAGTTTTTTCGTTTAAAAAAGACGATTTAACTAAAGCTGGCGTGGTGGCTATTTTTGGAGATTTTCAGGTTTTTAATTTTACTCTTAATTACCACTTGCCAAATGCATCAAATAAAGAGGTTGAGACAGAAATTGCCCTTATTCCCGACACAGCGTATCAAAAAGTTTATTACGAAAACTTACAACCAACGCCGCTCTCGGTACGTTTGGACAAAGATGGAAATTGGATGGCTAAATATAAATTAAAACCTCAAGTAAGTAAAGAAATAGTTGCTCAAGTTTCGGTTCAGGTATTTTCTCAACCTCAAAGTGACTATCTCAAGGTATTGCCAAATTCTGTGAACTATTACCTTTCTGCTACAGATAAATGGCAGGTCAACGATCCGCAAATTCAGTTACTTGCCAAAACTCTTAAAACTCCCCGGCAAATTTATGACTTCGTAGTAAACAAACTTGATTATGACTACAGCAGGGTTAAGGAAGATGTTGAACGTTTTGGAGCAGTCAAAGCCTTGGAAAATCCCGACCGCGCAATTTGTATGGAATTTACGGATTTGTTTATCGCTCTTTCCAGAGCGGCTGGGATTCCAGCCCGGGAAATAAATGGATACGCGCATACTGAAAACCCCGAGTTACAGCCACTTTCCCTTGTCGCAGACGTTTTACATGCTTGGCCCGAATATTGGGATGAGAAAAACGCGGTTTGGCAGCCGGTCGACCCAACTTGGGAAAATACAACCGGAGGAATAGATTTTTTCGACAAGTTTGACCTTTCGCACGTTACGTTCGCCATACATGGCGCTAGCTCTGTTTATCCACTTCCCGCCGGAGCATATAAAGAGAAAGGTATGCCGCAAAAAGATATAACAGCCAAATTCGGTGTTATGCCAATCCAGAGAAACGAACAAATTGAGATAAAAATTAGCCCGGCAGAAACATTTTTCCTTCCATTTTCTTTTGATCTGCCTTTTATTTCCAATTCCTATTCAATACAAATAAAAAATTTGGGTCAAAGCGCTCTCTATAACCGTCCTTTAGTTCTTAAAGGTGGTAAATTATCAACCTCTACAAATGTTGAGTTTTTAGCTCCTTACTCTTCAACCACTCTTCAAGCTAGCGCTCGTTCTCCGTTATTCCCATTCGGAACAGACAGCGAACTTGTTGCTAATATCGGTGATTTTAGCGATTCATATTCACTTGAAGGGGAACATATTATCGTTAGCAGAATCGTCCTCTTTTTAACTTTAGTACTTCTTTTAATTGCTGCCGTTTTTTCTCCACGTGCCTACAAAAAGGCTAAACAACTTGTTGGAAAAGCCCGGTCGTTATATAATTAGCCTTGAGTGAAGAGTCTTCAACAACAAGCATCAAGCCTAATTACTGCTCCAGGCGTCTATATTTTCCGTGATTATGAGGGAAAAGTGCTTTATGTCGGAAAAAGTATTAGTGTGCGCGACCGCGTCAAACAACACTTGGCAAGCGACTACGAAAAGACGCGCGCGTTAATAAATTCAGCTCAGACCATTGAAGCTATTCCGGTTGCGTCAGAGCTCGAGGCATTATTGCTTGAAGCCGACTTAATCAAACAAAACCTGCCCCATTACAATAGTACAGCCAAAGATGATAAACACCCCCTCTATATTAAGATAACCGGCGAGGATTACCCCAAAGTAATCACGAGCAGAAAGGAGGACGATAAGCAGGCATTATATTTTGGACCATTTCCTTCGTCTACTGCCGTAAAATCAGTCCTTAGACGCGTAAGGCGCATCTTTCCGTATCATTCACAAAATAAAATTGGCAAAAGGCCTTGTTTGTATGCGCACTTAGGTCTTTGTAATCCTTGCCCGTCTTATATCGCAAATACGCAAAATCCAATTGATAAAATTCAAATGAAACTAGAATATAGAAAAAATATCAAAAGAATAAAGGATTTATTATCTGGGAAATCTAAGATGCTGTACAAGTCATTGCAAAAGGAAATGGTCAATGCAGCAAAACAAGAAGATTTCGAATTAGCCTCCAAAATCCGCGACCAGATAAAGAATTTAGAATACATAACTACTCCATATAAAAGTCCAAGAGAGTATTTAGAAAATCCTAATCTATTAGAAGATATAAGAGAAAACGAGGCAAAATCTTTGTATAAATTATTAAAACCGCACTTTAAATACTTGAAGTGTCCTTCAAGAATTGAGTGCTATGATGTTTCCCACTTGTCCGGTAAAAACGCAACCTCCTCTATGGTGACTTTTGTAAACGGTGAACCGGAAAAAACTTTTTATCGTCATTTCAAAATTAAGTCAAAAAATTCTCGCGACGATTACGCCATGCTTAAAGAAACCTTGATTCGCAGAGTTAAGCACTTTACAGATTGGGGGAGACCTGACTTAATTATTATTGATGGAGGAAAAGGACAGGTTGGAGCAGCTCGTTTAGTGTTGAAAGAATATAGTGTGCGAATCCCAGTGGTCGGATTAGCCAAAAGGTTAGAAGAGATCATAATTCCAAGGCTACACCTCTCAGGTGTAAAGGTAAAGTTAGACGTTAGCTTTGTCGTCCTTAGACTTCCTGTCGGTAACCTTGCGCTATCTCTTTTACAAAGGATACGGGATGAAGCGCACAGGTTTGCCCGTCGTTTGCATTTTAAACTAAGACTGCAAAGTTTTAAGTCAAGTAGTTAAAATATCACTCAATTTATCGAGAAACATGCATAGATACAACTTGTCGACTTGAACTGTTAGTTTTCTCCATTAATTCGCGAGCTATCGTCGGATATTTTTAAAACGATCCTTTTCACTTCTTCGTTTGCGATCAATAAAGGATTCTCCCTGAGACGTATTTGCCTATCTGTTGGCTTTTGACCTGCTGGTCTAAAAGGGTATTGCACTTCTGCGGGTTTTGACACTTCAGGATGTCTGGGTGATTCTGTTTCTCTCGTTAGACTTTCTGGTTTTTCTCCTGTCCAAGTTGTTTCGTATACAGTACTACCCGGTGGAGTCATTGTCTGTACTACAAATGCTCTTACTCTGTTTCCAATTTCGTCACCCTTAACTTCTAAAACACTTATTTGATTTAATGCATCTAAGGCTACATCAACGAGCGGACGTTCACTTTCTTCTAAGCTAATAGTCTCTACTAATTCATCGCGGGTAGCGTCTGGATAGGCATGAAGATATTCATCAGCGCGCGAGGCGATTTCTTTTAAATATGTTCCTGAAAAACTGGTTGTTTCTCGAAGTTGTGCCATGTGTATTCGTATAGTATCAGAATTTCATTCACAGCGCAATAACTATATCAATATGCATCACCTTGACTTTGATCGAAATAACTTGTTACATATTAGTAGTTACCCAATATTTTAATGAAAGGTCTACTTCGCTCATTTATAGTTCACACGGCAGTTATTTGGTTTATAGCTACCAATGTTGGCGGGATTGAGTTTGCCAATGACCCTAAAATTCTCCTCTCCGCCTCTTTAGCTCTAACCTTGGTCGACGGTCTAATCAAGCCTCTGATTAATCTTCTTCTACTTCCTTTTAATTTGGTTACCTTAGGCGTCTTTCGCTGGGTTTCCAGTGTCGCCGCTTTGTACCTAACAACACTGCTTGTTCAAGGGTTTGTCATCAAGGCATTTGCCTATCCCGGTCTCGTAACAGAGTATTTTATTATTCCTTCGTTAACCTTATCTGTGTTGGGAGCATATATTTTAATCGCTATATTAGTTTCATTTACAGTATCTCTTCTTTTTTGGCTTTTGCATTAGTAAACCCCAATATAATCGGGGTGAACTTGTGAGGCTAAGGCTTACTGGTATATACTCTAAAGTATGAATTTGTTTTCAATTGTCCAAACAATCCTAGCCTTGATTTTGATAGTTTTAATTGTTTTACAAGGACGAGGCGCCGGGCTTGGTTCTGCCTGGGGAGGAGAAGGGGAGTTATACGGAACGCGCCGTGGGGTTGAGAAGATTCTGTTCAGAGGGACGATTTTAGTCACCTTTCTGTTTGTTGCTGTTTCACTTGCTTCCTTAGTACTTTAATTATGCGTAAAATTCGCTACTGGGTACGCTTTTTGCACGCTTTCTTAACAAAGTTCAAATTTATTTTTTTAGGCGGAATTATTGTTGGCGTACTTTTCTTTACAGTTGTTCCAAAAATTACAGGCTTATTTCTTCCTTTTACGCGCGGGGATTCAGTTGGCTACGTCGGCAGATATTCTCCAGGCGAGCTTCCTCTTTCGATACTAGTCGAGGTAAGTTCGGGTTTAACCCGGCTAACCGATAAGAATGAAGTTGCCCCGGCTCTAGCAGAAAGTTGGGAAACGCTGGAAGAAGGTAAGGTTTGGATTTTTAGACTAGGGGATCATAAGTGGCAAGATGGAACTCAAGTTGTCGCAAAAGATATTAATTATTCATTCTCCGACGTAACAAGCGAAATAATCGACGAGAAAACCGTTAAGTTTAAATTAAAGGATCCTTTCTCTCCTTTCCCTTCGGTTATGATAAAACCGGTTTTTAAAAAAGGGTTTTTAGGAACAGGGAAATGGAAAGTTTCTAAAATTACGCTTGCCTCGGGAGGAAGATTCGTCGAATCTTTAAAGTTAATTAACACCCAAACTTTACAGGTTAAAACCTATAGATTTTATCCGACCGAAGAAACCGCCAGAACAGCGTTTAAGTTAGGTGAAGTAGGGCAGTTAAGGGATATTGTTGAGACCCGAGAAATTAAGGATTGGAAAACGGTAGACCTGACCGAACATTCCCGGTCTGATTTATATGTTGCAGTCTTTATTAACAATCAAGATTTAGTTCTGTCCGACAAAAGTTTACGTCAGGCGTTAACTTATGCTATCGACAAAGATGCGTTCGGGAAAAAACGTGCAATTGGCCCAATTTCCCCTAACTCTTGGGCATATAATCCTCAAGTAAAGCAATATGCCTATAACCCAGCCAGATCTCGCGAACTACTGCAAACGTTGTCAAAAGACCAACGGGAAAGTTTGACAATAAAGCTTGTAACTACCCCGACACTGCTTTCTGTAGCTGATAAAATTAAAGTTAATTGGGAAGCTGTTGGTATAAAAACTCAGGTTCAAGTCTCAAATAGCCCTCCAGGCGATTTTCAAACAATGCTGGCAATCCAGGAGACCCCGCCAGATCCGGATCAGTATAGTTTTTGGCACTCTACCCAAAGTTCCAGCAATATAACAAATTACAGGAATTCAAAAGAAAGTCAAAGGATAGATAAGCTTTTAGAGGACGGGCGCAGAACTCTTGACCAGGAGTCCCGGAAGCAAATCTATATTGATTTTCAACGCTTTTTGGTCGAAGATTCTCCAATCATTTTCCTCTACCACCCGACAACATATACAGTTACAAAAAAGTAATGACATTCTCCCCGCTCTAAAAGAGCGGGGTTTCTCCTCTAAAGGAGAATAACATATCAGAATCCAATTCATCTATCCACCATAGGGGGATGGTTTTCTTGGGTTCTGTTATAATCTCTTCCGCATGGGCAGAGAAATAAGTTTTTGGAATAGAGTGCCGGAAATAATATACCCAAATGTTATTAGTTCTGAGGATTCTGCAAAAATTACTCGTTTACGGAACGAGGGAAGGAGCCCGGCGGGAAGTGCGGCTCAGGCAATTATCGACGAAGCCATGGAAATGGCTCGAAACAACTCAGCTAGAAGCAGAAGCAGTAAATCTGATAGAGATTTGCTAGATTTAAAAACAAAAACTCTCATAGCGTCATTTATGTGGCCTGCAATCGTAATTCTGGAAGCAGAACAGGTCATTAGAGGAGAATCTTATATCACAGATAAAGTTTTTCTAGAATTATACGGAGGTACTGATTATAGTCACACAAACCTCAAAAAAACTCCAGACTATGTCTTAATAGGTCAGGCAAATTTAGAAATACATAGACAACAATATGCAACTATATTAAGACTGTCCGGTCCTTCTGCCCTTATTGATTTTTTAGTATCTAGCCGTATGCGGGATTTACAAAACACACCTGTTAAGTTTATGCCTATGGCTACTGCAAGAAAAATGGCTCTAATAGCGGGAAAAAATAGATTTATCCAACTTTACTCAGCTCTCGGGGGTCTGAGTTCAAAAAGCGAGGATCTTTGATTTAGACTGATTACCTCCTGTACCCTTGCTGCTGCTAAATCTACGTCTGGATAATCAGTGCCCATGAAAGGAGAGGTGTTTTTCACAACGAACGCTACGTCTCTATATGTTGTAACGAATCCGTCTCTTATCAGTCTTTGTAAATTATTTAGCGCTGTTTCCGCATCTCTATCGGTATATTGTAAAGGTTTTTGATTTCCAGCACCAAGCTCTCTACATAAAGTTTTAAGTGCAACAGCTTTTCTTCTTGCTTCATCATAGTCTTGTCTGCCTATTTCGTTATTTGGAATCATGAGCGTATTTAAATTCTCTAAAAGGCGATTATATTGTTTCGTATGCGGTTTTGTCAAATGCACTACAGAAAGCAAAGTAACCGGTTTCGCCTATCTGATATCTTACCCAATACACGTCAATTCCCATTTGCGCAACTTTTGGGCCTTTAAGTTCAGTGATTACTTTTCTCTTTCTATAATCTTCGATATCAAATCTACCAGTTACGCCTTTGTTGTATAAACATTTTCCGTCTGTTCCGAAACAATTATCTCCAGGTTTTAATATAATCTCAAATTTTGACCCAACAGAGGCGCAAGCTCTGCTTAATCTTTCTACCAGTTGTCCGTCTATCAAAGTGGTTCGGAACACACCTCTCATACCCTGATCAAATTTCTCCCTGTCAGACATAACATCTGTTTTAATCTCAGTCATATCGAGAATTTTAATACAAAGCTTTAAAGGTTGCAAATTAGCGTTTGGTGTAAAATAGCTCAGAGCAAGTTTGCAAAGTAAACATGATTCAATCTCAAGCACTATCCACATTAAAGACCGGCGCCAATGTTTTTTTAACCGGTGAACCTGGGTCTGGTAAAACACATACGATTAACCAGTACGTGACCTACTTGAGGAGTCGGGGCATTGAACCTGCTATCACGGCTTCGACAGGCATTGCAGCAACTCACATCGGAGGGATGACAATTCATTCATGGAGCGGCATAGGGATTAAAACCAAACTGGATAAACGTGATTTGAATAGGATTGTTTCTAACAAATACGTTACCAAACGCGTACTTGACGCTAAAGTCCTTATTATAGAAGAAGTGTCCATGCTTACTAGCGACACACTGTTTATGGTTGACACAGTTTGTCGCAAAATAAAACAGAATTCAGAGTCGTTTGGCGGTATGCAAGTAATCTTCGCAGGAGATTTTTTCCAACTGCCTCCGGTTGTAAAAAGAGAAACAGAGGAAAACGCACAAACGGCACTTATTGAAACACCGTTGGCTCGTTTTGCTTTTGATTCACCTGCGTGGACAGAGGCAAATCCAATTGTTTGTTATCTAACCGAACAGCACCGGCAGGACGATAACGATCTTCTTGCTGTGCTCTCGGCGATACGGCAAGGCACCTTTAACGCGAATCATTTGAATCATATTAAAACCAGAAAAATTGAATACGATGCCGTCCCAGATACCGTTCCGAAACTCTTTTCGCATAATACTAATGTTGATCGCATCAATGATGCAGTATTAGCTAAACTTCCGGGTGAATCAAAGGTGTTTACTATGTCTTCACAAGGACCCGACGCTCTTGTGGCTATGCTTAAAAAAGGTTGCCTCTCTCCAGAAGCGCTTTATCTTAAAATCGGCGCCGCAGTGATGTTCACGAAGAATAATCCGAAAGAAGGATTTGTAAATGGTACGCTTGGGGTAGTTGAAGGATTTAATAAAACAAATTCCTACCCGATTATAAAAATAAGAAACGTGCGTCTGATTGAAGTTAAGCCTATGGAATGGACGTTAGAAGAAAATGGCAAAGTCCGTGCACTGATTTCGCAGTTACCACTACGACTCGCTTGGGCAATCACCGTGCATAAGAGTCAGGGGATGAATTTAGATTCTGCGGTAATGGATCTCTCTCATGTATTTGAATTTGGCCAGGGTTATGTTGCTCTCTCTCGTGTGAGGCGGTTTTCAGGATTATATATGTTGGGTTGGAACGAACGTGCGTTTCAGGTGCACCCGGAAATAGTAGCGAAAGACGTAGAGTTTCACACGCAGTCAGGACAGGCGGCGCTAGAGTTCGGCAGTATGGCAGAGAGTAATACAAAAGCTGTACATGATCGGTTTATTCGTGAGTGTGGAGGAAAAATCAATCCAGGAAAAAGCAGTGGCGGAACGGGCTTTGATAAAATCAGAGAAGAACCCCCGAATGCCTACCTGCCGTGGGACAAAACGCAGGATGAAAAGTTACGGAAATTCTTTGCAAAAGGATCATCAGTTACCGGTCTTGCAAAAACTTTTGGTAGAAAAAGCGGAGCCATCAGATCGCGCCTTACCAAATTAGGACTTTTGCCTTAAGAAGCATTTAAAGACGATGGAGCGTATTGTAATAGGTTCCGGAATTTTATATAATATAGATACAAAGCGAAAAAACGGCTACAGAGTAAGTTTTTACTGAGTCTTCTTTTTAGATACTCCTATATAACTTGCGATACAAGGCATTATTTTATGTGGAACAAAGAAGTATTAAGTTTATCATTATCACGAAGAAATCTCCTGCAGGCAATGGCCGTTGGATTTACAAAATTACCAAACATACAGTTGGAGATTGACCCCTATCAACCTCCTGATATGTTTTTACATACAACAGAAGAAGAATTGTCCCGTTTTGTCTTAGATCCTGAAGGGAACCTCAAAGAACGGGAAAAGGTGAGGGGGAAGATTGATCAACTCGTGCCGCTTTTTGCAGAAGATGCGTTCCATAATCTTTCCGGAAAAGAAATACAAGAAGATTTAGATATATACTTTGACATGTACTGGGCAGGTTGGGAAAAATATCAAATACCATGGTCACTCCTTTGGATTATCCATATTCAAGAAAGCTTAGTCTCACGAGATGTAAAAGCAGATTTCAATGGTGACGGCGCGTTACAAGTAACGCGTGCCAACGTAAGAAACCCACAAATAAAAAGTGCTCCCGAAGGATATCGGAACCTCGAAGAAAAAACACAACGCTTTTCAACGCGTGGAGGTCGAAGAACGACAGACTCGAATGAAATTTTACATGGAGCAGCCTATATCCGCGTAGTGGTAAATGAGAAAAGAAGATCAGACAACGATGAACAAGACGTGTTAAAAGTGGTGCATTTTAGTTACTCAGCGGAAGTTTTTGGTGAACAACGTGTTTGCAAATATCTAGAGATAAAAAAGATTCTAGAAGAAAAAGATGCTCGTGTCTTATCAAATAGCACCGCCATCATTTACTCAATAAATCAATTATCTCGAGACCGGCTCGACGTGCCCATATCAATTGACTAATTTTATCAATATTATTTTCGATTGCTGCAAAGACATCTTTTCTGTATTCTGGTGAAAATGCTAATACCTGGCTTAGAGTTTGAGTTTCTTCCCAAAAATTTTTACCGAAATCACTGAGAATATCAGGATTGGCTAACGCCATAGATGGATAATAAGCCATATATGGAAAGGAGTCGCCGTATCCTGCATAAATTGCAAATTGTCCGTGATCTCCATTTTCATTACTATTATTATTATTATTTCTAATCCACTTACCTGTATATATAAAATCTCTACCCACTGCTCTGACAGTTTGTCCGAGATAAACTGTGCCGAAAGGTATTTCTTCATTTTTACCTCTTTGCGGGGCTTCCTCAAACAAACTGGAATAACAAAGTAGTCCGATAGATTGTAGTTTAGTAAGTAAATTTTTGTCTTCTTCGTTATTCCAGCAAAAATCGCCATTCTTTTCATTACGATTAAAAGTAACGGTAAAAAAGGCTCTTTTAAGCTCTGGAAGTAAAAACATCATTCGTCTCCAGTTGGCAATAGTAACAGGATAGACAGAGGGGTTCATTCTGACTTCAATTACACCCCGATCATTTCTAGACATTTGAATATAAGAACCTTCTTGGTACTGAGACATGTTTAAAAGAGCAAGTCTTTGCCAAAAGGTGTGGTTTAAGTTTGGGTCATCAGGCGAAAAATGAAACTCTGCGCCAACGGTAGGGAAGCCTGTAAAATACTTTAATAAAGGTTGAACGTCGGGAAGGTTTAACATAGGTTGATTTGTGAGTCTATCAATAAAACCTTTTAATCTTAATGTTTGTGATAATCCTAAATCAGCCGTAGTCGCGATCTTTGTTGGGTCTTGATCGATAGCTTCTGCCATATTTGCGACATCACTCTTAAATCGCTTATTTTCGACGATTTCCCCGCCCGATAGTATATACATGGCCACACCAATAGTAATGTTAAGTCCACTATGCCGTTGACCTAACTTAGCCATTTCAGCCACATATTTTACTCGACCTTCAGACAAGATATCGAGGGTTTTTTCATAGTTATATCGAACCAACCCACCTAAAATAAATGCGATTTTTGCAGCTAAATCTTCATCGACGCTACGGAATTTTTCCATGACTTCAACAACAGTGGGTTGGGAGAGTGCAGTAAAAAGACGATTTTTTACTACTGCAGCCGCAGTAAGCAGATAATTATCTCTTTGGCCAGGTCCAAAAAAAGAGACTCGATCACTTGCAAATTCTGCATTTAAACTGTTAATTTCACCATTATCAAAAAACAATCTTCCTTTTTTAGTTATAATCCAACCATTATTGCGCATAATGAAATAAAGGTTTCTTCTTTGGTGCGACAATTCAGATCTATGGCTGATATCTTGATGTAAGCTTTCAGGACTACTCATGAAATAATTAGCGTGTAACGGGGACAGCTGGCACGGGGACCCTTATGGGTTCAGCAGGAACCGGAACAGTTATGGGTTTAATAAATGGATTAGGAATATCCGGTATGTCTCTTCTAATTGGACTTGTTACTGGAATTTCAGGCTTAGCCACAGTAGTATTATATATCTAAAATTTCTTTTTTCAATAAGCTAATTGATTTAGTCCACATTTCTATAGTATCATTATAGGATATGTCAGAGATGAGGGGAAGAGTTTTTTCAAGAAGAGAATTAATGATTCTTGCCGGAAACGCTATTGTTTTATCCCCCTTCGCGAAATACCCAAGAGCGTTAGCTCGCGACTCTGAGCGAAGTCTTGTTCGCTTCGGAGGGATTCCGCTCCCTACGAAGCCGTGGGGAGAAGATACCCCGACCGTCAGGTCGCGGGAGCTTCATCGTGCATAGGCAAAGAATATGAACGACTACCTGACAACGTTATAGAGACTGAGATTGGAATATGGAAAATCTGGGGAAATAGACTTGATAGCGGTCAAATTGATTACACTTCCGGCAGTTATACATTAGAAATCCCAAAAAGAAGACTACTGATGCCAAGAAATTATCCTTGGAATACTGAATTTACATTTCCACCAAACAGTATGGATCTTTATGTACAATATGCCGACAAAAGTAGGCTTACTGTCATGGGTACGATTGAAAATTCTGGACAATCAACACAATGGTCTTATTGGGAAGATAATCCGGATTATTCACAGGCAAACAAGATTGAAGCAGAATGGAAAGACCTCGTGTTTACAAAAGTACGTTGGAATAATAAACCCATCGGCTCAAGATAGATTTCCCATTGACACTGCCCCGTCTGGAGCGGGATATGCAAATTATTTAGCGCCCCCTATGCAATCAAATACTCATTCATTTTGGCAAGTTGATGGAAACTTATAAAGAAAAATAGGCCAAAAACTGGTATAATGTATACATGTATAACTGGAATATAAACACTAAAAAATTAAAGAAAAACCCTGAAAAATACGCTATTTGGAAACTAGAGCAAAGTATTAATTTCGGTCTTAATGGAGAAAAGTTAAAGGTTGATGATTTGAAAAAATATTGGTTAAAACTCACCATTGACCCTCAAAGAAAAAAGCTTCTTGAGATGTGGTTGGGACAGCATTAACAGATCGAGGTTTTGATTATGGCCAAAACAATCTTAACTGATACACAAAAACTTCTTCTCGATCTTATATCAAAGAAAACTGATATTGTAAATAACTTTTATTTATCCGGTGGTACTGCTTTAGCTGAATATTATCTTCAGCATAGATTATCAGAAGATCTAGATTTCTTTTGCATGGAAGAAGTAGATCCAATGAATATCCAAGTAAGTTTAAAATCCCTTCAAAAAGAGGCTAGAATAGATAAAATTGATTTTCAACAAAGCTTTAACAGAAATTTATTCTTTCTTCATCACAAAGAGGGGGTCATAAAGACTGAATTTACATACTATCCATTTACCCAGATTGAACAACCAAAGGTAATAAATGGAATTAAAGTAGATAGTCTAATAGATATCGCAACCAATAAAACATTTACTATTTACCAACAGCCAAGTAGTCGGCATTTTATCGACCTGTATTTAATTATTAAAACTAAAGGCTGGGAATTTAAAGATTTAATCAAAAAGGCTAAAGCTAAGTTTGATTCTCCTATTGATCCTATTCAAATGGGTCAACAACTTCTAAAAGTTACCGCATTAGAGGACTATCCCGCTCTACTGACTGAACTACCAGAGAAAGAATGGCAGGATTTTTGGCTTAAAGAAGCACAAAATTTAAAAGAATTGGCTTTGACAAACTAACTTCACCTTCTGGAGCGGGATACGGGAGTCGCGAATCGCGAAGCGTATTGGCTAACACTCTGTTTTTTCTAAGTGTGAGATTTTCTCTCACATAACGTCATACTTTTGAGCGGGATACGGGAGTCGAACCCGTTTTTTCTGCTTGGAAAGCAGATGTTGAGCCGTTCAACTAATCCCGCTTGTGTCGGGGTAGGAGGATTCGAACCTCCGGCCTCCTCGTCCCAAACGAGGCGCGCTACCAACTGCGCTATACCCCGGGATATTATAGTATACCAAAATTTGAACCTAATTACAGTTATCGGTGCCTAGGAGAGGACTCGAACCTCCACGGGATTGCTCCCACACACACCTCAAGCGTGCTCGTATACCAATTTCGACACCTAGGCTTGGTGGGCGGTACAGGGCTCGACATTTGCGAATACATAATGGTCTTGCACCTGTTTGACCTTTCGGCCATCCCACTTGTGGGCACTAAGGGATTCGAACCCCTGACCTTCTCGATGTAAACGAGACGCTCTAACCAACTGAGCCAAGTGCCCTAATTAAGAGTACTATAACCAACCACTGTTTGTGCCGAGGACAGGACTCGAACCTGCACGGAACTGTTGTTCCAAGGGCTCTTAAGGCCATCGTGTCTACCATTCCACCACCCCGGCAAGGTACTACTGGTGCCCTGGGAGAGACTTGAACCCCGTAAATCTCTCTTCGTTCGTTACGGGGCAGGCTCTCACTCCAGTGTCAAGAGAGGGAGTTGAACCCTCAAGGGTTGCCCCATACGGTTCTGAACCGTACGCGTCTGCCAGTTCCGCCATCTTGACTCAAGCGTGATTGCTTGACCCGTCGTATACGGGTTCTGCCAATTCCAACACCAGGGCAATCGGCTTGTGAATTATACCACAGCTTGGGTTGTCAGTCAGCCTCAGAACATGATAGAATATATTCGTAAGCCAAGCTAGCCAAGTTGGTCACGGCGGGCCCCTGAAGAGGGTCAGATTTCGGTTCGATTCCGGAGCTTGGCACTTTTTGCCAAAAGAGGTAATTTGCTAACAAACATTTCAGTTCTTGGATCTACAGGCTCTATAGGCACCCAAACTCTAGACGTACTCCGTGCTCACAAAACTGTACTTAAAACGCGAGGGCTTTCTGCCGGAAGCAATCTTCCTTTACTAGAAAAACAGGCACTTACCTATTTACCTGATTTAATTTCAGTAAAAACAGAAGATAACGCTCTAATTTTAACTAAACGTCTAAAAAACAAAGTTGAAGTTATGTGGGGCGAAGAGGGAAATATTGCAGTAGCCACTTTACCAAAGACAGAACGAATAGTCATTGCCACTCCCGGACTTCCCGGCATTAAGCCTACACTTGCCGCGATCAGGAAAAAGAAAACAATTGCTCTAGCAACTAAAGAAGTATTAGTCGCGGCGGGTGTGGTGATTACTCAAGAGGCGAAAAAGCAGAGTGTTCAAATTCTCCCAATAGATTCTGAGCATTCCGCTATTTTTCAATGCCTCCAAGGAAGAAAGCCTGAAGAAATTAGCAGAATCTTTTTAACCTGTTCTGGCGGACCGTTCCGCGGATTTAAAAATGAAGATTTGAAAAAAGTTACAGTTGAGCAAGCGCTAAACCATCCCAGTTGGAAGATGGGAAGAAAAATTACGATAGACAGCGCAACTTTAATGAACAAAGGGTTTGAAGTAATCGAAGCACATTGGTTGTTTGGTGTGCCGTACGACAAAATAAAGGTGATTGTTCATCCGCAAAGCGTTGTACATTCTGCGGTTGAATTTACTGACGGAACGATAATTGCGCAAATTGGTCCATCTGACATGAGATTACCGATTCAATATGCACTTTTCTACCCTAAAAAAAGCTCTACTAATAAGTTTAAAAGATTTCATTTTGACGATTATCCAAATATGACATTTGACCATCCGGATATTAAAACTTTCCGCTGTCTTGATCTTGCCTACCAAGCAGGAAGGTCTGGAGGCACTTTTCCGGCGGTATTAAGCGCGGCCAATGATATTTGCGTTTCCTCGTTTTTAGCTGGAAGTCTATCTTTTCACAACATTTGGCCTGTATTAGAAAAAGTCTTAGAAAAACATAAAACTATCAATAACCCTGATCTGGAAGATATTTTAGACGCAGACTCTTGGGGAAGAGCTGAGGCTAGCCAATTGATCGCTAAGCACAAAATGATATAATACAACAGTGGTAGAGCGGTCGCCAAGGCGACAGGTCGTGCAGTATGTATTACGTATACGTTCTTAGGAGCTTAAAGAATAACAGATTGTATACCGGGTCTACCCTTGACCTTGAAAGAAGAATACGAGAGCACAATAGTGGTGTTTCAAAGTATACAAAGCTAACAAGACCGTATGTTTTAGTTCACAGAGAGACATTTAACACTAAAAGTGAGGCTTATAGAAGAGAGTTGTTTCTTAAAACAGGAAAAGGCCGGGAATATTTAAATTCTGTGTTAGATGTGCGGGAGTAGCTCAGTGGTAGAGCGTCTCGTTGCCAACGAGAAGGTCGCGGGTTCGAATCCCGTTTCCCGCTCCAGACGGGACATGATGTTCCGAAAAGTCACGAATATACTGATATAACGGGCTAATCTTAGAGTTCGGTGTGCCATTATAGTCCCAAGTGAGATTATCCTCGAACACCGAACTCAGGAGTATTTTTAGCTGTGGAATACTAGATCTTTTGTAAGCTTCTCCTAAATCAGCCAAAAGAGTTTTAATAAAAGAAGTTAGTGCATCAATATTATATTTATTAATTATTGAGTCCTCTTTAGAAATCTGAGACTTTATCATTTTATCCTCTATTATTGCGCTTTGTTCTTTAAATATTTCATCCGAATAAACTCCTGATAGATTTTTTTCAACCAGAGACTTTCTAAGTAATTTCAGACGCTCTATCTCTTGATTTGCTTCGCTTTTTGTTTTGTTAAGCCTTGAGAGCCTTTGGTGATATGCTTTGTAAACAGAGTTGATAAAGAGCTTAAGTGCCTCTTCCTTTGGAGTGATGTCTTTAAGCATATCAATCACACTATCCTCAACTTCTTTTACAGGGATACATTTGTAATTACACTTCATGCCGCAGGAATAATAAGCATATCTGACTCCCATTTTTCCTGTGCTCCAGTATCCAGTTAGCCCTGCACCACACTTACCACATTTGACAATTCTTCTTAAAGGAAATGCCTCATTTATAAATGTTCTTTTTACAAAGACCCCTCTGTTAGGACCCCTGCCGTCAAGGAGAGCCTGTACCTTATAGAAAAGCTCCTCTGTAATCATTGGTACATGTTGTCCTTTAATCTCATCAGGATATGTTTTAGATGTTAAGATACCTGCATAGAATTTAAGCCTAAAAATACGGCAAACTGATTGTGGTCGAAGTTCATAAGATAATTTGCCATGAATTTCTCTCAAACCCCAATCAGACATTATTTTACCCAAGTCTCGGGTACTTTTAGTGCCAGTTGCCATAAGCTCCCAAGCCCTTTTCACCTTATCCCAGGTTTCAGGGTCTTTAACTGCAAACCCTGCCTGAAACTTATATCCGAGTGGGGGCTTACCACTTATAAGACCTGACATATATCTCGCTCTAAGCCCATTTCGTGCTCTTTCTGACCTAATATCGTTATCCAGTTGAGCAAACCCGGCCAGGATTGTTTCAACTAGTTTTTCAGTAGGGCTGTCACCTGTAGGTTCAGTGGCAGATATTATTGTTATATCTTGTTCAAGAAGCTTTTTCCTGATTGCTAGGTAATCTGCGGTTTGTCTCGATATTCTGTCTAACCTGTATGCAAATACCGCGTGAACTTTAGTTTTGTTCTTCCGGCAATACTCCAGCAAACTTATAAGTACAGGTCTACCAAGAATTGTTTTAGCAGATCTTCCTTCTTCTCTGAAAACCTCAACCACTTCATATCCTCTTTTTTCTGCTTCTTTCCTGCAAATATCTTCCTGGCTACCTAAAGAAAAATTATCTACTTGTTCTTCGGTGGAAACTCGAAGATAAATAACTGCTTTCTTGCCATCTTCGTGGATAACAGGACGATCAAATTTCATACGCCACCTTTCTCATGAAGTAACTCTTTTAGAGTCATACCTTTAAAAATCGTTCTCTCAAAATCATCTAACCAACTTTCAGCCAAGAATTGCACCTCGGCAATTACTCCTTTGAGCTCAATTTCAGTGAATTCATCAGCTATTTTTCCAAGAGTCTCTTTTGCTTTTTGGATATCCTTCTCGTCATATTGCTGTTCTGGAAACAACTCATCTAAGGATTGACGAAGTGTAGGAGAAATAGAAACTGTATTTTTAGGAGGCGTGAGTGGATTAACTGTGTCTAAAACTTCAACTAATGGAGTGACTATTCTCTCTTCCCTTATCAATAATTGTTGTTCTATACCTTGCATAATAGTAGCCTCATCCTGAACCTAGTATCTATCCATATATGGATAGTATATATCCAAATAAAGATAGTTGTCAAGGGGCAATCAGGCATAAAAAGTAATTCTAATATGTGATATACTCTGTTATAGTTTCTGCCCGAAAGGGTATGAAATGAACGACCTTCATAAATTAGAGTTCGGATATTTACTAAATCAATTAGTCTCAATCGTCCGTCAACCTCAAGGTAGTTCTCTTGCTTCTTTTCAGAACCTAATTATTCCGGTTGCTCTTCTTATCTTGTCTGGTTTTTTACTGCTTATAATCCGTAAGATTTTAGCCATTAGCAGGTCGTTAGGCGAGCCATCAATGCTACTTGAGCTAACCCCACCCTCTTTTACCGAAAAAATGTCCTATACAACCGATCAACTTTTTTCTATCATCCATGCACTTGGAAACCAGACGTCATTTAAGGATTGGTTGTTTGGTAACAAAACCAGATTTTCTCTTGAGATAGTGTCAACTCAAAATCAAGGAATTAGATATTTAATAAGAACTTCGCCTAAACAGGTAAACACATTAAAGAAGAATTTATTATCTTACCTTCCTAATTTACGCGTTAAAACAGTAAGTGAATATTTGCCAGAGGATAAAAGCACTCTTAAAAAACACTTTTATAAGATTATCGAATTTAAGTTATCCAAGCATTTTGCCTTTTCCCTTAAAAGACAAAGTGAATTAGATAAGCATGACCCGATTGCCTACCTTACCGGACAGATGACTAAACTTGCTCCGGGTGAATTAATCTCACTTCAATTAGTTGTTTCTCCTGCCAATAGCAAAGGTGCAAAAAAGATTGCAAAACTCATCTCTGCTAATGGGGATGTTATTAAGTATCTAAAAACTCCAACATTTTTATTGAAATGGCTATTTTACAATTCATATAGAGCGCCAAAAACAAAATCTCCTTCCGAGATGGATATTGTAGCCTCGATAGATTCAAAGATAAATCAACCCTTGTTTGAAACAACGATTAGACTTCTTATGTCTTTTAACGATAAAGATGATTTATCAGAAAGAATTCAAGGATTTAAGTCTTCTTTCTCAACTTTTTCTTCTACCGGATACCAGTCTTTAGGTACTAAAAGAGTTTTGAATATAGATAAGCTAAAAGACTTCTCTTTTTATACTTTTAAGAAAAGAGTGTTATCTTTGACAAAAACATCGGTGTTATCAATTTCTGAAATCTCCAGTATTTATCATTTTCCCTACACCAGTTCCACGAATACAGAAAATTTAGTTAAGTCACATAGCAAAACTCTCCCTGCGCCACTCTCCTTGAAGAAAGGTAATAAATATGATGTGGTCTTTGGTAAAAACAATTATGGGGGCGCTATCACAGATATAGGCTTAACCGAAGAGGAGCGCGAAACCCACATGTACATTATTGGACGCACGGGTTCTGGTAAAACAACAATGATGTTTTCGATGGCAAAGCATGATATTGAACAAGGCAGAGGTATGGCTTTTCTTGACCCCCATGGAGACGCTGCAGATGATTTGATTGCTGTTATCCCTGAAAAGAGATTGAATGATTTGGTATTCATTAACCCAATTGATTTGAAGTTTCCAATAGGAATAAATATCTTAGAGTTAACACCCGGATTAGATGAGGACGAAGCAGAGTTAGAAAAAGAAGTTGTTGCCGAAGGTGTCATATCTTTATTCAGAAAAGTATTTTCCAAAGAAGAATATGTAAACGCCCATAGAATTGAGTATGTCTTAAGAAACGCTATCTACACTGCTTTTACTGTAGAGGGTAGAACAATCTTTACTGTATATGACCTTTTAAATAACCCACCTTTTCAAAAACAGGTTTTAGCTAAATTAAAAGATGAAAACTTAAAAAACTTTTGGAAGTATGAGTTTGGTAGAGCTGGTGATTATCAGGTGGTTAAAATGGTTGGCGGAGTTACCGCAAAGATTGGACGTTTCTTGTTTTCTCCAACTGCAAAGAGAATTTTAGAACAACCAAAATCTACTGTTAACTTTGGCGAATTAATGGACTCTGGGAAAATTATTATCTGTAATCTTTCTCAAGGAAAATTAGGTGAAGACACTTCAAGATTATTGGGAACAACTATTATGACCAAAATACAACAAGCCGCACTAAAACGTTCTAATATTTCCGAAAGCAAAAGAAAACCATTTTATCTATATGTAGACGAATTCCAAAACTTTGCCACCCACTCATTTACTAAGATGTTATCTGAGGGAAGAAAATATAAATTAAGGGTTACAATCGCTGAACAATCCGCCTCACAACAAGATGATAGAAATATAGTTAATGTTATCTTGGCAAACGTAACAACCGTTGTCTGTTTTAGAAGCGCTAACTATATAGATGAAGAGTTGATGTTAAATCAGTTCGCGCCATATATAGACAGAGGAGATATTTCTAATCTCCCCAAATATAGTTTCTACATTAAAGTATCAGCGGTTGAACCGGAAGAACCTTTCTCTGGTGAAACAATCTACACACCTCTTAAAAGAGATAGTAAAAAGATAGACAAATTGATAGAGGCTTCCCGAAAAAACTGGGCTATAAAATATCAAAAAGTTAGTCAACAAGTAAGTAATAAAATTACTGAAGTCAAAGAAACAGAAAGTGTAAATCGGACGAATAATAGTGTGGGTGATGTGCTATTTCCTGAAAGTAAAGTATTCTAAAAAATGTCCCCACATGTAGGGACAGAAATAAGTATAATAATGAAGCTAAACCAAGAAAAAACACAGACTCTTTATACTTATATAAATATAAGGGGATGTAATATAATCCAAACAAGGATATATAAACTAACTTCTGCCTAAACCTTCTGCTCTCTGCTCCATACTATTAACTAACTTAAATGAAAACATTACCGCCTATTACTAAATCACAAAAACAAATCATTCTCTTTCTACTCAAATTCCGCTTTACAAAAACAATACAACTTCAAAAATACTTCAACCATAAAGACAACAAACGAATAAAAGAATGGCTCAAAGATTTACGGAAGAAAAAATATATAACCGCTGTTGTAGATTCTAAAGACATTACCAAACCATATATCTATTGCCTTGCATCAAAATCAAGACAAATTCTAAAAGAAAATACCAGTGAGGATTTCTTAAACAGAATCTACAAAGAAAGAAGTCGTTCTGAGATATTTAAGAATCATTGGTTGTTTTTAGCAGACACCTACCTCTTCTTTTTATCCCAAAAAGATAAAAAGTCTAAGATGGCTTTTTGTACACAACAAGATTTAGAAAATTTTGATTATCTCCCAAAAGATTTAGATGCATATATTGCAGTTGAAACAAATGGGGTTACTAAAAGATATTTTCTTGAGTTGTTTGATGAGTACAGGAATAAGACTGGGATTATCAGATACTCTGTTAGAAAATATATAAACTATTTCCAAGATGGTAGTTGGGAAGCAAGTACTAATAACAGTCCCTTGCCTTCAATATTCTTTGTTATGGCTAATGAAAGAAGAAGAGCTTTTGTTTCCCATTATGGTAAAGCAAAATTGAAAAAAACATTTGAAGATATACCGATATTTCTAACTACCCAGGACACTATCCGGTTTAGTAAAAAGGGTCAGAATATTTGGCAAAAAGTAGAATCAGAATAAAACCTGCCGCTACTTTTTAGGTAACGGCAGGATAAAACTTATTCGTGAAGTTTTTTAATCTCTGATAGAGGTTGAGGCTCAAAATACATATCGCGCTCAATCTTTAATCCGTAAGGTCCCTCTATCCAGTTTAATTCTGACAGAGAGAAGTAACCCAACTCCTTCTCATGTCCCACAACATATCCAAAGAACCTATCCTGGCCGTCAAACTCTATCCCGTACCATGTCCAGTCATTCCATGGAGCAAAGAATTTAACTATTACCATCGGATCTTTCTTGTTCTCGCAAGAATATAACGAAGGAAGTTTTGACTGTATCTGTTTTGTAAGTAGCATCATTTTATATTCACCCCCTTTCTTTGCTTTCCTAAAAGAATTTATTTTTAGGTAGCAGCCTGCCTGCTACCGATACATGCTGAAAGCTTAAGCGGGGTGAAATTTTGCAAGGGCGACTGCAAGGAGTTCATCTTGACCCTTGCAAAAAGAGGGGTGCAACCCTTAGTCACAAATCAATTAGATTTACTTGCATTGACAACATAACCCTTGTCTGATATAAACTAGTTCAAAGTAAGTCAAGTCAACTCTGCCCACTTTTAAGGAAAGGAGGTAGAGTATGAAAAAAGCAATTATTCTTCAATCGGCATTATTAACTTCTCTAATTGTTGCTTCTCCGGTATATGCTCAAGCGGCTGATGTAACGAAAATTCAGACCTTCATTCAAAGCATTATTCAGATAGCAACAACTCTGGGTGGTTTAGTTGCTACAGGATTTTTTATCTGGGGAGGTTATGGGTACATTACTTCATCCGGTAATCCCGAATCATTAGATAGGTCTAAAAAGACTATTTTGTATTCGGCTGTCGGACTGGCAATTGTTTTGGGAGCATTTGTGTTTTCAAATATTGTGACACAACTTGCAACCGGTGCATTTGGCGGAGGTAATTAATTTTTCTGCTCTATCTGCTCGTTTAATAACTAAAGATATGAGTCGAATCTTAGGTGGATTTATTGGAATACTATTAACTTTTATTTACGCTTCTCCTGTGTTCGCCCAAGTCACAACAAGTTCTGAAATTACAAACTACACTAGAGATACTTTACAAATCATTACCCTAATCGGGACCGCTTCGGCGGTCTTTTTTTTGATTAAGGGTGGATATTTATATATTGCTTCTTCCGGAAACCCTGAAAGTTTAAACAATGCTAAGAAAACTATTAAGAATGCCTTGATTGGACTGGTGTTAATCCTTGCCGCCGGAACTATTATCTCGGTATTTCAAAATGCCCTAACAAACCCTTCGGCAAATACAAACACTGGTGCTGTCGCTCTAACCCCTCTTGAAAGTGCAGAGCCTACCGGCGGTTTAACTCAAGTCTTAATAGATGCAGTCACAGGCTTTATGCAGAATATCGTAGAAAGCGCTACAAAGCCCACAGTGGACGCGATTATGACTTATCTGACTACTACTCCAAACTTAATGACAAACTCGGTTGTATTCAATTTCTGGCTGATTACTTTAGGGATTGTAGATTCGCTATTTGTTGTTGTAGTTGCGCTTTTAGGTCTTCGCTTTATGAGTGCCTCAACATTCGGTTTTGAAGAGGTTGAATTAAGACAGCTTTTACCTAGAATCGGCATTTGCTTCTTGGGAGCAAATACATCCTTATTCTTAGCAGACTATGTGATTATCACCTGTAACGCTTTAGTTAAGGGAGTCTTAGATTTAACCGGAGGATTAAACCAAGCATGGGTACTGAATGCCGTTAATCCGACTGCCTTTATTACCGGTACAACGCCACTGATCACGCTTATCTTTTTAATTCTATTTCTGATTGTTTCAATTGTTCTGCTCCTTATGTACATAACCAGACTAATTGCCATCTCACTTGGTGCGGTATTGTCTCCGTTTATATTTCTCCTCATGGCAATACCAAAAACCGCTGACTTTGCCGAGATTGCGATTAAAAGCTACATAGTCACAGTTTTTGCAGTCTTTGTCCATGTAGTTATCATTCAACTTGCCTCATCGTTCTTAACGATCCCTGGCAATAACAATAACTCCTTAATTTCTATTGCTGTGGGAATTGGTTTATTCTTTACACTCTTAAAAACTCCGGGCTTTATGATGCAACTTATTATGTACAACACCGGACGGGGAATGATGAGAAATATTGGTGGCCAGATTATGAATGTTATGACTACCAGTAACAATTCCTCAGAGTCCAGAGAGGCTACACAAAGAGCAGTTAAAACTCCCAGAAAGGTGGTACACGCATGAGAACAACAGTTATTCCGGCACAAATTACAACAGTTGAGGATAAAATCGCAGGAAATCTAAACCTGACACAAATCCTTCTGCTTATGATTCCGGTATTCTTCACCACATTTGCCTATGCATTCTTGCCTCCACGAATGAATCTGGCGGTATATAAGTTTCCGATAGTACTTGTGGTCTTGCTTATTTCTTTACTCCTCTCATTAAGAATTAAAGGGAAGGTAGTTTTGAATTGGTTAGTCATTCTTCTGCGGTATAACTTAAGACCCCGGTATTATCTGTATAACAAAAATGAAGTTGCTTTAAGAACTCTTGATCTTCCTGTCTTTGAGAAAAGGCAAAGAAGAATATTTAAAAAAGCGCCAGCGAAGCTGGAAAACAAAGCTCCAATACCTGCTTTTGCGATCCGTGATTTAGTGAAGTTCGAAAATATTGTAAGAGACCCCAGATATTCATTTATCTTAAAACCGGGCAAGAAAGGAGGCTTCAATGTTTCTGTTGGGCAAGTCCAAAAGTAGAGTATCGTCTCGCAGACAAATTCAGATGAAAGAAGTCCGCGACGGAATTCTGGTATTACCAAATAACCAATATAGGTTAATTATTGAAACTTCCTCTATTAACTTTGAATTAAAAAGCGAAGCCGAACAAGATGTTTTAATTGATTCTTTCCAAAACTTCCTTAACTCTCTTCCGTGTGCTTTACAGGTTTTAATAAGGGTTCGGGAAGTTGATATTGACAGGTATTTAGAAGCTATCTCTCAAAGTAAGAAAAATGAGAAAGAAAAGATTTATAAAGAACAAACAGATAATTACTGCGATTTTATTAAAAATCTTGTTGCCGGAAACAAAATCTTATCCAGAAGATTTTATGTAGTAATACCTTATCAACATTTAGACAGGAATAAAGACTTTAACTTAATAAAAGAACAGATTTATTTAAACCGGGACATTGTACAAAGAGGATTGGAGAGGTTAGGAATGAAAGCCAGAGTCTTAGACAGCCTAGAGCTTCTTGATTTATTTTATAACTTCTACAATCCGTCACAAATTAAGACTCAGGAGTTAAAAGGACAAACTATTCAAATGTTATTGGAGAACCAATATGTTTAAAACACCTAGATTACAACTTATAAACAGATTTAATATTCCCAAGTTTGATCTCAGTAAGCCTAAAAAGAAAAAACCTTCAAAAAAAGAGGTTGTTAAAAAGTCTTTACAGTTTAATTTCGGTGAACAAGACCAGCTTGACTTAATTTCTTATTCCGGACTTGAAGAATCATCAAGTTACCTTCAAATGGGTGATAAGTTTGTTCGAACACTATTTATCTCCGGCTATCCTTATGTAGCCTCCACTGGTTGGCTAAATATGTTAATTAACTTCAACCACAATGTTGATATCTCATATCATATTGAACAGATTGATCCGCTAATGGCGCTACCTAAACTTAATAGAAAAATTACCGAGCTTGAGTCAACTAAAAGAACCATGCTTAAGCAAGGAAAAGTTATCGGCTCGGAAATTACCGATCCGCTGGAATCGGCCATGGAGTTGAAAGATAAAATTCAAAGAGGCCAGGAAAAACTATTCCAAGTGTCAATTTATATGACTATTACTGCTGATTCTTTGGCAGACTTAAACAAAATTACTACACTTTTGGAAACTGTCATGTCTACAAGGCTTTTCTATATTAAAATTGCTACTTTCCAACAACTTGAGGGTTTACAATCTATACTTCCAAGGGCAGAAAACCAGTTAAACCAAAAAAGAAATTTAGATAGCTCGTCTGCCGCTCTCACTTTCCCTTTTGTTTCGTCAGAATTGGTTCAAGAATCCGGTATCTTGTATGGAATCAATAAATCCAATAACTCTCTGGTCATTATCGATAGGTTTAGTTTAAACAACGCAAACTCGATTATCTTCGCCCAGAGCGGAAGCGGTAAAAGCTACACCGCAAAAGTTGAGATATTAAGACAACTTATGCAGGGTACGAAAGTTATCGTTGTTGATCCGGAAAGAGAATATAAACAGTTGGCGGCTTCTGTAAACGGAACCTACATTAAACTTTCTGCAAAATCCAAAGAAAAGATCAATCCTTTTGACTTTACCATTAACTCACTTGGTGAAGATAATGATTTGGCAGAGCATATTCAGGACTTAACAGAGATTATCTCGCTTATGGTCGGAGGCTTGAACGCTGAGGAACGGGCAGTAATCGATAAGGCTATCATTCAAACTTACAAGAACTTTGGGTTTACCATGAGTGGCACCAAAAAAACTAAGAACAAAGAATTTCCAATACTCAAAGATTTATACAAAGTACTTAAAGAGTTAAAACAGAAGGATCTGTGTAACCGCTTGGAGCGGTTTGTTAAGGGTTCACTCTCATCAGTTTTTGATTCACAAACCAACATCGAATTGGATAACAGACTGGTTATTTTTGATATTAAAGATCTTAATGAGTCGCTTCGCCAGATAATGATGATGGTAGTTGCTAACTTTGTCCATGCACAGGTCAAATCAAGCCCTCAGAAGCGTATTTTAGTCATTGATGAGGGTTGGATGCTTCTACAGCACGAAGAGAGCGCAAGATTCATTTCCGGGCTTGTCAGACGTGCCAGAAAGTATTATCTGGGAGTAACCATCATCTCCCAACAGGCAAATGACTTTTTGAACCAAGAGTATGGCCGGGCTATCGCCTCCCAGTCATCTGTCCGTGTTTTAATGAAACAAGATACAACCACCATTGAAAAAGTAGCTAATGAATTCAAATTAAGCGAGTACGAACAAAAATTTCTTCTGACCTGCGATAGAGGAGAAGCGATTATTATTGCAGATCAAAACCATGTAGCCTTAAAAGTTGTAGCTTCAGATAAAGAACATCCACTACTAACTACTGATCCAAGAGAAATTTATTTATAAATGAATGGCTTTATTTACTCCCTCTAATCTTTACGCTCTTTGGTCATATAGAAAAGAACTTAAATTTGTTGCTTTTTCTTTTCTGATTATCCTCTCACTCCCTTTTGTTGCAGTAGCACTTTTAATGCACTCAGGGATAGATATTATCTCTGACAGGCTAGCAACAGTTAATGAACAAACCCAAGCAGTAGAAATTCATGATCCAACATCAGGAGAGGTAACCGAAACTGTCCAATTTACATTTGTCTGGCCTACAAAAGGTGTGGTAACTAATGAATTTGGCGTACCGCATTTACCATATTATTTATTTCACTCTGGCATAGATATAGCAGGCAACAAAGGAGATCCGGTAAACGCTTTTATGCCTGGAACCGTAATTTACGAAGGTGAAATATTCTGGGGCTTTGGGAAACATATTATTATTGATCATGGAAATAATGTAATTTCAATTTACGGCCATTTAAGCAAGATAAAAGTGTATAAAGGACAGGTTATTACAACAACCACTCATATTATTGGAGAACAAGGAAGTACAGGCTGGTCAACGGGGACACATTTACATTTTCAGATTAATGTCTATGGATTACCAGTCAACCCCAGAACTTTCTTAGGACAAGGAACTCCTGAGTAATTAAACTACCAAAGAATATCTTTCCAGTAACCCTGCGCTTTGCTAATTCTTGCTTGATTAGAAATTTTCCTTTTTTCATCATCTGTTAAATCATTAGAAATAATATTTGCACTATTTGATGGGTCAATTATAGATAAATTTAAAAATCTATCTCTTATAAATTCTAATGTATGCAATACATTATCCGCAGTATTACCAATTCTTCTTCCTGATAAAGCTTCTATGACAGTCAGTTCAAGATAAATAGATGGTAAATCAAGTCCATGATTATACGCCCAAATCTTAATTGCCCGAATTTCATTAACCCTCCCTGAGTTTGTCACAATATCAATATGCTTATCGATATTAGTTTGTGTTCTTTCTCTACCAGACTTTTTAACATAGAGCCAATGATAATTTGAATTATCAGAATATTTAACACCTGGAACAAGATCTATCTCTATCCCATTGTGATTTATTCGTATAGAGACATTCTGAGGTTTTGTATTATAACCCTTTCCCAACATCAAACTATTAAGTGAGTTATAAATTTCTTTAAGTGTATTTGATGTATTCGATTTCAAAGATATAAATAAATCTGTGTCAGTTTTTCCAGAAACACCAGTTCCTTTTGCATGCGATCCTGAAAATTTAACATCAACTAATTGATTCCCTGCCCAATTTGCCAAGATTGGATATACTGCCTGAGCGGCTGTAATTACTGGAGATCCATTACTAGTATCAACATTATATTTTGCTAGGATATTTAAAATATATTGGTCTGCAGACATATCATTTCTCGTAACTAGTTGTTATTAAAGTAGTAATTATGTCATTTAGTAACCTGCCACGAAAATTGACAACTGTTGTATTTTCTTCATCATTAATCCGTTTTAACATAGCATCAGATATTTTTATTCCTTGTTGGGGAGCGTATTCAGGAAAATAAAAGATCATACCAGAGCTCGACCGCTTATTTGCCAGTATTGTTTTGTTTTGTGGCTCATTAAAGGATTGGTAATGCACTAGCAACATATCAGATTCTTTGACCTCAGAAAGAGAGGTGGAGGATATATGAAAGACATTTCCCTCTCTAAAGACCCCTGATTTAACTAAAACCTTCTTGAGATCAGCATACACATCAGCTTTAGCAACAATTGCTATCTTTCTTGACCATCTACCATAACCTAGTCGCCATAACAAAGGCCAGAGACCCAGAAGCCAAAAGACAAAGTTTAGTAAAAAACCAGTGAGAACCAAAAGAGAAGCAACTCCACCAAAAATTATAAAAAAAGGATGGTTAAAGAATTGATATATAGAGTTAACAAAGTCGGGCATAGTTTGGGTCAATTTTAGCAGAAATAAGCCTTATAAGAAAGGAGGAAGAGCTATGGCTTGACCACAAATAAGAAGAAAATGGCAAGTATTAACAAGATGGCTCCGACTATCCACCAAGTAGTCTTGCTTGAAGATTTCCTCATCTCGATAGATGAGTAGGTATATGGTTTATTTTCTTCTCGTTTAAAAAATCTCGCCATAAAAAGATTGTATCAGCTTATTTCCTATTCATAAAACCATGAAAAATCAGGCTCATCGACTTCAGTTATTTTACCGGTTAAAATTTTATATACGCCATCTTCTTTAACCATTTCCCAATTACCTTCGTAGTAGTGAATTATTGCTTCACCATCTACCCAATTTTTTGTCATGAATTTAACAAGTACAGTATCTTTTGAATCTTCTTCCAATTTTGTGAGTACGACATCTACATCTAATACATCATTGAATCTATTGGTAAACTCTTCTAAATCTGACTTCTTAGAATACTCTCGACTTAATAAACCATATGCATCATCCATTCTGCGTGCTTTTAGATAGATGTAATAGGCCTTTACCGCCTCTTCTGGTGAAGCAGATGGCTCTACTTCAATCTTAGTTACCTCCTGATCTGTAAAATCATTAGTCATAGCCTTGACTTGATCCGCTCCAATAAAAAGAGATAATCCTGCCAAGCTCATGGTATTAACTCCAACAACATGTCCGCATTGATCAGCAATAGGCCCTCCGCTCATTCCTTTTACAAGACTAATATTTGTTTGTAAATAATAAACCGGGCTTTTACTGGATTTTCTATAATCTATAAAGTTTCCTCTCAACGAAGTTGCCTTGCCTGTTAAATCTGTTCCTAGTGGGAATCCAGTAGCAATTAGTGGCTCATTGGCTAACAACTCAACACGATCAGGTAAGGATAGAACTTTTTCGGGATATTGTTTATCTGTAAAGAGAATAGCTAGATCAGCTTCTTTATCACCAACAATTTTATTAGGAGTAATAAAACTTCCATCTGGGAAAATAATCTTAGGGCTTGGCTCATCTGCTATAACATGGAAGTTAGTTAATACTTGATTATCGGATATAAAAAATCCTGTTCCTTCAGAATATCCCCCCACAATTCTAAGAACAGAGTCTTGAAGCGTGTTCTTTACCCCAAAAGAGCAAAGAAATTTACCATAAAAGCCATACTGCGTCCTCATATAGTCGCCAATCACAAATAATGAAGCAAAAAGATAAACAGTTATTGCTAAATAAATACATGATCTAATTAGGTTCTTCATGCTCTTAAAGGGATATTTAATACAGTCAATTAGTAACCCGATAAAAGCAATTAATAACTTAATTAAAAATCTCAGTAAGTAATAAATCGTGTAGGTGACTAGCTTCAGTGGAAACAGGTATACAGGAAAGAGGAGTTTGTTAATATAAGACCGAACTCTTACAAATTGTTTTTGTAAGTAGTTTTTGACCCTAAGCCTTATTAATCTCATACAAGTAAATCATAATTTAGTTACTTCTACTTGTAGCTCGGGTAATTTTATTGGTCCTACCTTGTCGCTAATATATTTATCTTCTGGTTCTCCCAAAATATAACAAGGAATTTTTTTATACCCAGAATATAGGTATAAATAATATGAACTGTAATCATCACTCATCATATAGCTATCGTTTTGGAGATATACATACATTGAGGATGGCTTGCCACTTTTTATTCTTTGATGAAATTTATCAATAAAATCTTGGGAAATTTCGGGATGATAGTTAGAGAAAGGTTTTATTCCATCAATATTTACCATTCCCCAATAAGTATGTATTTGTTCGTTGTATGCTTTCTTATAAAGTTCTAAGAATTTTTTATCTTTAGGCAGGTTTTTACCGCCAAACTTTATTTTAATATCTGATAATTTAATCGTTGATTTCATTAGCTTATTTTTCAAATACCCTCACAGCCTCTCTGTATTTGCAGAAATCACAATCCTGTCCAGAGTCTGGCAATTGATTAGATTTTAAACACTCAATCGAATCAAGTATTGTTTGCTCAACCCAAGATGAGTCTCCGGTATAAGGAAGGATTTTGATATCAAATTCCAACCTTGCATCAAAGGCTTTTTTGTCAGTATTGCCATTACAATAAACAAAGTATCCAGTGTCAGATACTTTAAAGCCGTTTTTTCGAAACAACCATTGGTATATCTCCATTTGACGCTTATATCCGCCCTGCCACTCAGCATCTAGTGTAACTTCCTCTTCTTTAGAGGTAGCTTTATAGTCAACGATAATAAATTCACCGTCTGGTTTAACCCAAACATCATCAACCCCACCGGTAATAACTATATTTTCATCAGCGATTTTGAAAGTAATTCCAGCTCTTAGGGAATCCCGCCATTCGTCAATTTTTTCGTGATCCAGAGGTACGGCTTCAATGCCATATTCTTTCATTAGTGGGTGAGTTGTGCCATCAGCGCGATGAATGTCAAACTCTTTTTTGAGGAGTTTATCGACAGCAGTGTTAAGCGAGAAGGGGTAACCCGGTGGTTGAGCAACTCCCAATTTTCGATCAAGATAGAAACACCGAGGGCAACTAAGGAAGTTATCAATCTTCCCTCGACTCAAACGGAAAATATCTTTTGAACTTTTATCATATAAATTCTTTTTTCTATTTGGATTGTAATATTGAGACATATAATTAATTAAATTCCCATTTGTTTTCATAATCTTTTGCGAGGGGAGTAGGTATAGAATAGTTATCTTCAAGTCCTACCCTGAACTGTCGCATTGGGATATCTATTTCTTTTTGCGAAAGTCCAGGTTTCCTATCTAACCAATATTTATGCTGAACTTTGACATATTCGGCTACTACCTCACTAGCCACAATAAAAAATCTAAAAATATTTGTTTGTTTTTCTATATTTACAAAGCAATAATATAAATTAGGCTCGGAAATGGTCTCATGCTTTTCTCCCATCATCCAATTTAAGGTATATCCAAAAAGCTTAGACCTAGAGGGTTTCCCACCAAAGTTAGATTTTACCTCTAACTTATACATCTTTCCTTTAATGGGATCAGAAATGAGAATATCTACGCTTTTGGTATGTCCAAGCGTCATGTTAGCGTCGTACCCGCGTAATGCTAGTTGGGAAAGAACGGCAAATTCCCCGGCGAGAGCAACAGAATTTTTATTTATTTTATCCATATCATTCTAAAGGCCATTTTGGAATAATTTCATCAATTTCTTTCATAATTCTTAAGCTTTCTCGAAGTGAAACTGAAATCTTAATATATTGAATTTGATCCTCGTATGATAAAGTTCTTCCAGCTTTCTTACGATCCTTCAGCCATTTTTCTAAAACTTGATAACCCCCAACCATAAATTCCCATACTTCTTTTTCAATTCCCTCGAAATATTGCCCAGAATTTACAAAAATTCTTTTTGTTTTTTCATCATAACTAATTGCCACTATTTTCCAATCATCTATATCTTCAGGTTTATTACCATCAATTCTTACTCCCCATTTTGAAGTATCATCAAAAATGGTTTCAGTTTTATCAAATGGATTTTCTCCAAGAAGATGTAAATTTACTAATTCATTTCCTTTTTTAATCAATTTCTTAAATAATTCTTTATTCTTAGTTAATGGTACACGAGGAAAATCTATTTTTAGTAATTCGGCATAACGAGTACGGTATGTGGGTGAATGAAAAACTGCATAAGTGTAATAAAACACATCTTCAGGACCGAAATTATTTTCTAAATCACCTTGTCCAGTTTCCACAAAAACTAAACCAAGTTTCCCAGAAAATTCTTTAATAAATTCAGATGAAATATTAACTCTACTTGCCATACCGCTTCCAACCCCCAAAAGGGAAATTTGTGAGGATTTTTGTTCATATAAATATAACGGGAAAACCGGCGCACTGTTTCCTGGACGAGAAGCCATAATGCCAAATTCAAACATTTTACTTGTGACGAATATATCCTGCCAACTTTCACTTCCGTAAACTGTCCGTGAAGAAATTAGACCGAGATTCATTTTATTTTGAAACTGTCTCATCATCGCAAAACCGGGAGTACCAATAAAACCTCGAGTTTTACCGCTATACCAAATATATCTAGTGTCAAATTGCCTGTAATTGAATTCTGAAATATAATTTTCATCTTCCATGTGCTCATGTAAATCTTTTTTTGCGTAATTAATTTTCCAATCTCTACTATCACTACCTAATCCATATTTAATTCTTAAACTATTTTCATCTAAATTCCTGAAATCATTAATAACATTCTCTAAATCCATTTTTGAAAAATGTATTGTGAGGTTATCTCTTTCAGTCTTAAGACCCAACCCTTTCTCGGGGAAAATATCACTAATCCCCCAAAAATTTCCGTATTCGATTATTGCATCTAAACCTTTATGGACAAAAAAATTTAAATCGCTCCCAAACTTTTTACCCCAAACTGTATTTCTAAATTTATCGTTAAATTCTAAATAATTGACAGTTTGCCATTTTGTATTGTTAAATTCTTCATCAAGAAGAACTTCAAATTTCTTAGACCTCGTTCCCCACAATTCTGAGCTTTTAACAATAGTCTCTAATTTCTTTTCAGGGTATTTAATAAAAAAATTTATTGATACCCCTGTCATAATTTGAAATACATTTTCATCATCTATTCCGTTGGGTGCAACCTCATTTCTCCGAATATTCCCATGTAAATTGTAAATATATATTTCGTCAAATGTTTCTAGTAATGACTTACGCATTTGGCGATGAGTAATCCCATCTATGAAAGTACTACTCGTTATCATGGCAAAAATACCTTGACCTGTATGTTCTAGTTTCCACTGAGCAAATCGAATAAACTTTATAAAATCGTCATCTAAATTAATCTTTTTTTCAATTAAATCTTTCTTATAGTCTTGTAATAAATTTAAAATCCAATCACCTTGGTTCATCTGTCCGTAATTTGAATAAGGTGGATTTCCTGTTATAACTAATATAGGCTCATTCTTTTTCACTAGCCTAGCCTTTTCACTTTCATCAGTAATCGATTCAAACCCAAATAAACTATGCGGGGGTTGATTAGGATCGTCTAAAGTATTTGCTAAGAAAATCTTTAATCTATCGTTTTCTTTATCTTGATCATCTTCTGTCATTGAAAAATTAAATCCTAAACGTTCTAATTCAAGGGTTAGTTTAAGGTGGGCGATAGCATATGGAGCAACTAATAGCTCAAATCCATATAGATGTTTTAAGATGTGATTACTTACTACATCCTTAAATTTTCTTTTTATAGCCTCTTCACCTAAAGGCTTATTTTCTTTCTCAATATCAGCGTAAATGTTTTGAATTACCGACATTAAGAAAGTTCCGGTGCCGGTGGCAGGATCAAGAACCTGAACGCTTTCATCACCTAATCCCTTTTTCTTGTCAAATTTATTTTTTAAAATATGATCGACACAACGAACAATATAATCAACAACTGGCTTAGGCGTATAATAAACTCCTCGTGCTTTTCTCTCCTCAGGATCATATTCAGAAAGAAATGGTTCGTAAAATTGAATAACAGGGTCCTCACCAGGTTTATGTTCAACTAGTTTCTTATAAATTCTTTCAATATCAGCAAAATTTAATTGTTCGATCAAAATTTCAGTTGCCTTATAAATCCCTTGTGTAATTGGTTCTACTCTTCCGCCAGTTAATTGGTAAAGATCCTTAAAAATAGGAACATTTTTTGGTAAGAAATCAACGGCAGTTCTTAAAGAGAAATCTTCGTTACTTCCTTTTTCATAATGTTCAAGTTTGGCAAGAAATAGAGAATATGCGATAGTTTCAGCAAAAATATTGGCGAATTGATGGTCGCTAATATCCTGAATTAAAGTTTTTTCAAATGTTTTCTTAAGATCAACTAGTTTTTTATCAGGGTTTTTGGCTATCAATGCTTCCTCTACTTGTTGGCTTAAAAGCCTCGTCTTTCTCGCAAGTGCTATAGCAAGTTGATGGGGAGTTTTGGCTTGATACGACTGGCCCTCAAAAAATATGGTTAGGAGTTTTTTTAGTTGTTCGGTGCCTAAGTCTTGATGATAATCCCATTCTGCCTCTTCGGTTTTTTGCGGCTTTCCATCTTTATCCCAAGTGTAGAGTATCCATTTTTTAAAATTTGTAAAAATTACATTTTCTAAAGATTCCCTATATTTAATAAATTGCGTTGAGTAAGCTGGGTTATCTATGTTTTCATCTGGAGTTTTTACTTCTACATAACCAACCAATCTTCTGTTTTGCCTAACCTCAATATCTGGAAATCCAATACCTTCACCAATTGATTCAGAATTAGGATTACTTGTGGCAGAAATATTCAACATATGCAAATATTCCTTGCCACTTCCATATGCTTCTAGAAATTCACACAAGCTTCTATAATAAGATTCTTCTCTGTATCCAGTTTCGAGTCGTTTTAATTCAGATTTTAGTTTATCAAATGGATTCATGATTCAATTGTAAATGAAATTGTTGCCAATTGTACTAGTTCAAAACCTAAGGTCAATTTTTTTTCTAAATCTTTTAAACTCTTATCTTTATCGTTGAATAAACCCAACTGCATTTCTGCGTGTTTCTTGACTGCTTGGGCATATTGTCGTTGCTTTTTATCTATATCTTGCTGAATTTGTTGTCGTTCATGAAATCCTGTCGTCTTAGAGCCTTTCATACTTCTTTCTAGCGCCCTAATTTCTTCCTCTCTTTCGTCCATCTCTCTTTTGAATCTTAATAGAACATCATCGCTATATTGATTTAATTGATCGCGCATTTTTTCTATAAAACCTTGGTTTTTCTCAATAAACTCTTCCTTCTTTAAATTTATATTCTCTTCTGAACATATTTTGAGAATATTAGGAATCTCAAATTCTGCTTGTTTTTCATTTTTAACCAATAAATTTACTATTTTTTCTGCTTTATAACTCCCAATGTTACTCCAGCCTTTTCCATCCTCAACTTTTGTAGGAAGTGCCCAAGATGCTTCATCTTTTACTAAGCAAGTAAAAACTAATTCTTCAAATACTTCATCAATATTATTTATTGTTTTTCTACGGCAAACTACTTTTACAATGCTCAATAATCCATTCCTCCCATGAATATCTTTAAAATCTAAGCGCTTTGACTCACCGTCATGGCTAAAGGTAATCTTATAAATAAAATCCTTATCTTTGGCATCTTTTTTAAGTAAATCAGAAAAATATTGTGTTTCTGTGTGTATTGGTAGTACACCTTTTTGTCTTTCGATATCTGTAACTACCCCAATTCCTAATATTTTTCCAACCAGATTTTTAATATCAGACTTCTCAATATCTTTAGGGACATGCTTAACTTCAAATCTATGTTCATCAATTTGCCTTAGTCCAGAGTTAAAAACTAGCTTAATATAACGCTCTAAATCTCTATCAAAAGAGTTAAGCATTTCAGATATTTTTTGATTTCTAATCCTTAATTTAGCCCTAACTTCTTCATCGAAGTGTTGGATAACTTTTCTTTGTGTATTTTCAAATTTTTCTTCTATCTCACTCGACAAATCTAACTCTAATTGATTAAATTCCTTCTCTATTTGAACTTTGGTTCTGCATTTTTGATAGATATTAAGCACCTTTCGTTCAAATCCAACGCCACTATCTAAAGAACCCAATGCAATTTCTCTAACTTCATAACCATCATCAGTTTGCTCTTCAGTTCCAAGGATTTTGTCGCTAAAATCAAACAAGTTTCCAAATAGCTTTATTTTTTCTCGTAGTAATTCATAAACTCTTTCATCCGCATAATTTCTTTTATTGAGAAAATTAATAACTAATACATCTAATTCCTGTCCGTATCTATGACATCTTCCTATTCTTTGCTCTATCCTTTGAGGATTCCAAGGAAGGTCATAATTCACTACAATATTACAAAATTGTAAATTAATACCTTCTGCACCAGCCTCAGTAGTGATTAAAATAGCTTCTTTTAAGGTTCTGAATTTCCAAACTAACGCTTTTCTCAAACTAATAGATTTTGGATTTTTCTCTGCTTCGTCAGGAAACTCGTTAGCCCATTCTTGATAAATATCTTTTGCTTTTTTACCGGCATTAGAACCATTAAACAAGATAATATTATCTTCATAACCAGCCAGAGATAATATGTTTTCGAGGTGGTCTTGAGTCCTGCGCGACTCGGTAAAGATTACTGCTTTTTTAGGCCAATTCTTTTTTTCAGCATGATCGAAAACTTTTTTTAACGCTCTAATCAATGATTGGCTTTTTTGATTTTTATCGATTGAAGTAGCAAGTAAGTAGTAGCCAAGAACATCTTTAAATTCACTAATAATTTCCTCTTTTGAAAACTTGTGATCAATTTCTCTCTCTTGTATTTCCTCCAACTCCTTAGGGGAATCTTCGCCCTCTTCAATTTTTGTTAGTTCATCCTGAATAGCGTCTCCTTCCTCTTCTTCTAAATCATCAAGCGAGAGCTCAATATCGTTTAATATTGATAATTGTTCTTCTTCAACTACTTCCTCAACTTTTTCGACTTCGAATTTATCAAATTTTCTGCCAAACCTTTGGTCGGCATCAACTAATACTAAATCGGCTACGGCTTGTAATTCTTCAATCTGAACCTTGTGTTCCTTTTGCAACCTTTTAGCTAGAAATTGAGATACCCGAAATAGAGTTCCGGCAATAGCAAACGACGAGCTTGCTAATATTTTTCTATAAACAAGTTCCATCATGTGTCGTTGTGTTGCCTTAGTAGAAGCTAGAAGAGGTCTTTGAATATAATCACTTACGCTGTTATAGAGTTCTACCTCGTCGTCATTTGGATTAAAATCTTCTGTGATATTGAATCTATTGGTAAATGGGATTAAACCTCTAACCTGTTTTCTAAGAGTTCTAGTCATTATTCCACCCTCTGTTTCGCCAGTGTTTTTATCAATTATCCCCATTAATCTCTCCCTAAGATCTGATAATTTAGTCCTTTGTGCCTCATTATTAGTGCCTCGTTGCTGTACATATAAAAATTTGAAAGAGTCAGGGTCGCCTAAATATTTTTCATCAATAAAACTAACGAGGCCGAATAATTCCATTAAGCTATTTTGTAAAGGAGTTGCTGTTAATAATAATTTTGGTCTTCCTAAAATAGTCTCTCTGAGTTTTTTTGCAGTTTTGTTACCCTTCCTATAAACATTTCTCATTCTGTGTGCTTCATCAATAACTACTAAATCCCAAGGTGTTTTTTTAACATGTAATTCGTTTTTATATGCAAAATTATGAGAAGCTATAAAGATTTTGGGATTATCAAGAGGATTAAACGAATCGGTAGATTGTTGTAATTGTTTCAGTATTTTGGAATCTAGAATTGTAGAATCAAGTCCAAACTTATCTCTAAGTTCATCTGCCCATTGAGTTCGCAAAGATGCAGGTACTAGGATTAATATTTTTCTTTGCCCCTCGACCCATAATTGATTAATAATAAGTCCTGCCTCAATTGTTTTACCTAATCCGACTTCATCAGCAAGAATGGCGCCCCTTGAGAGAGGACTATTAAACGCAAATACGGCGGAGTCAACTTGATGAGGGTTTAAATCTACATTTGCTGACCTTATACTGGTATTTAACTTTTCAGGGTCAGTAATTGAACGCCTTAAAGTAAGTTTTGTAGCTAAATAGCTTCGTAAAAACTGCGACATATCTTAAAATTCTTAAAAAGGTACAAACCAGATCAATTTTAGCAGAAACTCTGCCTATAAGACAGAAGCAAACTATCCACAAAAGTTGTATAATCCAAATATGGGGTCACAAGATCAACTAGGAAAAACCATAAAAAAGGCTAGAAAACAGGCTAAATTAACTCAAGTAGAAGTTGCCGAGAAAGCCGGTGTCCATGTAAATTATTATGCTCGTATCGAAAGAGGAGAGGTAAATCCCTCTTTTGAAATACTGGAGAGTATCGCAAGAGCCTTGAAAACGAAGTTTGTAGTCAGCTAGATAAAATTATCCAGCCTCAAAAAATTAAACATCTGAAGTGCCATTTCTTTTCCTTCAATTCTTCTCATAATCTCACGACTGTGCGCCTGAGAGAGAATGTTAAGGCTACCTTCCCAAAGCACCTTTCTATCAAGAATAGCTAGTTTTCGGTGGTGATTACCAGCGCACAGTAAAACTTGTATTCCAAGCTCTTCACAGTACCTAATTTCATCTTCCGACTGATACTCCATGCCTAATTCGTGTTCTCTAGGGTCTCTGGTAAGAAAATAGATTTTGACACCTCTGCCAAGTAACTTTTTTAGGGTAGGCCATAAGGTTTTCATCCTTCCGGATGTGATATATGGGCTTTCTATAATTAATTCATGGCTACAATATGCCAAGTCTTTAAGGAACTTTTTATAGAAAGTAGCCTCATCAAACAAAGAAGAGGTATTTAGAGCGTTAGAACGATCCATTTTCCTCCTTTTCGACTTGATAGGCTTCCATTAACCTGTTAAAATGAGCTAGGATGTGAGGGAGAAAGAGTTCGGAATAACTTGCGTCTCCCGCTCATAGTCTCGTCCCCGTCTCGCCAAAGGCGGACGAGGAGACGGACTCATTAAACTAAACGTGTGTGTACGGTATATGTTTTGCAAAGTCTTAAAGATAAAAGAACTTATGTTGGTTGCACTAATAATATAGAAAGAAGACTTCAGGATCACAATACAGGTCAGGTTCAATCTACAAGACACAGAATTCCGTTTAAATTAATTTACAAGGAAGAGTATCCGAATAGACTCGAAGCTCTTAAAAGAGAAGAGTATCTTAAAACTTCTTGGGGTAGAAGACAGCTAAGAAAAATACTAGCTCCTATAATTGATTAAATTCAAAATTTAGCCTTGAAAATTTTATAAATACTAGGGTTTCCCGTCTCTCTCTAATATTTTTAGACTCTTCTAGCTTCACTTTGGTTCAAACCCCATCTCTTTGTTTTCTAAAGACCAATAATTCAGCACCATCATAAGGTTGCCTTGTTTGACTATCAAATAAATAATCAAATCTTTTCTCTATAAGATCCAATCCTGCCTCTGGCGCGATTGGTCTAATTTCTGCAAGAGCATCCCCCTTGTGCATTACAAGTCCACCTTTTTTAGAGGCGAGTGCTGAAACAAGGAATATTTCTTTTCTTGCCAGTGCTTCGAGAGACTTGTTTTTCGTAGTTACTCTTACCCACTCCGCTTGAGCTTCGTGATAATCACCACTAAAATCAGGGAGGTGTTTTCTCCAGTCGCTTGAGGCACCACTATTCGTACTCAACACATCACTAGAATATATAGCATCAAAATTTCTCTCTCTAATAAGCGTTTCCCAGTTTACGAAAGTTATTCTGTGAGGGACAGCATGGTAAAGATGGGCTCTGCTAGTGGGTGAATATGTCCAATTTAATTTCTGCCACCCACTTTCCCCTTCAATATCCGGATCTACACACCAAACCTCCGCACCCATGGCGTGCAAAATTTGCCCGAAAGGGCCGCCAATTTCCATAATTCTTATACCGTCAAAGGGAAGACAAGTTAAGGCTTCTTGTGCAACAGTGCTAGGATTAGGCGCAGTTTCTATTTGACCACGTAGATTCCTTAATTGTGGGTTGTTATCGGAATTTTCAAGAAGTGCTAAGAATATTCCTGTATATTCAAATTGTGTGTAGACAGAACTAGTTGATCCCACTACTTTATTAATGAAACGAAGATAAGCCGTGTATTTATCTGTGTATGTAGCCCACTCTTTTGAATAGGTTAGAAGTTTTGGACCCACGTGTTGTTCTAGCATGCGTAGATTATATCAAACAGTAGCATTCTTAGCTTGATAGGTTACCATTAAGTTGCTAAAATGAGATAGGGTGTGTGGGAGAAAGAGTTCGGAATAACTTGCATCTCCCGCTCAGGTTGAAATAATATATTTTACTCCTATACTTTTAGGCTACTTTTGACCGTATTCATAATGTTCTCTTTTTCCACCTGGTTTTTGTTCTGCTGTGATTATTAAGCAGTTAGCCATATCAGTTAACTTCGCTAAATTTGGGTTACCTGTCTTATCTAGAATATGGGAACGGTGTGTTTCCACTGTTTTAACACTAATTTTCAAAATAACGGCTATTTGTTTGTTTGTATAAAGTCTAACAATTAGTCTTAGCACCTCTGCCTCACGTAAGGTGATTGTCTCAATTGTCTCGACCTGTGCGTTTGCAAGTCTATACGCTTCTGCAATTCGGGGACTTCTGTATAAAGATCCGTTTCTTGTTCCCAAAATAGTCTTTACAAGATCGTCAGCCGAATCAGATTTTAATACTGCATTGTTTACACCAAACTTTTGATATAGTCTAAGCCCTGCAGGATGAAAGAATTCACCCAGAAGAATAATTTTTGTTCTGCCGCCTTTTATGCTTTTTGATAACGATACGAGGTTTAAGTTAGGAAGATCAGTGTCTACAAGAAGTATTCCGGGTGTTGGTGCACATTCTAGTATTTTGTCTATGTCTTTAGCATCCGAACATAACTTGCCAACTTGAACACCTCTTGCTTCCAAAAGCATTTTTAAACCCTGTATTAATAACCCATCAGGCATGGCGATCATAACTTCTGCAGTGCATTTTTCGCCCTCTGGCTTCGTCGGTACAATAGTTCCTTCTATAGACACGGGTGTAATTATAGCAAAAAATAGAATTATAGGCTAGTCTTTCTATTGGTATTAAAGGCGTTACTCGATTTATACGTTCAAATTTGGTAAAATACCAATATTGACCCCGTAGCTCAACCCCGATTAAATCGGGGTTAACCCCGATATGATCGGGGTCAACTGGATCCGACCTTGTCGGATAAATATCACAAAACGAGGGGCTGGTTGTATATTTCGAGAAACGACAAAACGGGCAGGTATTATGTTGGTTCGACTAACAATCTTGAACGAAGGCTAAAGCAACACAAAGGCGGACATACTCGAACAACTAAAGTTTTAAAGACATTTACACTTGCTTATACCGAAGAATACGATAATATATTAGAAGCTAGGTTAAGAGAACGGCAATTGAAATCTTATAAAAGTAGGAAGTATATTGAAGCATTGGTTAATTCCGATCGGATCGGAGTTAACAAGACCCCGTAGCTCAACTGGATAGAGTGGGAGTGTTCTAAACTCTAGGTTGGAGGTTCGAGTCCTCCCGGGGTCACAAAATTTAGTGGAACGAATCAGAACTTCAGTTATCATACCCGCCTTTAATGAAGGAAAACGTCTTCCTGAGTGTGTTTCTGCTCTAAAAGCTCAAACTCAACCTTTTGACGAAATTATTGTAGTTGACAACAATAGCCGCGACGAAACAGCGGAAGTGGCAAGAAGTTTGGGTTGTATGGTCGTCTGGGAAGGCGCACAAGGCCTTAGTAAGGCTCGAAACGCCGGCGCACATGCGTCCAGAGGAGATATTATCTGCTTTATCGATGCCGATGGTCAAATGTGCCCAAATTGGCTGGAGGAAGCTTTAAAATCATTAAAAGATCCGCGCATCTCAGCCGTTTCAGGCTTAAATATATTTCAGCACGACAACAGCTTTAAAGAAGTGTGGTATAACTTGTACACTCTTCTTGCCTATAGCTGTGTTGTCTTGGATGACAGGATTTTTTCGCAAACTTTTCTTGTAGGTAATAATTTGGCGATTAAGAAAGATGTTTTCCTTAGTCTGGGAGGGTTTGAACCTGTAATTGGCGAAGATTACTGGATAAGCCAGAAATTTTGGGTAAGACCAGAACTAAAGGGAGTGGTCAACTTGAAGATGATTAACCAGCTTTCCTCCCGCCGTTTTGACGAAAGGGGATACACGAGAACTGTTCTTGGTTGGCTCATTGACACTGCCAGAAAAACACCGCAAGTCAAATATGCAAAGTTATCGTCACAAGGTTCTCAGCAGGCTTAAAACACAATACCCGAGGCTCCCAAGACAAGAAAAAGGCTAAAATGTGCTAAAATACGTTAGCGATTTGTATGGAGGCGTTGGTGTAATGGTAGCACGGTAGCTTGTGGAGCTATCGGCGGGGGTTCGATTCCCCTACGTCTCCCAAAAGAAAATCCACCTCGCTGAGCGCGCGGTGGATTCATGCTTGGAACTAAAGTGAAATTTATTTAGGCGGTGATCTTTCCATAGTTATTTAACCCTCCTGTCTAAGACTGCACTCTGAATCACATTTGGTAAATACTTTCAATTGCCGATCATAGACATAAAGCCTTAGACAATTACAGATAATATACATTTCGTTTCCGTATCTTTCCTTGACTCCTTCTGCCAGAGCATTCCCGCAACCTGTGCATCTGCCGTCTTCCAAAAGCCAATCTTGAATATTTTTAATTAGTTGTTTCATTTGTTTTACAAACAAGCTGTTGCTTATATGTATGAGTAAAGAATAACCCAGGAGAAACAAGCGTACTTGAGCTATATCTCACCTGTATCTAACCGGTTGGGCGTGAAAACCTGACTAACCTGAGGGGGTTAGGAAAGAAATAACTTTCTCAAATCTTCCATTTTTTTGGAGTTAAGCTTGGCACGCATTACTTTCATTACTATTTCTAAATCATCAAATCCGTTATCCGTAACAATTTCTACAAACTCGTCGAAAGTAACAAATTTAAGACGCATTTTTTCTCCCGCATCTAATTGCGGCTCGTTAACCCTTCTGCAATTTTTAGCTATAAAAGTAAAAACCGACCATTCAATTTTACCTACAGGCTGAATTGCGTCCCAAAATACTAGCTCGTCAGTCTCATAACCTGTTTCTTCGAGTAATTCACGACAAGCAGCAGTTTCTATATTTTCACCTTCATTTATTCTGCCTCCGGCAAGACCAATAAAGGGATTTCTAGCAGGCTGTTCTTGTTCGATTAAAATTATCTTACCTTCTTCTGTAATTGGAATGATAATGACCGTATCTTTTCTTTTAAGCTTTTCAAACGTTTGCACACTCCCGTCAAACATTTTTTGCTGCCATTGATAAACGTCAAAAATCACCCCTTTAAAGACTCTTTTTGCTTCTTTTGGGAGCGGTTGTTTTGATAGGGGTCTTTGTATGTCCATTTTATGGCGGCGATCTAGATATCATTTTAGTATTTCTTCTTTCTTTTTTTAGGAATAAACAAATCATAGCCTACATAAAGTACACATACTTGAGCTGTATCTCACCTCAATCTAACTAGTCATGCCTAGAAGTCTGACCAAAGAAAGCTTGTAAAAGTTGAATTACACCCTATATCCGAGTACAATAAGGCAACTTTAAAAGGACTCCTCTTGGAGGCCTTTTTAATATCTCCTACCCAAAACTTTATGTCGCCGCGATTTGATAGAGAACCCAGAAGTCTTGTTCTTGAAGGCCACGAGAATGTAGGATATCTCGCCCGAAGGTCACATCGAAGGGAACAGCGTCCGCAACTAAATATTCGGGAAACCTGGAGCGATAAGCTCATTCAATTTCTTGACGATAGAGCACACTCTGAAAGACCTTTAAAAATAGGTACATTCGTTATACCTGGACCTGAAGTTGTCAGACTTCTCGATGCCTGCGAAAAACCCTCTCGTGAACAAATAGAAGAAGATGTTGCTACAAACCATAAAAGGAGACCTGATAAAAATCCGTATGCTTGGTGGCTTGGAGGTAAATTGCGTGATTTACCCTGTTGCAATAAACTTGAAAAAAGATCTGCTGTTCCAGATATAGCAGACCAATTATTAGCAATTGCCCTTCATCCCAAGCGAAAAGATACTCCATCTGAGTGGTATTCACAACCAGCCCCTCCTGCTGAGATATTGTCAGCTAAAACACTTGATGAGGTCATGACTAATATCATTCTTAGCGAACCTGATTCTGTAACTGCTCAACTAATAGATCCAATTGAGTTAAGTATAACCGGGCTTGTTGTTAAAACAAAAACTACAGATATTCAAAATCAAGTAAATTATGGAGGTGTTGTACCGGAACAGCTCCTCGACACTCTACAGTCTTTAAAGCACGAGGAGTCTGAAGTAATTCTAAAAGAATGGGTTATTCGACAATGTAGAACGGAAAATGGAGCCAGAGACGCCTTGGGTTTTCTTAAAGTATTAATTAATTTTACTTCCTTTCTGGATTCGCAAACCCATCTCGATCTCTATAAACCTCCTGTGGTTCAAGGAAGAGATAAAGAGTTTATTTTTAATACCTTTTTCTCTCTGCGCAGATGTATAAGAGATATTGCCTTGAAACTTCACAGCGCATATAAAAATACAGATATTCGGGATGGGTTTATAGAGCTTGCAGCAACTCTTGAGCTTAGATATGGCGAGGTATATAGTGAAGCCCACCAGACTTCAATATTCACTGCTAGAGAAGAGGCTCTTATACCAAAACCCGGCGACTTTGCTACTCTTGCGGCAAGACTTGTAAGAGAACGCGGGGATATATATCGCACCTCCAAAGGTTTAGTCAAAATGGCTGAATCAATCGGAATAGGAGATGTGGGTCCGCTTGTTGCAAAATTAAAGGATTATCCTGAACTTCAGGATGCCTTTATAGAAGAAGCAAAAGCTTGCGGGTTAATAGCAGACGCCGAGGCTACAAGAAAACTATATGACAGATTTAGTGAAGAAAAATGGCTTGATGCAGGAGAACAAGATTATGCAAAAATATTAACTCCTGAAACATACAGAATGCAGGTAGATGTGTTAACTGGAACCCTAGGACCATGTACGAGGGGACATAGGGATTTAATCGAAATTCGACTAGAACATATGAAAACCCTACCGCAATGCGATGAGCAAGGTAGGCCGATTTACAGAATGATACTTATTGTTCCAATGTTAGACGCATCAGGTATACCTAATTATCCAAAAATTCCCTCTAGGGTAGGTCGAATTGATGAAAGAGTATCTTCTATCTGTTTTGAGCTTACCGCTGGAAGAATTGATAAAACAAAGGTTATGGTAACCACTTTACTACAGCCGGATCCAATGATTCCTTTAAGTCTCGAAGACAGAGTAGAAGAAACGATAAATGTGCTAAGGAGTAAGGTCGTTACTGATTTAAGAAAAGCCCAGCGGAGGGCAGTTGTACAAATATCTCACACCTATCTCTTCGGGCCGGATGGTATAAAATGGGATGCTAAAACTGGAAAACTTGCTCCAAGAGCGCAACAACCCAGAAGAGTGAAAGAAGATGGCGGAATCGCTGTCGTTAGAAGAGGGCACCTGGAGCGAGCCCTTAAAAATCTAGGGCACTTACAAGCAGAAACTGGTTTAGAAAATATAATTCTGACTCCGGGAACACCTTTCTCGAGCTCAACGGCGGCCATTAACGAACTCCACTCAACGGGAAGCAGTAGTCATGTTTCTCCAGGATGGCATTTCTATTTTAAGAAACACTGGAGTCTTGAAGCAGAAAGGGCTCGCCGCGATCTTCCACCTCCTCAACATTACTTTAGTGTTAATCAAATTTACCAGAACTCTTTAGAAGAGATGAGGAGACATCTACATACAATCGCGGCTTAACTTTCCGAAAAAGTAGCTAATTTATACCCCCTACCGCGAACTGTTATTAAATATTTGTCCGCTCCTAATTTTTTTAATTTTTTGCGGATTTTACTCATTGCCTGATCTATTGCCCAGTCAGAGTATTTGTCATACGCCAGCTTTCCCCACATCGCCTCTCCTATTTCGTCCCTCGAACGTAATTTTTCAGGATCTGATAGCAAAAAGCGTAATACTTCGTACTCTTGCCGCGTAAACTTGTCTTCAACGTTTTTACCCGCAATAAAAATTGCACCGTTTTTTTCTTGGAAGGTAAGGCCGCTTGATGCTTCCACCTGCACAGAGTTATCCTGACTCAAGGATTTAATAGCAGATTCAAAAAGTTGACCAAAAGGCATCCAGTAATCACCGTTTTTGACAACGAGACCAAGTTTCATTAAAACTTTAAGCACGCTCGGAAGATCTGTAACTTTATCACTAACTATTTTCTTTAACTCTTGCTGTTCTTCTTGTGACAGCAAATCAAAAAACCTTTGACACGCAGAACGCGGTTCGTAGTGAGAGATCAAGAGCTCTCTTAGCTCCTCAGTGCTTATCTTGTTACCGTTTAAAAACGCGATGATGCGGGTACAAGCCTTAATGAGAAAAGGGTGTCCACCGCAAACTTCAATAATTAAGTTCCTTTCTTCTGGCGAAAATTCTCTCGAGAGTTCTTTGGAAAAATAATCTAACAAGTAATCTATATCGTTGATTAGTAAAAGTGGAACGTAAACAACGTTTTGCATTAGTACTTCATTAAAGTCGCCATACTCGGCTACATGCTCTGGTTTGGTTAAGTCTTTTTGTAAAAGAAAGACGAAGTGTAATTTTCCAGCGAGACTTGCCCAAACAGCTTTTAAGTTGTTGTAAAGTACAGAGTCGGCAAAATTTAACTCGTCAAACTCACCAATAAAAAGTACTATCTCTATACCTTTAGCGATAATTTCTTTCAAAAGGGACTTTAATCTAGTTTGTTGATCAGAATATTCTGAGGCAGAAAAGTAGTATTCTTTTGGATTGGCAAGTTTTTCGTCAGAGTGAGAGTTGTGAAAAGTCTCAGCTACTGATTGAGCAAGCAGCTTAAAAAACCCCAGATGTGACTCTTCTGTTAATTCTAGCGGTTCAACATAAACGAGAAGATAGTTTTGATTCCCGATTTCACTTTTAAAAAGTTCGGGGTAGGAGATAATAAATTTATTTCTCACCCTGCGTCCGGCCATAGGAACCCAAATAGTAGAAACGCACTCCCCACGCCTTATCGGTGTAAAAATTTCCTCGGCGTAGGACTTCAGCGTCGCAAGAGGCAAGGGCGGGTCGAACTCCAACTTATGAGACTTTACAGCCATATTAGTCAGGTTATAGTCAGATTGTAGTCAGAAAAGGGGACTTTGTCAATACTTTGTACAGGTCACATACTTACCCACTTGACGCAAAGTATATATTTTAAGGAGGTGTGATCCCCATAGTTTGCAGATTGAGCGCAGCTTTGATATTATATATCCCGTATGTTAGAGAAAAGATCAAGATCCGAAGCTTTCAAGTCTAAACCAGTATCTAGTATAGAGGTTGGGGAGCTTGGACCACGAATAATAAATGCACTTCAAGATCACAATCTTATTTCTTTTCCTTTATCTGTTGAACTCGGCGGAAACTTAGTTACCCTAAGGGATCTCCTTGCACAGCAAGAAGAAGTAGCTCAGCTCAAGGATCAATTGTCCAGGAGAAGGTTTTTCACAAACGCCGCAAAAGGTGCTGCAAAAAAAGGGCTTATCGTTGGAGTCCCTTTGATTGTTGCAGGAAGCGTTGTAAAAGCTCTTTATGATGCAAACTATTCTCCTGAAGCTTGGCAAAGATATGAAGAAGAACAGGCGAGAAATATTCAAAAAAAGAAAGATGATAAGGCTAAATTTGAAAAGGAAACTCCAACGCTGGGTTTGAACCGACAACCTTCTCACATGGCGGGTGGAGAGCTAGTTATCCTCAGGTAGACTTTGGTAGAAAACTTACTGAAATCAGTAGAAAAGTTCAGGATAGAGATGGAGCTGCTGCCATCCAATTACCGGGTGGTACTTTAGGAATGGGCATACTGACATCCATAGAGATACATCCATATAAAAAATCTGATGATACATCCGTTGATTTATTGAAAGTAGTTTTGAATTACTCCGGAGGAGAATCCAGAATCCCTACTGTATTAGAGAATAGGTTCTTGTCAGATAAACCAATACCAGATGTGGACACAAGTCTAGTTTTACTTGAAAGTACCAAAGGAGAAAGAAAATATGTTGGTATTAGGCATGTAGGAACTCCGTGGCGATATGAAATTCGTGTTTTAGAAGAAATTAAAAGATAAGATCATGTGGAATAATCCAAGGCTTAAGTTTTCCGGATTGGAAAAATATCATTCACACAAACTCTACTTCCATTTGGTCTACAACCAGCGTTGACAAGGAAACAGACTGACCGGGAAAACGGGAACCAGGCCCCCAAATCTTCGCGCCTTTCTTGTTTTCTGCAAATTCATTACCAACTTTCAGCATTACTTCGTTTAGTGAATATGATTTATTAACGATCAGCGGATCCTCATAGTCCGTAATTCCGCCCCTGCCTTTAAGGTATACACGAACCATACCTAATTTTTCCCAAACCGTGTATTTTAAGTCTTCTAGTCCTTTTTCTTTTTCCGCGCTAATCATAATCGCGTCCTCAGGGATATTAGCGCTTTCCAGCAAGTCGCTTTTTGACAAGATGTAAAGCGCGGGAATATAAATTCTGTTAAGAGAAAATGCATCGATTAAACGCTCCATGTTTAATTTTTCTTTGATAATTATTTCAGCGTTGGAAACTCTAAATTCGCGGCAGATATCCTTTATCGTTTCTTCCGATATATCTTGTTTGGCCGCAAAATTAATTCTAAGACCACCTGTTGAAGTTTTTCTAATTTCCACTTGCGGTCTGACTTCGTTTACTTTAACTCCATTTTTATCCAGCTCTGAAATTATTTTTTCGAAATCACCTGGATGTTTCGCGTCCGACATAATCAATAAAAGATCCGCGCTTCTGACCACCGACAAGACCTCGCGCCCGCGTCCTTTCCCGCTAGAGGCGCCTTCAATCAGTCCGGGAACATCTAAAATTTGTATTCTTGCTCCCTGAAAGTGCATCATTCCCGGAATAACTGTTACTGTTGTAAACGAATACGGGGCAACGCGGGAACTGGCATTTGTGAGCTTGTTAAGTAAGGTAGATTTGCCAACAGAAGGGAAGCCGACTAAAACGACAGTTGCGTCTCCTTGCTTCTTAACAGCAAATCCACCGACGCCTCCACTAGATTTTTTTGTTCCAGATTCGATTAACTGATCTTTAAGCTTGGACAGACGGGCTCGCAAAAGACCTATGTGGTGCTCTGTACCTTTGTGATACGGCGTCTCCCGAATTTCCTTTTCAATGTCTGTTATTCTTTTTTGAATATCTTCCACAAAGAGAATTATACCTAAAATTTTTGACTTTAGGCTAAAACATTAGTAAAATGCCTCAAATGGAGTACGCAAGAAGGAGAGAGTCGGAAGCATTACCCAGAACAGGTTTTACGGTCGTAAACGCAGACGGTCTTGCTCGCGTCCCTACACAGCAATACGCGATTTATGGTTCAAAGGGAATAGATAAACCAAATCTAGAATCCACTGAGGTTGTAGTAATAGGTACTGAAAGAACCAGTAATGGAACACATCGCCTAGTAGCTTTTGATATAACTACGGGAATCACGCTAAGGGAACTTGCAGCAGCAACCAAGATGGATGCAGGCTGTGTATTAAGATGTTTATCTGAAGGCGCACAAACCTTATGGGGCGGGATGGATGAGGGTACGCGAGCAAATCTTAATACAAGGGGAGCAAGAGTAAGATTTCAAGATATTAGTCCTTATGTACTCATAAGTCTGGGGAGAGACCGACTAGAAGAAAAAGCCAGGATTCAGTCTGTTTGAAGCTTCACGAAATGTTCAGGTTCTACAGGAAGAAAGCGGTATTGTGTTCCGTCTGGTCTTACTACAAAAACACGGTCTTGTATTCCAAGATCATCCTGACCACCACTTTGGGTATGAGGTTGAACGATTTCTAAAAGCTTAAATCGAGCTAAAGCCGCTTCTTTGGCAATGTCTTCGCTGACGAATTCACCAGTCAGGTTGTAATACTCACCTTCAAACTGGTCATAACCTCGTATTCTCCAAATTTCTTTGCTCATAATATTTTAAATGCTTGGTGAACCGCCTGGGATTCGAACCCAAAACCTACCGGTTAAGAGCCGGTTGCTCTACCATTGAGCTAGCGGTCCAGAGATTCTCGCAAGGTATATTATAAATTAATTGGTCTTTTTATTCCACTCAGCCTCTGCCATTTTTGTTTAATTAATCTTGTTTCAGATTCAATATCAACAAGAGTCGCTTTTACCCACCCAAAAATTCTATGCTTCATATTGACGCTTTTAGGGACAGCTATTTTTATTGTCCCGTAATACAAATTATTCTTTTTATAACCTTTATTTAGAGGCTTAATATAACTCTTGCCAAAATTTTCGAATGGTATACCAGTAAGCTCTGACCAAAACTTTTTGTTTTTAATATCATTCTGTTGGGAGTAAATGTTTAGCCATGCTTTAAGGTTTCTGGGGTGAATATTAAATACTTCTTTTAACCACTTTACCATAAACAGAATGATATAAGGATCAGAATTAGTAATTTGCAACGTACTTTTTTTACTACCCTCTGCCCAATACAAAAAAGCACCCGCTAAACGATATGAGTCTAGACTAATAGGTAATTTAATTTCTAGAGAAGCATCGTTGATAATTTTATCTATCTCTATCTTTCTTCTTTCTCTTTGACTGTGGGGTCCTATTGATAGAATTTGAATTTGTCTCGTATATAAACGCTTTTTGTGTTCGAGGCTTAAAGGTACATTCTTAAGCCAATAACTTAAAGTGCTCTTAGAAGTACCAATCTTATTCTTTATTTCGTTGTAACTTAGCCCATCTTTTCTTAGTAAAATAGCTTTTTTTCTTAAACTTTTACGATCCTGATCCACACTTCCAAGTATATCACATGTGATGCTTGCTCTAAAAATGAAGATTATAGAAGAATATAATAGAAACAAATCATGTAAAAATAAGTATTCAGAGGTTAGAGTTTCTTGATACCTATTACCAGGAAGTGTCACCGATTTACTCATCCAGTACATTTTATTGACATAGCATGAATAAAATGTTAAAAAGCATGTACGTTTGTACTTAACGAAAGAGAAAATTTTGTATTTACATTGCGAAAGAAGTGATTACAAAAATGCAGAGTATTTTGGGATATTATTTGATGAAGTAACCGCCTATCAAGAGTTAAAGTATGGAACACCTAAATTAGTACCTTATATCGAGCTAATCAGTGTATTGCATGACCCTAATTCTTTCTTGGTGCCCCTAGAGGGAATCGAACCCCCATCAACCGTTCCGAAGACGGTTACTTTATCCGTTAAGCTATAGAGGCTTACAGGCATATTTTATCACATAACTTGACTTAAAGGTATCAAAATGGCATTCTTAATGGAGGCAGTATGCCTTAAATGCGCAACATACTCTACATCGTTACCTTTTTCACTTTAACACCGCTAACCTTAGCTGTAACTCTTTTTACCTCTTCCGCCCTTTCTAAATACGATACAAAGCAGTCTATAGAGCTTATTGAACCGCAAACTAATAATTTAAATGCGCTTGCTTCGCCTAAATACGGTACTCAGGTTTATGCCGCCTTGCCAAGTTCAACAGGTCAGGTTCAAGGCGCGGCAACGGCCGCTGACGCCCGCGCCGAGATTATCAGGCAGTATCTGGCGAACTATAAATCGCCTTTAGAGCCATATTCAGCAGAGGTTGTGGCTGTTTCTGAAAAATATGGCCTAGACTTTAGACTTTTAGTTGCTATTGCGCAACAGGAATCAAACCTGTGTAAAAAAATCCCCGAAAGCTCTTACAACTGCTGGGGGTGGGGTATTCATGAGAGAGGCACACTTAAGTTCGATAGTTACCCTGAAGCCTTAGAAACAGTTGCAAGCGGCCTTAAGGAGGATTATATAGACCGCGGGTATGTTACCCCTGAGCAAATTATGAAGAAGTATACTCCAAGCTCTCCCGGAAGCTGGGCAGCGGGCGTGAACCAATTCTTAGGGCAGATGGAATAGACCAGCTACGCTGGAATTTAAAATTTGAAATTTATAATTTAAAATTTATGCGTAACCTCTTTCGTGCGAGCATCAAGTATGGTTACGCATATTGTTCGTATCCTCTAATACTTGACATTTGGCAAATAGGATGTTATAGTGCTAGTTAGATCCTGAGGTTTATAGCTTTAAACCTATATGACTTCGGGGTTTTGTTCCACGAAGCCGAAAGGCGGAGTGGAACTTCACTCTCTCCGAGCCGCAAGGCTTGGGAGAGTTTACCTCGAGAAACCGCAAGGTTTCGAGAGGTTTGGAAGGCCAGAGGTGCAAACCTTTGGTCTTCCTTGTTATATGGGCACAAAAGGTGCACCATCTGGGAGGATTTTGAAACCTATTTAACCTTCAAGATTACTCCCGAAGAAAAAGCAACGAGTTTTAGCTCTTTTTTATATGACCATAGAGTAAAAAGTAATTTAAGATTCATTTGACATAAAGGCAGGTAAGAATATTATAAGAAAAATTAATCTTTAAGTGGAAGTGGGTAATTTTTCTTCAAAAGAAGCTAGTCTTTGTCGAAGTGCATTTATCCATGCTCCAATAGTTTCCAATTCTGTTGGTGTTACGTCAGTAGAGTACGTTACTCTACTTGGCCTTTGGTCATTTATCGCTCTCTGTTTTAAATATTTTCCCTCTTCTCCCAGGACATAACTATAATCGATAATAACACCTATTTCCGGACCACTAGATATCATTCGTGTTTCTAGCCCCAATACATAATGAGATCCTGTAAATCCATTTCTCGTACCTATGTTAATACCAGAAGAACTATGATACAAACTAATTCCTTCTACCCACCGTCCTTCTATCATACCTTCAGTTCGGGCAGTATCATTAAGTTCAAAAACAGCATTATCAAGCTCAAAAGGTGTATAAGTATTTAATCGAAAACTTCTAGAAGAAACCCTTTCCGACAAGCCTATTCGATACGCTCCATTATCCGACGTTTTATATACTACACCTTCCTTGACAACAACTTTTGAGTAGTGAATATTTCTTGCTTGAAGCTCTATCATCGCACTAAAATTGAAAAGTCCAATTACCGCTTCCCTCATTCTCTCGTTTCGCTGAGTTTCAGGGTCTTTTTGTGTTGAACTTTCCCTAAGGAATTCTTCTGCGGCATCCCCATTTGGTGTATCTGAAAATTCAGGATGTTTACTGCTCATGCTTGGTTTATATCAAACTCTGATCTTTAATGCAAACCGATAACCATTTTATTAAACGTAAATTTCTTTAGGATACGTTGTGAGTAGAGGATGTTCCTTGTCTGAGGCAACAACTTTGAGAGTCCAAATGACTCACTTAGTGCCGAGGAGAGGACTTGAACCTCCAAGGGATTACTCCCACATGGTCCTAAACCAAGCGCGTCTGCCAATTTCGCCACCTCGGCAAGTGTCTTATATTATATCACCTGTGCGGGTGAACACGCATTACGTTTCGCGAATAGCAACTCCCGCCCCCAGCATCTAATGAAAATCACTTCTTTGAATTTAAATCTTGACAATCGCCTGTTTATCGCCTATAATTCGATTGTAGAGAATTACAAGCTTTGCTTACCGTTTGATGGCAAGCTTTGCTTATAATTCGACTATGGATATATGTTTCAGCCACGCTACACCATCACAGATAGGCTTTTAGAAAACATTAAGCGTATTAACTCCTTAATAAATGAGTTGAATGATCGAAGGTTTCCCAATGTAGTTTTACTGGAGTTTGAAAGAACTGCTCGAGCTATATCAACGTATGCTTCAACAAGTATTGAAGGAAACCCGCTACCTTTAACAGAAGTTAAAAAGATTCTAAAATCAAACCCTCAACACGTAAGAGATAGTGAAAAAGAAGTTTTAAATTATAATCAGGCATTACAATATCTTAATGAGAAGCTAGAGAAAGATAAAGTTAAAATCTCGCTTGATCTTATTTTAAAAATACAAAAAAAAGTAACACAAAGCCTCTTACCACTTTCTGATTCTGGCAAGCTAAGACAACATCCAGTTGTAGTAAATGATCCAAAAACAAGACAAACTGTGTTTCTTCCGCCAGACGTTAAAGACGTTAAATCAATGATAGAGGATTTAATAACGTTTATCTTAAAAAGTAAAGATAAAATCGATCCCTTGATTTTAGCGGGAATATTTCATAAACAAATGGTTCTAATTCATCCTTTTATGGATGGAAACGGTAGAACCACTAGGCTTGCAACTAAAGTGTTGCTTGCTCAGATGAATTTAAACACTTTTAATCTATTTAGCTTTGAGAACTATTACAATAAAAACGTTACTAGATATTTCCAAAATGTGGGAGAGTTTGGCAATTACTACGAACTAAAGGATAAAATTGAATTTACTGTTTGGCTTGAGTATTTTACTGAAGGTATTATTGACGAATTGCTAAGAGTACAAAAACTTCTTCCCGAAGTAGGTATTAGCCCAAAAACTCAATTACAGGAATATCATCTCAAGATATTGAGCTATATTGGAAACAAAGGTTTTATTACCGACCGTGATTATGCTGGCTTAACCAATCGAGCAAAAGCAACCAGAACCTCAGATTTTCAAAAGTTAATGGACTTAAGGTTGATTGAAAGAAAAGGTAAGGGTCGGGCAACTTATTATATATTAAGGGAGAAACCATGAATAAAGAGGTATTCGAATGAAAGTGGCTCAGGGGCACAAAAATTTACTTTTTAGAACTTATTTTTCAAATTTACTTGGAGCAAATTTTTTAAATTTATCTGGATCCAAAGCATATGTGACACTATCCAAGCGTTTTAATAACTCCTGAGCCTGATTTTTGTCATGTGGCGCAGCTCCGCCTGAAATAAAATCAGCTAAAATACATTTTTCAAGAAGTCTTGTTGAATAATCCATATCATGTCTTGCATGATAGATACCACCGTTTTCTTTCATATACTCTTCAACTTTTTTAACCATATCTTTTGTTGAAGGCGATACCACACCCTCTTTAGCATTATTAATAATATATATAACGTGGTCAGCCCGCACCGCAGAATGATATTGTCTTTCGTTAGAACTTCCACTCCTACCATCGCGATCAATTTGCATATTCTAAATTATATCATGTGTAGAGAACTTTTTGTGTAACCGAGTACCATTTTTTCACTTTTCTGTTAATTTTGCCTCAAATTTGCTAGAATAGCCTTAGTTAAAATCTGCTTTTAGGCAGATTTTTTATTTTTATGGTAGAGGCAATCAAAGATAGATTAGCTGAAACAGAAGAAGTTATTAAAATTCCGGTTTTAACCAGAGACCAGGAGTGTCGTTTGTTTCATGCAAGAAAGCTTGGTATATCTTTAAGCCTTGCCCTTGCAAGCCCTTTGTTTGACGATGAATTCAAAAGAGGCTGCCGGCAAGTTTCGGATATTGACGACCTTTTAGTCCGGGCAAACGAAGGTTTGGTTGCATACGCTGCACTAAAATATGGAGACAAAAGTGTTGACCCGGATGACCTTAAACAAGCGGGTTTTCTAGGCTTATTAAGAGCAATTGATACGTTTGACTACAAAAGAGGTTATAAGTTTTCAACTTATGCAGTTTGGTGGATAAGACAAAAGGTTGGAGAAGAAAATAGTCCAATTACTGAAGGAGTTTATATTCCGAGACACCAAGTTTTAAGAAATAGATGTGTACTCCTAGCGACAGATAATATGACTGATATTGGCGATTGTCAAACAATTGCCTCTAAAACAGAGTTAACCCCGGCGCAAGTTAAGTTTACCCTTGCTCTTCTTTCATCAGGAATATTAAAAACAGTTTCGCTGGACGTACCAATTAAAAATGGCGATAGTGCAACACGCGGCCAAACAGTTTCCTCGCCGAACGACAGCGAACTGGAAAGATTTTTCCTAAGAGACCAGTTTGAAAGTATGTTCAAAATTTTAACTCCTAAGGAAAGAGAGGTGCTCACTTTAAGATTTGGTTTATCAGATAGCAATGAAAAATTCTTAAGAGAAATTGCCCGGGAGCTGGAAACTACGGTTTGGAGTGTGGTTACAACCGAAAAAGAAGCACTTGATAAACTTCGGGAGTTTTTAAGGGTATAATAATTCTGTCTGTAAACTTAAGTTCCATGTCAGGACAATCCAGCCCAACTATCCATCATTATGTAGCTTTAGTAAAGCTACAATCTCTAGACAATTCTCCTGTTTTCATTAGGAAAGCTGCACGGGAAATTATAAAAAGTCTTGCCTTAACTGTAGTTAAAAAAACCTCACATTTTTTCTATCCGCAAGGGGTCACCTTGGCTTATATTCTGTCAGAATCACATTTACTTATTCATACGTGGCCGGAATTTAAGACGATTCATATTGACCTTGTTATCTGCAGTTACCGAGGGAAGGATGAATTTGAGCTTGCTGTAAATTCCGCTTTTTCTAAATATAATATAGAATCCATCAGGATTAAAGAGGTTAGTTTTGACGAGTCACAAAGCTCATAGTTTGACTTTTTGCCTTTCATTGCTATAATTAAGCACATATGGGAAAAGATTTTGAACCACGATATAAGCCTTACAGCAAAGACGATTTAAGAATTAGCGCTGTAACAAGAGGTGTTCCGGAAACTCCAATGCCAAAACGTGCTCCTAACGGCACAAAATATTTCTCGGGTACTCTGTTTCTGAACACAGGATCAGGTAAAATTCGACCCAGTATAATAGATAATTCTTATACACTAACACCACCAAAGCATATTGAAAAGTTTATTATTCCACCTATCTTAACTGGTAATTATGAAAAGCGCACTTATACTTTTAAGGGAAAAGATTATGCAACGCTTGAAGCATTAGAAGCCGCCATGAAAGCATGGGATGAGAAATTCAATGGTAAAAGATACTCAGAGTTTAAAAGTCCGGTTACAGGAAAAGAATACCCCGGAACAATGGCAGGTTTAGATCAAATGTGTACAGATGATATCGCTTGGAAGGCATGGAGAACAAATTTAACAGAACCTAAGAAATAATTAGACCCTTTAATTTAGACACCGATCTTAATGAAGCTCCCGCGACCTGACGGTCGGGGTATCTTCTCCCCACACTTCGTAGGGAGCAGAAATCCCTCCGAAGCGAAAAACACTTCGCTCTGATCAGCGAGCTATCGCTCTTGGGTGTTTCGCGAAGGGGGATAAAACAGCCTCTGCAGTCTGCCGCACAATTTTTTAAAGCAGGGTAATTTAAAAATTCCTTAGTCAACAAATTTGTAACTATGGGCTATATAGTTTATAATTCCCGTTATAATGAAAGAAGGGATTGGTTACTCTCCTCTGCCTGAAGTCATATATAAAGACGATCTTTTGGATCCTAATTGCCCTTATGAGGTAACTGTTAACACAGAACAGTATGCTCAGTTTTTAAGAGCTCAAGGTCTCACAGAGGGTAGAATTGCAAATATTAAAATTGTTTTAAGTAGAGAACTTCCATTGAGAGATCATCCTTTCAATAGAGGTGGATATAAACTTCTTGGCAATTATCAAAACTACGGTACTACTATTAATATTTACCCGGAATGGATTTACAGAGCGGTTCCAGATTGTCCGCCAGAAGCCAGCGTTATGTTAAGCCAAACGTTGATTCATGAAACAAGTCATAGCCTAGATTCTTTCAAAGTACATCTAGCAATTCAAGCTGGACTGGGGGTTGCCTTTGATCTTAAATATGGATTGCTGTGGTTTCAAGCTATGAGTGTTGTTGCGGAAAGTGGACAGATATCCAATACTTGGCCTGTAGGGGTTGCTGTTTTAGGATGGATCGCTACGCAAAGAGCAATTAAGCCATTACGAGATAAATTTATTTATTGGGCACATCCTTATGAGATTAAAGCAGACAAATTCAGCAATACTTTGAATACAATTCTATTCTTTCAACATTTAGTAACAATAAAACCCAAATAAGTACTTTTGAAAATATAAGAACTCTAGATCAGCGAATTTACGAAGCGAATTAGAGCTTCATGATTTAATAAACTTAAAGCTGAACCGTGTTAATCTAAGCAAGCCGGGTATATCTATTGGCTCCTCTTGCAAAAGGTATATAACCCTGTGCCAATAAACCATCTGTCGCACTCTCAACCTCAACTACTGTATAGCCCAGACCTATATTATCAAAAATCTTCCAACCATTTTCTTTGATGGTAGCCGTCATACCTAAAACAAAATTACAGTCTCCAGTAAGATATTCAGGCAGGCTTTCTATTCTCCCATTCATTTCCCAACCTCTTGGAAAGAAGAAAGTGTTGGGCGCCGATAGTATTAATCTGTTGCTCTCAGGAAAATATGCTGCGTGATGGATATCTTCAACAGGTACTCGTGCTACAAATTGAGCAACTAGTTCGGGTTGAAACAATGAATGATCCACCTCAGCGCCAAGCCCTAATAATTTCGCCGCACCTTCGACTTCATCTTCATAGTAAGGCAACACGTCAACGATATCATGACCAAAAAGTCTTTCAAGATATCTACTTTTCTCATGTTGATACATATAAATACCATACATGTGTCATATACTAGTTTGCCTGCTGTCGATTCTATCCATGCATCTAATTCATTTGGTCTTTGGTCGTCTTCACATGTCATGAAATGGATTATATCAAAATATATCAGGCAAGGCTAATTGATTTATTATTCAAATCCGCCTAATCACAGCTTTAATCCATATTCCGTAGAGCAAAACTTGAATATAGCAAGAAAAAATACTATAATCCCATAGTCATGTCAAGGATTGTAGAAATAGGACCATATCACAACATTCCTCCAGAAAATTGGGGTGAAAACTATAGCGAAAGAAGACACTTAGGTCGTATGGAGTCTGAAATGTTTCAAATCCACAGGTTTTATTTTTCTTTTGAGAATCACATTAAAAGGCTTGTAAGAAGATTTAACGGTCTTCCGGTTCTACGGATACTTGACGGAGGCTGTGGTGAAGGGTCTGCATTGAGCGACTTCCGTGAAATTGCCGATAAATTGGGTGTAAAACTCGAAACAACAGGAATAACTCTTGATCCGAGGCACAGAGGCATACTCAAGGGTCGTGAGGTAGATGAGATAGTTATTGGTTCAGTCGAAAATTTTTTTGAAACAGATGTGCGGGAAAACTACTTCCAGTTTATTCTAGACTACCAAGGTGCACTCGGGTGGGATGATTCAAGGGGGGTTATTGGAGGAACCATTATTCCGATTTACGCAAGAATACTCACACACGGCGGACTTGCACTCTTATCTTCTGCGCCTTTCCCTGGATTGTTAAAAAGTAGCAGCCTAAGAATAATTCAAGGAGCAGAAGAAAAAGGTCCTGTTTTAGTTCAGAAAGTTTAACTTCATACAAAGATTAACCATTGTCAAGTAAAAATTACTGTATTACACTCAGATAGGATGCACCATTGGCACAAAGCAGAGCTTAAAGAAAGACATCACTGGAAAGGACTGTTTTATCTATTACCTGCTTTAGCGTTTGCAACTATTTTGGCTTTGATGTATATATCCTACAGACAATAAGACCAATATAATCATAGGAAATTTTAATGAAGCAAATTGCTGGTTTATTTGTAATTTTAATCGCAGTAATGTTTTCTGCCGCGTGGCTTTCTAAAGGCGAAAACTCCACTAAAATATTTTCAGCCATAGAAGCTACGACTCTATCACCAAGCCCCACGCCTCAGGCAAAAAAAACTATTACAGTTGGCGGTAAAACTTTCTTTATAGAAATTGCCGACACACCCGAGAAAAGACAAAAAGGATTGTCCGGCAGAAAAGAGCTGGACAAAAATTCAGGACTGCTCTTTGTTTTCGACAGGCAAAACACGCGCCCTCCGTTTTGGATGAAAGGGATGGAAATGCCCATTGATATCGTTTGGATCGATAACGAGAAAGTCATACAACTAAATACAGACGTTAAGCCAGAGGCGGCAGACACTCCGGACAAGGATCTTCGCCTTTATACGCCGAACCAGCCGGTTGATCAGGTACTTGAACTCTCAGCCGGAACCGTAAAAGAAATGAAAATTAGAGTAGGCGACAAGGTGGAAATGCCTAAATGATCATCTCTTGTGCATATCACGACGAAAGGTACAGACTTACCAATATGCTTGCGTCTTATGGCATTAAGGATCCTGTACTTTCTGCTTTTGATAACACTCCGCGTGAGGCGTTTGTTGACAAAAGATATTTAGCTTACGCTTACGAAGACCGCGCGCTTCCTACTCTTTTAGGTCAGACAATCAGCCAGCCCAGCCTTGTAGCGCTAACCTTGCAGGAACTATCTTTGAAACCAACTGATGTTATTTTGGAAATCGGTACTGGTTCCGGATTTCAAACAGCACTTCTGTCACAGCTTGTTAAAAAAGTTTATTCAGTCGAGCTTCTTCCCCAACTCGCCAAAATAGCAGAAATTAGACTTAAAAGACTCAGGAATATAGAATTAATAACCGGCGACGGATCACTCGGCTGGTTAACAGGCTCGCCGTATGACGCAATAATAGTCACAGCGGCTTTTACTCAGGTTCCTGACCCGCTTTCTGCCCAGCTTAGAACAGGCGGAAAATTAATTATGCCCATTGGAAAAGCAGAATGGCAAGAATTGATGCTATACCAAAAACTCAATGATGGTTTGGTAGCTCTAAGAAAAATTTCTGACGTGCACTTCGTCCCGTTACTTGGAAAATATGCCTATATGGCCCGTTAATATCGTAAAAACCCCTAAAGCAAGAATGGCATGGTTGCTTTTACTGCTCTCGTTTCTGGCAGTCTACAACTTTTTTTCCACAGAATTAGTTATACGTTTTGTCTTTATTATATCTTTTACTTTAGGCCTCGAATATCTGCTTTGGAAAATCCGCGGGACGACTCCTTTTGTGCCCCTTGCCGGAGTAATTACTGCCTTAATTATCTTTCTCTTGTTTGACAACATCTCACCTTTTTACTATGCAATTATTCCGGTAACGCTTGCGGTTGTGCAAAAACAATTTTTAAGATTGGGCAAACAGCATATTTTTAACCCTGCCGTTTTTGGTTTATATGCGGCAAGTTTGGTTGGCTATCCTACTTTTTGGTGGGGAGTAAGCTGGGGATGGTTACCTTTAGTATTAATTATTATTGGAGGAGTTTGGATAACTCTCTTCACCCTGAAACAGCATTATATTGTTGTTACTTATCTATTTTCATCGCTGGTTATTTATGCTTATCTCTTAGGCGAGGTTCCCACACTAAGCAGTTTAGCAGGGGCATTTTTAGCAGGCAGTTTTTGGTTTTTTACGTTTGTCATGCTTCCTGAGCCAATAACCTCACCGCACAAAAATAAAAATCGCTTAACCTACGCTTTGTTTGTGGCGCTCTTACCCCTTGTCTTATTAAACCGTATCCCTGGAGACACCATGCTTTTAACCTTGCTTTTGGGCAACCTTCTCGGATTTTTACTGGAACAAAGAAAAGAGGTCTTCCCAAGTTAGCTGTCCGTCATTGTTTCTGTCTAGGGGTAGAATTACAGGAAAAGTTATCCTTGTTTCCGGTACGGCAACAGAGGCGTAAGTCTGTACCGGTAAGTGATAAGGCTTTATTAAGACAAACCGGTATTGTTCGTCCGGAGATATGTCTCTCAGTTCAACCTCTCCGCTGCCTTTTTCAAGAGATATGTTTTTAATTTCCTTCACTGGATCGTTATTTTTGTAAACTAGTAATTTTATGTCATGTCCATCGGCCGTCCCAAAAAGTGAAGTGGCAGCAATCTTCAGTTTTGGAGGTTCAAGCACTTCAATTGAATGAGTTAAAAGTTCGCCAAACTTTTTTGTTTTGTAACGCATTTGCACAGAAACTTGGATTATTCCAGACTGAGTCGGGGAGCGGAAATTTATTTTTACTTCTCTTGTTTCTCTGGGTTTTGTGTAACCAATGAAGAAATTTTCTTGAGTTTGCACCTCTTCGTTAATCTTAAAATCAAGAGAAAACCCTTCTGTTTCGCTCCAAATAGATTGACCTAAGTTTTGAAATTTAATATTGGATTCGTAAAAAGAGCCGGTAACTACTTTGTTTGGCAGGGAATGCGCTATAAGTGCACTTTTGTGTTCTTGTTCCGGCTCTCCTTTCACTTTTGAGATATTTTGTACAGCCGCAAACTGCGGATAATACTCATTGCTGACAGGATTTTTCCATGAAAAGTTAGTAAAGGGATCCCGGGGATAATTAAGGATAAAGGGCGTGACTGCTTTTATTCTTTTGTCGCTCCAAGCGTTCGCCCAAGCGTCTTGAAAAAACTTACCCACAGTTTCTGAGCTAAACCCTAACACCTGCCTGCCGGCAGGCAGGCCTTTACTATCTTTGTTCTCGTTGTGAACCCAACCGGTTTCAGTAATAAAGATAGGTGTGTCAAGCCTCATGCCATACCGGGAAAGAAAACTCACTTCCCAGGAAAAACTTCTTACCGAACCCCGACCGCTCAGGGAGGGAGAGGAAGAGAAAGCAGGGTTGGGATAAGAGTGGGAATTCCAACCATCAAAAATAGAGAATATATAAGGCACCTCTGAATTCATAAGACCCCAGAATTTATCCGCCGACATTGTTTTGGGGCCATTGGGAGCAGACGAGTCAAACCCTGCCGGTAAAATGAAATAATCGGCAGAGGTTTCTTTTAAGCGTTTTTGGAAAACACTAGCGACTTGAGCATACTCCCGAGGATTAATAGTTCCTCCCCATTCACCCGAATGGTTTGGTTCATTAAAAAGAATTACATACCTATTTTTCACCACCCAGTTCAGTGAAGAGAGAAAAGTAACCCATGAATCTGCGTCTACCGGAATTGGTTTTTTCCAATTGGCACCTTCAGTCTTTGTTGCCAGCCTTACTAAAGGAATGAGCTTTAGTTCGCGCATTCTGTCAAAAACACTTTGCCAGCGAGCTGTGTCGCGTTCATCCTCACGAATAACAAAAGTGACATAACCCCATTCCCCGCCATTACTATTGACAAGTTTGGCCGCGTCATTCAAATCCGCTTCGTTGGTAATATGGATACCAAATATATTGTTGCCGGCAGAAGCTATGCCCGACCAAAGAAAAAGTTGAAAATACACAAGACTAATCAAAAACGCTCTCACTACCCAGATCATGAGCGTAAGTTTACCACTTAGGATCAACACGTGGAGAATCAGTTGCTCTTGACCAGACAGTAACTAGCTCAAGAGGATTTAATGAGGATGATCCTATCTCTTCGACTGTGTAACCGATGTATTTCATCTTCTGCAAAGATTGTTGCTCACCAAAAGACTGTCTCCTAAAGATCGACAGACTTTTGTTTTGACACCTCCGCTAAGATTCGTTGATCTACAGAATTTATGCGTGATTCTCAAAGACTAAGCAGATTCATTAAATTTCAAAAATCCATATCAAAAGTTCTACTCAAATTTGTTCTAACCTGAGAGTATGGATGTCCCTCAGGAATATTATCAAAAAAGTCTTTATACTTTTTTCTAGCTTCTTCAAATTTTATACCACCACATTGGGCTTCTAACAGTCGCATCATAAAGCTAATTCTTCCTATAAACTCAAAGAAAGGATAATTCTTGTCATCTTTTCTATTAGCGACATTATAAGTTCCGTGTTCATTGTCAAGATCAACAAAGTAAATATCTCGAGTTTGAGATCTAGCTGTAGTTCCAATTACATATTGATCAAGTTTTTAATCTGACATAAAATCTCCTCCCTGCTTGTAAATAAGTGCAGAATAATCCGCCAGATTGGTAAACAGCTTATTAATTAAACCTAAATCTGATTCACTATTGTTTTCAAAAAAATAGTTGAGTAGATTTACACCTTCAATCTTATCTACAACCACATAAAACATACCAATTTTAGAACCAATTGCTCTTTCTCCAAAAACAGGTAAAGGGTTTGGGATTTTAATTCCTGATTGGTCTGTAAACCTTTGCCATCTTTGGACATTACTTGCATAAAAATCAAGTCGTTTTTCATAATAGGGATCATCACTGAGAAAAGCCCAAGCTCTAACTAGCTTGCCTTTATCTTCCGCAAACCCTAAAAGACGACCTATATTGTTAGGTAAGTCTGGAGCTGTTATTCTCCTATCTAAAAAAGGAGCATCTTTAAATGCTTCTAGCATCGGGTAATTATACTAAATAAAACTATAGGTTTCAATAATCTTCACTAATTAGGGGTTGCACCCCTCATTTTGACAAGGGTCAAGATGAACCCTTCGACAAGCTCAGGGCCCTTGCAAAATTTCACCCCGCATAGCTTTCAGCATGTATTGGTAGCAGGCAGGCTGCTTCCAGGAAATAATATTTTCTAGAAAAATGCCAAAAAAGAAGGGAGGTGAAAAGATTGCAATTACTAACAAAAGAAATAACATCAAAGCTACTATTTTTATATGCTATTTTAGGTAAGCCAACAATTGTTTGGGTGTTTTTAGTTGTGCCCTAAAAAGCACATTCCGGCAGCCTTCTTCCTTATCTTCTTCTAAAGAGTAAATCGGCTTTCCCAAGGCTGCGGCACAACCAATTTCCATCGATGTGCTTACACCTGAATATCCACCCTTATTGTAAACATATACGACGTCTGCCATGCGTATTTTATAGAAATGATCCAAGGTTAAACCCAGCAATATAAACTTTTGCTGCTGTTCTTGAAGTTTTACCCAGTCATTCGGGTCGGGTGAATGAAGGTACGGCGCGTAAACCGTGACCCCGGCCCTTTTAAGCAAAGCTTCCAGTTTTCTGATTTCTGGCTTAAATCTCCTACTTCCGCAAATTACAACTGATCTCATGTGGTAAACTTTGACTATAGAATAACACAAGTTGTCCAAGTATCGCTGAATGCTAAAAATAATTCTTTTACTTTTATCTGGATTTGGAATCTTTTATTACCTTGGGCAAGTTACCATGCCTGCTCCCAAAATAGAGCAGAAAGGTGGAAATAATAGCTCTTCAGAAATTATTGAAGTTTTTACTACCAATCTTAATGTCCCCTGGGAGATTAATTTTTTACCTGATGGTAAAATTTTTGTCACAGAGCGGGAGGGCAGGGTGTTGGAGATAAGCGGTAAAGACAAAAAAGAAGTATTAAAATTAAACGATGTAGTGCAGGAGGGCGAGGGTGGTTTACTGGGCATGACCCAGCATCCCCAGCATGAAAAAAATGGCTATACTTATCTTTATTACACTTACCAAAACCAGGGTCTTAAAAACAAAGTTGTGCGCTACTCACATCTTGAAGATTCTTTGCAGGATGTCCGCGTAATTATTGATAATATTCCGGGGAATTCGAATCACAACGGAGGAAGGATTAAGTTCGGGCCAGATGATAAGCTCTATATTACAACCGGAGATTCCCAAAACCCTTCTACCGCGCAAAATCTAAACTCTCTGGCTGGCAAGATCTTACGGCTCAACGATGACGGGTCTGTTCCGCCTGATAATCCGTTCTCCGGCTCTCCTGTATATTCTTATGGGCACAGAAACCCACAGGGTTTGGCTTGGGATGAGGGCGGCAAGCTCTGGGCAACAGAGCATGGGAAAACAGGAGAAGACGAAGTTAATTTAATCGAAACAGGGAAAAATTACGGCTGGCCAGAAATAAGCGGTACACAAAAAAGTGAAGGTTTGGTCGAGCCCTTTATACAAAGCGGAACCACAACCTGGGCTCCCTCAGGTGCATTATCAACAAACAATAAACTTTATTTTTCCGGACTTAAGGGTGAGTCTATTTTCGAGGTAGATTTAAAAACACGTGAGGTTAAAGAATTCTTTAAAAATAAATTTGGCAGAATTAGAGCAATTGAAAAAGGGCCTGACGGTAGCTTCTATTTTCTGACTAACAACCGTGACGGGAGGGGAACTCCTACGCCAGACGACGACAGGATAATTCGTGTTCCGGCTGAAACATTAGAGTAAGATAACGTAAACAGTAAACATGAAACTAAAGAGTCTGACTCCCTGGCTGGTTGCCGTAGGTTTTGCGCTTCTTTTTCTTTCAACCTCTTTAATTCAAAAGTACCAGCAACCTTTAGGGTTAACTTCAAAACAACCCGTCAATGATGCGCAAACTATACCCACACCTACTTCAATACCTTCTACCACATCTGATGTGGAAAGCGGAAAAGTAAAGGTTACAAGAATCATCGACGGAGATACAATTGAATTATCGGACAATACTCGGATCCGCTACACAGGAGTCGATACCCCGGAGACTGGAGACTGCTATGGAGCAAGCGCCAGTAAGGCAAACTCTAATTTAGTTTTGAATAAAGAAGTAATTTTAGAAACCGACGTGCAGATTTTAGACAAATATGGAAGAAAACTTGCCTACGTTTGGCTAGACCCCGATCAAACCGGGGTAAAAAACATACTTGTTAACGAAGAGTTGGTTAAGCAAGGCGTGGCCCGAGTTTCGACCTATCCGCCAAACGTAAAATATGTAGAAAGGTTTCAGGCGGCAGAAAGAGAGGCGAGGGAGGGACAATTTGGCCTCTGGTCACCTGACGCCTGTATAAAAAGGGAGATAAGAACGGAAGGAAATGGTTCGGAACATCAAGGAGCTCGAACCAATAATGAATGCACAATCAAAGGAAATATCAGCTCTTCGGGCGAAAAAATTTATCACACCCAGGGACAGAGATATTACGAAAAAACTAAAATTGAAGAAAGTGCAGGAGAACGCTGGTTTTGCTCAGAGTCTGAGGCAGAATCAGCAGGTTGGAGAAAATCAAAAGTATAGTGCCAAAGCTGACAATATTAGCTTCAAACCTGTATACTTAGCTGTGATGAAATTAGCCAAATTAGTTTCTTCTCTGGGGAATTTCGAGCCCCAAGGAAGCCTGGAAATTGCAATCTCAGGCATAGCCGACGATTCACGTCTGGTTCAGCCTGGCAACCTCTTCGTGGCTATAAAAGGCCTAACTGTAGATTCACACAATAATATCCCCCAAGCGCTATTAAACGGGGCTGCAGCCGTGCTTGGGGAGCGCAAGGCTCAAGATTTAGAATTTGGAAGCGTGCCTTATATCCGCGTTAAAGACTCGAGATCCGCTTTGGGTGTTTTAGCCTCAACCTGGTACGGCAACCCCTCTCACAAACTTAAAGTTATTGGTGTAACAGGAACAGAAGGAAAAACTACCACCTGCAGCCTTATTTACCATATTTTAAAAACTGCGGGTAAAAGGGTTGGGCTTATTTCAACCATTAACGCAAAAATCGCTGATGAATTAATTGATACAGGACTCCATGTCACCAATCCTGAGGCGCTACCCCTGCAGGAACTATTGGCAAAAATGGTCGAAAATAACTGTGAGTACGCTGTTTTAGAAACAACCTCAATAGGACTGCACCAAGGAAGAGTGTCCGGAGTTGAGTATACGGTAGGAACTCTGACTAATTTTGCCCAAGACCATCTTGATTATCACCGCACCATGGAGGCATACCGCGAGGCAAAGGCCATGCTTTTTAAAAGAGTTGACAGCGCAGTTTTGAATAAAGACGACGAATCTTTTGAGTATTACCAAAATCAACTGTCGAAAGAGACTAAGCTAATTTCCTACGGACTGCATAAAAATGCAGATGTTAAAGGAGAAAATTTAGAGTTTTCGGCTCTCGGCACAAAGTTTAGTATCTATTCTCAAGGGCAAAGCACAGAAATAGAAAGCCGTCTGCTTGGGGAATATAACGTTTCTAACATGTTGGCCGCTTCTGCTTCATGTTTTGTGTTAGGTTTAGACTGGAGCCAAATAAAGCCGGGGTTGGAAACTTTTGAAACTCCTGAAGGGCGCATGGAAAGAATCGACGAAGGGCAAAACTTTGGAGTTCTTGTGGATTTTGCCCATAGCCCTAATGCTTTGGAAAAAGTATTAAGAGTTTTAAGACAATTATTGCCGGCAGACAAAAAAATAATAGCAGTTTACGGATCGGCTGGTGAAAGGGACGCGACAAAAAGACCGGCAATGGGTAAAGCGGCCAGACACGCCAATGTCACAATTTTTACCGCAGACGACCCCCGCCGCGAGGAAGTCGTAGATATAATCGCACAAATGGAAGAAGGAGCTAGAAAAGTAGGAGTAATGCACGTCGGCAGACAAGATCTTTTACTCCACCCAGACAAATCGGTATACGTTATAGAGCCAAACCGCACAAATGCTATTAGCCTAGCTTTGGAAAACGCAAGGGAAGGGGATACTGTTGCAATTCTTGGAAAAGGACATGAGAAAAGCCTGGCAGTAAAGGGAGAAGAGGTTCCCTGGAGCGATCAGGAAGTTATACGCAAAATATTGAGAAGGTTAGTTGCTAATTAGTATGAATATCAAAAACGCAAAACATGTTCATTTTACAGGGATTAAAGGGGTTGGTATGACTTCTTTGGCTTTGTGCTGCCAAGACTTGGGAATTAAAATTACAGGTTCTGATGTTGCAGAAGAGTTTGTAACTGACGAGACTCTAAAAAATAGAGGCTTGCCTTGGAAAATAAGATTTAAAAAGGAAAACTTAGACCCGAAGTCTGATTTATTGGTTTTTACAGGCGCCCACGGAGGGTTAAACAACCCAGAAGTTCTTGCCGCAAAAGAATTAGGCATTCCGGTAATATCGCACGCCGAGGCACTTGGTCAACTAGCTGAGGGTAAAAAAACAATCGCCGTATGCGGAGTCGGCGGTAAAACAACCACTTGCGCAATGATTGCAACAATTTTAGAATATGCAGGTTTAAACCCCTCCTATGCAATCGGGGTAGGAAATATTCCCTCAACCGGAACTCCTGGAAAATATAGTAGAGAGGGGGAATATTTCATTTGCGAAGCAGACGAATTTGCAATTTCTCCTGGGATCGATAACAGACCTAGGTTTTCTTTTCTTTCACCCAATTATTTAATAGTCACTAATATTAGACATGACCATCCTGACATTTATAAAACTTCAGATGAGATAATAAAAGTATTCTCAGAATTTATAGACCGGGTGCTCACCGCTGGCGGAATTGTAATACAGGACTGTAAAGGTAAACTACCAGCAGGATTAAAACTTAACGTACCTGGGGCTTTCAATTTGCAAAACGCCGAGAACGCATTCGTAGTATGTAAAAAAATAGGTATACCAGACGAGCAAATTGTTGAGGGTTTACTAAAATATACCGGTTGTAAAAGAAGATTTGAAAAAATAGCCGAGAAAAATGGAATTTTGTTTTATGACGACTACGCACACCACCCAATTCAAATTCGGGAAACTTTAAAAGCAGCGAAAGAATGGTTTCCCGACAAAAGAATTGTAGCTCTTTTTCAACCTCATACCTATTCACGAACTAAAGCTTTGTTTTCAAAGTTTTCCAAGAGTTTTAACGACGCAGATATTGTTGGTATTACAGATATTTATGCTTCTGCGCGCGAAGATATAGACCCAGAAGTTTCAAGTGATAAATTAACTGAGGAAATTAAAAAACACCACCCCAAAACTGATAATGTAAAATATTTAGGAGGTTGGCAAGAAGCAGTAGATTTTCTAATAAAAACTTTAAAACCAGGTGATATTTTTATTACACTAGGAGCTGGAGATATTTACAAAATACACAAACTTATTTTAGAAAGGATATGATATGTTACATATATTGATATATGTAACACAATAAACATGATAAAAATTCAGGAAAACGTACTACTTGAAAGGTATACAACATTAAGGATTGGGGGGGCTGCTAAATATTTTATAGAGGTTTATTCGATTGAAGAGCTTAAGGAAGCACTTCATTACGCTAAAGATAATGCGTTAACGTATTACGTTATCGCAGGTGGAAGTGATTTGTTAATTAGTGATGAGGGATTATCCGGCTTAATTATCAAATTGAGCCTCCAGGGTCTCACCTTGGAGGATGCGAGAATAATAGTTGCATCAGGAACAAGTTTGCAGAAATTGGTAGACTACACAATAGAACACGGACTTGCCGGGATAGAAAAATTAAATAATATTCCGGGGAGTGTTGGGGGTGCTGTTTATGGAAATGCCGGAGCGTTTGGGCAAACTATTTCTGACAAACTGATACGTGTTCGCGTGTTAGTAGGCGATAAAGAAAAATACCTCAGCAAGCAAGATCTTGAATTTGATTACAGAGAGAGCGTATTAAAAAATCACAAGGATTGGATAATCACAGAGGTAGAGTTTGAAATGGGGATGGGGGATCGAGAATTACTTAGAAAAACAGCAAGTGAAGTTTTAGAAACACGAAAACAAAAGTACGCACTGGGAATAAAATGTCCGGGGAGTTTCTTCAAGAATTTATTAATTAACAGACTACCTATAGAATTACAGAAGGACATACCAAAAGATTATTTTGGGAAAGTGCCTGCCTGGTGGTTTTTGGAACAGGTAGGAGCAAAGGGAGCCACTAGGGGACAAATAAAAATCTCGGATCATCACGCAAATTTATATATAAACCAAGGCGGAGGAACAGCCGCAGATTTCTTTGCTTTAGCGAAAGAGTATAAAGATAAAGTAAAAGATAGGTTCGGAGTAGATTTAGAACCAGAAGTACAGTTGGTTGGTTTTAAGGAGGAATTATAAATGCGTGTAGCAATTCTTGGTTTTGGTATTGAGGGAAAAGATGCTTTAAAGTATTTTGTTGGAAAAAATACCGGGATTGTGGTTTTTGATAAAAAAAACAGAGAAGAATTAAGCATTGACGAGTTTTTAGCTTCGCAAGGAGAGACCTTGCAGAAAATCGAATGGGTGTTGGATGAAAAATATTTAGACGCAGGATTAAATGGCTTTGATTTAATCGTCCGCTCACCAGGGGTCAGGCCGGATCTTCCCCAGATGATAGAAGCGGTTAAAAAAGGCGCAAAACTAACCAGCACAACAAATATTTTTTTTGAGGAGTGCAAGACTCCAATAATTGCCGTTACCGGAACAAAAGGAAAGGGTACAACAGCGAGTTTGATAGCTGAAGCACTCAAGGCTTGTGGTAAAAAAGTTTGTTTATTGGGAAACATTGGCGAAACAATGCTTTCCGCTCTCGATACCACATCTGATGTGGATTTTGTAGTTTTAGAGCTTTCATCCTTCCAAACTATCGATTTACACAAAAGTCCACATATTGCGGTCGTTACTAATATCACGTCAGATCATATGGACTGGCATATTTCTCAAGAAGAATACGAAAAAGCAAAAGAACAACTCTGGAAACACCAAGTTCTTGCAGATTTTCTAGTTATGAATTGGCATGACGAAACATCAAAAAAACTAGCAATGAATTCAAACGGTGTAGTTGTCTGGTACTCGTCGACCTATTCACCTGAGACCTATATGTATATGAAAGAAAATGAGATATGGAGTAAAGATCTATTAATTGGGAAAAAGGATGAGTTAATAATACTAGGAAACCATAACCTAGAAAATGCACTAGCCGCGTTAGTCGTTGCTCGACTAATAAAAGTAGACATTGAAAAAGCTTGGAAGGGAATGGCTCAATTTAAAGGTTTGGAACATCGACTGGAGTTTGTTGCTAATGTAAATGGTGTTACCTATATCAACGATTCTTATGCCACAAACCCCGAGCCTACAATTGCTGCGATACGCAGTTTTAAGGAAAAAAAGATATTAATTTTAGGAGGATCATCTAAAAACGCTGACTTTACAATGTTAGCAAGGGAAATTGCACAATCGAATACTTATGCTGTGATACTGATAGGTGACGAGGCAGAGAGAATTGAAAAATCTCTTGATGAAAATGGTTATAACAAAATAGTTCTTAGAATTAGTGGCAAACCAACCATGCAGGATATCATTAAGCCGGCTTACGAAATGGCAAGGCGTGAAGAAGTTGTAATACTCTCCCCAGCTTGCGCCTCGTTTGGCTTATTCCAAAACTACAAAGACCGAGGGGAACAATTTAAAGATGCAGTTTTAATGTTAAAATCTTAATATGAACAAACTTAAAGTCGCAATCGTTTTTGGGGGAAAGTCGACAGAGCATGAGATTTCGATTATCACCGGTCTGCAAGTGTTCAATAATATCGACCGGGAGAAATTTGAACCAATCGCAGTTTACGTTACAAAGGACGGCCGCTGGTTTGCAGGAGAAGGGCGTCTGGAAAAGGTTGAAACTTATAAGGATTTGGTCAAAGCCGTTGCAGGATTGAAAAACACCTTCCTTTCCCCAGACACCTCGGTTTCAGGCCTAGTAGAAGATCCAAGCTCGTCTCACGGACTCTTCAGCAAATTAAAATACTTAAAAATAGATGTGCTTTTCCCTTGCTTCCATGGTACTTACGGAGAGGATGGCGCGGCTCAAGGACTTTTTGACCTCTCGGGAATTCCTTATGTCGGCTGTGGAACTTTAGCTTCTGCGGTAACCATGGATAAAATCCTTTGCAAAGCAATTCTTGACGATTTTGGCGTACCTGTTGTTAAAGGACATCACTTTTTAGTTCAGGACTGGGAGGCAGACAAAAAGTCAATTTTAGACAATTGCGAAGAAAAGCTTAAATATCCCATGTTTGTTAAACCGCCAAGCGGAGGATCCTCAATTGGCGTAACCCGTGCAGAAAACAGAAAAGGGTTGGAAGAAGCAATCGAAATTGCGAAGTTTTATGACCGGAGGATTTTGGTTGAAGAGGGAGTAAAAGACGCAAAAGAAGTTAACGTCTCCGTAATCGGACACGAAGAGATAGAAGTTTCAGAAGTAGAAATGCCAGTCGCCTCGAGTAACGTTTTAAGCTATGAAGATAAATACACTTCCGGAGGAGGTAAGTCATCAGGCATGGCGTCGTTAAAAAGAATTATCCCCGCTCCAATTAAAGCAGATACCAAAAAAGAAATAGAAGAAATAGCCCGCCAGACATTTCGGCTACTTGATTGCTCAGGAATTATAAGAATCGATTTTTTGCTGACACCTAATGAAAAACAGATCTGGGTTAACGAAGTAAATCCGCTTCCGGGATCGATTGCTTTTTATCTTTGGGAACCGAAAGGTTTAAAGATTAAAGAGTTGATTACAAAACTTATAAATCTGGCTCTCGAGCGGCACGAAGAAAGAGCAAAATTATTGCGCACGTTTCCGACAAACGTCCTCGAGAGTTTCTCAGGTTCAAAAGGCAAAAGTTGACCCGATGTGCAAAGCTATTCCACACCGGGTGTGGACGTTTGCACCTAAGGACTTATATCAGTAATTATCCGGCAAGTCATTCTCAAGAAGGACTAAAGTTCCGAGCTTTGCTTTTTCGCGTAATAGTTGCATCGCGTCGTTTAAAGTTTTAACAAAAACAATCTTTTCTTTCTCAAACTTTGCCGCTAACAAGCCGCTTTCCAAACCTCTGGTCCGACCACTGTCAGTAACTAAAATCACAAGATCAAACACGCCTGCAGCAAGTTTACCCAAACCTTTATGTATTTCCTGATTACTTGCACCCAAATCTACAATACCCGGAGTGATTAACACTTTAAATTTACTTTTAATCAAACTTGCGGTCTCGAGCGCTTCGCGGAAACCTTCAGGGTTCGAATTAAAGCTGTCGTTAAGTATGGTTAACTCGCCTTGTTTTATTATCTCTAGCCGTGCGGGGACAGGTTCTAAAGACGCAACGGTCCGGACTATTTTTTTAGGAAGGACACCAAGATGCAGAGCCATTGCAACAGCTCCTGCTATATTTTGGATTGCACTAAAACCTGCAAGCTTGGTATGTAAATTGAGTTTTCCGGAAGGCGTAACTAAAACAAATCTCGACCCATCGATACTAAGTTTTACCTTTTCTACTCTCACCTCAGCCTTTTCGTCTTGTCCATAGCCCCAAAAAGGAACTGAAACTTTTTTAAGACTGTTTTTAACAGGCGTACTGTCGATATTTAAGACTGCAAAACCGTCTTGAGGCAAAGCCTCAATCAGCTCAAACTTACCAGAAATAATGTTTTCTATTGACCCGAATCTTTCTAAATGCTGTTGGGCAATACCGGTCAGTATCCCGTATTTTGGTCTAACCATATGTGCAAGTTCGGCAATTTCACCTCTTTGATACGCCCCCATTTCACAGATAAAAAAGTCGTATGAGTTGTCTAATTCTAGTTCTACAACTTTGGAGATTCCAAAAACCGTGTTGTAACTTTCCGGAGTCTTCAAAACTTTATATTTAGTACGTAATATTTGATACAGGAATTCTTTGACCGAGGTTTTGCCGAAACTCCCCGTAATTCCAATAACTTGCAGATTAGGCAAAGAGTCTACTTTTCTTCTCGTGTCTTGGATGGTTTTAGTCTTATTCCAAATTTCAAAGGGTTTAATTAGCGCCAGAGAGAATAAAAGTGGAATATAAGGTTGTAAAAACAGGATCACAAAAGTTAACCCTGTGTAGGTAATATTTTGTGAAATCAGAAACACCAGAAGCGGCAGAAGACATGTTAAAACGAAAGCAGTGTAATACAAAAAGATAGCCTTAGAGGTCCAAACTAAAGGTTTTTTGTTTCCAAGCTTACGAATCCATAAGTGCCCAAACACCCAAGTTAAAAAGTGCTTCCATTGGTAGCCCTCAAGTTGAAGAATGTGTAAATATAAATTCATAAATATTCGTTTAAAATTGTTTCAAACTCTCGCGGTTTTTCTAAATGCGGGTGATGGCCTGTACCCCAAACTATCCGTAAATGTGAATCGGATATGGCCTCTTTCATCACTTTTCCATACTTTACTTCTATCACATCATCTTTATCTCCCCAAATTAATAAAGTTGACACTCTGACTTTATGTAAATATTTACTTAAGCGTTCGTTAACGATTTTTATAAATGTTTTGCGCATTGGACCAGCATCTCTGTAGTCTGTTGAGCCAACTAGTCCTTGCATTTTTAAAACCAAATCATGGGGTAGGAAAAACCTGACAGTTTTATAAACCAAAATTTTTAGTTTTATTCCCAAGGTTCTTTCTTCAATTCCAGCACTGTCGACTAAAATAAGTTTCCTGAGTATTTTTCTTGTTCCTAAAATAATACCGATACGCCCCCCAAGCGAATGACCAATAATAATTGGGTGGGATATTTTTAACTTCTTTAAAAACTGGACTATAAATTCAACATAGTCATGAATGGAAAAAACAGCCCCTGGAGGGAAAATAGTTAATCCAAACCCGGGAAGGTCTACCAAAATAACACGGTAACGACTAGCTAACGAGTCTGCAGTGCGCTCCCAGTCGCGGGAACTTCTGCCCCAGCCGTGCAAAACAACCACGGTTCCTTTCCTGCTTTTACCTCGTTCCTGATAATTAACCAATACATCACCAATAACAACCTGCATGCCCATATTGTAGACTAATTTGGTATAATTGAGCAAAGCTTTCGTATGACCGATTCTAAACAACCAAATTCTGCGCCAGACAACGCCCGACAAAGCACTGCTTTCCGTAAGCCGGAACATTTTAAAATACAAACATTTAGCCCGCAAAAGTTCCAGCAGTCAAAAAAGGGCGGCTTTAATCCTTCTACTTTTAAAACCCAACACAAAGGATAGGTCGCTGCGCTCCAATTTTTAATTCTTAATTTTTAATTTCCAAACATTAGGTTAATTAGGTCAATTAGTAATTTGAGGCTAAATCTGGTAGAATACAATCATGCCTAAAGTAGCAAAGAGCGCAAAAGTGACAAAAGAGCCAGCTGGAACTGTATTGGCGAGGCTTGACGACGGAACAATTCAATTAACCTTCACTATTCCATTTGCCATTGTTCAAACGACAAGAGAAGCTGTCCTCAAAGAATTGGCTAACGATGTCGAGGTTCCAGGCTTTAGAAAAGGTAAAGCTCCTCTGGATCTTGCCATGAAAAACATAGACCGTCAAAGGTTGTATGAGCACACTTTACAACACCTTTTGCCCCAGCACTATGCAAAAGCTGTACTTGAACACAATCTTAGGCCGGTTTTACAACCCAGGTTTGAGCTTGTTTCGATAGACCCCGATCCGATCGGGGTAGAAGAAGAACGGGATTGGACTATCCGGGCCGTAACATGCGAACTTCCCGAAATTGACCTCGGAGATTATAAAAAGACCGTTTCGAACTCGAAAAAAACCGAAGTTTGGACGCCGGCCAAAGGTGATCCTAAAGCCTCTAATGAGCCTAGCCGTGAAGAAAGAGAACAGCAAATTATCAATGCGTTACTAGAGTCCGCAACTTTAAGTTTGCCAAAACCCTTAATTGAAGAAGAAATCAACCATAAACTCTCACAGCTTTTGGATCAAGTACAAAAGCTAGGGCTTACTGTTGAACAATATTTAGCCTCAACAAACAAAACTGTTGAACAATTAAAACAAGATTATGCCAGCCAATCTCAAGCGTCTATTAAGCTTGTGCTTATCTTAAACCGGGTGGCTGAAGCAGAAAAAGTTCAGGTTTCCGAAGCAGAAATAGAAGAAGTTATTAGCGCTACTTCTTCACGCACTGAAGGAAACGGCCAGGCAAAGTCGACCATATCTACACCTGAACAAAAATCCTTAATCCGCGCCGTTTTATCCCGCCGCAAAGCACTTGATTCCCTGGTCAACCTGATATAAACCAAACTATAGCTTGACTTGAGACCGTAAAGGTCATGAAGTCAAACTATAGCTTGACTTGAGACCACAAAGGTCATAGAATGTGCCTAAATGGCTATTAACCAAACAACCAAAAAATCCAAAACAAAAACACCTGCTTCAGACAGCATCCTTGAAGCTCTGCGTGATATAGGAGGGGGTATGGCTTCGTCGGTCAAAAAAGACGTATTTGAGGGTATTTCCCAGGATTTTTTCAACCAAGCGTTCGGCTATGAAAAGAAGCCCAGACAGGCTTCCGGGGATCTTGCGCCTGGTCAAAGCATTGAATTTGATCAAGTATTAGAGGAACAAAAAGAGGAAAATAAGGTTTTGCGCTCACAGCTAGCCTACGAGCAATCTCTAAGACACCAAGAACAAACCCTTGTTTCCCAACAAAGCCAAGAATTAAAAGTGCAAATCCAGGCACTGGCAGGCGAAGTCACACAGCTTGCCAAAACCACCCAAGGCTTGGCTCGCGAGACACAAATTGCCGCGATGCAGGCTCCGGCAAACCCCGGGGTGTATCACGTAAATTTCTTTGAAAAACTACGTTCCTACATCGTTTCTTTCCGCCGCAAAATTGAAAACGCCAGTCTTTGGATGCAGTCTTATAACACTCGTTCAGCCAAGAAAAAGGGCTTCTGGGGTCAGGTAGGCAAGTCTGGCGCCAAACGTCTCCTGTCTAACGAAGATTACATCCAACGCTCGGCAGGATAATATGTCAACACAAGAAACAGGCTCATCAGTAACATCATTAAGAGATGTCTTTGTTGATGGTTATATCGCTGATTTGTCAAATCCACGTCTAGGGTCTTCTAGTAAGGAATTAGCACTTTATCAGCTCGCAGGAAAGTATAGACCAAACACTCCAGAGGAGGCCAAGAGAGTATTGCAAGCAGTTATTGATAATATGGAAAGTGTGTACGACGCCTCTGGACTAGATGCAATATTACAAAGAATTAAACCTTCTTTAGGAAAACTCAGAGAAACAGAAGTAACCGAAACTGTTCTGGAAAGAGCTGGAAAACTCATGGCTGAGATTATAAAAGTTGAACCAAAGGCCACTGAAGAAATTTTGTTTGAGGTAAACGCAGGTGAATACGGCAACACCATATTGGTCTTAAAATCAATGCTCAACGATCTATCTGCTTCGGCTCAAGAACCCGGTCAAACGGAAGAAAGTGGGTTTATCGAAGCTGTTCTAGAAGTAACCCGGCAGTTATCTCACAGAGAACACCCCTCGGAAATGAAAGAAATTTATCAAGCTTTACCTGCTGTGTTCTTCTTAGTTGACAATAATTTAATAGAATATCTTCCAGCTTGTAGTTTTATTCGAAATAATATTATTGAAGAAGGTCTCGGAATATATGCCATGTCTGGTTCATGGTTTGCCAGCAGAACTGGGAAGATATCACAAAACGATCTGGATACTGCTTTCCATGTCTTTGAAATATCACTTGATATCCATGAGCCTTTCGAATTTGACCAAGATACTAAAAATTATCTTGTGCAAAAACTTCAACCCTTAGAAGAGGTAATGAGAGACCTCGCACAGGCGATACTGTCTGAACCATCTTGGTGGGAGGATTACGTTGCGGAGAATAGTCTTAGAGCCTTAAAGGATCTGGATATTGCTCCCGGGCAGGAGGAGGCGTTCTTTGCCCAGCATGAAGAAAATATATTCCTAGCTTTAAGAAAAATTACTGAAGACTACACCAGAGCAGGAACTACCCGTAAATTAGATGATCTAAATTCATCGGGATTATTCTTACCAAAATTCGTACAAGCAATTACACTGTTAAAGACTCACCCAGACAATTATAAAAATAAGACTGATAAATTAATCAGATTGATTACAAATCCA